>NZ_CP169391.1:1624135-1948962 GCF_041937525.1 Kytococcus sedentarius
TCTCTTCCTGGCCGGCGACCACCTGGCACCGGGCATCACCGGAGCGATGGAGTCCGGCGCCCGGGCCGCAGCGGACGCACTGCGCACCGGCTGACGAGGTGGGAGGGTGTGGGCATGGACGTCGACGTGATCGTCATCGGGGCGGGACTGGCCGGACTGACCGCAGCACGCCACCTGGAGGCCGCAGGGCGCCGGGTGCAGGTGCTGGAGGCATGCGAGGAGGTGGGTGGCCGCGTGGTCACCGACCGGGTGGACGGGTTCCTGTGCGACCGCGGGTTCCAGGTGCTGAACCCCGCCTACCCGCGGGTGCGCCGGGACGTGGACCTCGACGCCCTGCGGCTGCAGACCTTCACCCCCGGGGTCGACCTGGTGACCAACGACGGGGTGGCCCGCCTGGCCGACCCGGTGCGCTCCCCGGGTGACCTGCCCGCGACGCTGCGCTCCGGCATCGTGCCCACCGACGGCAGGCAGGTGCGCGAGCTGACCGGGCTGCTGCGCTGGGTGGTTCCGGCACTGGCCTCGCCGGGCGCGCAGGACCAGGTGCCGTGGGGTGAGTGTCTCGACGCGCTCGGCGCCGGCGGCCTGGGGCGACGGGCCCTGGAGCGCTTCCTCGCCGGCGTGCTGCTGGAGGAGGACGGATCCACCAGTGCGCCCGTGGTGGCACAGCTGCTGCGGTGGTTCCTCACGGGCACGCCGGGCCTGCCGGCCGAGGGCATGGGCGCACTGCCCGCACAGCTGGCCGCCGGGCTGCGGCAACCCGTCGCCCTGGAGCAGGCGGCGCACCGGGTGGTGGAGCGTGACGGGCGGCTGGCGGTGGAGACCGCGTTCGGTACCCACACGGCCCGCCAGGTGGTGGTGGCCGTGGCACCCCACCAGGTGCAGGGACTGCTCGGTGCGGACGGCCCGGCCCTGCCGGTGGCGCGCATGAAGGGGGTGACCACGTGGTGGTTCACCGCCCCCGAGGCCCCCACGGACGACCCGGTGCTGCGGGTGGACGGCGCCACCGTGCGCGGCCCGGTGGTGAACACCGCGGTGGTGAGTGCTGCGGCGCCCAGCTACAGCGCGAGCGGGGCGCCCCTCATCGAGGCGAGCGTGCTGCACCGCGGCCACGGGCCGGTGGACGAGGCGGAGGTCCGCGAGCACCTGGCGGTGCTCTGGGGCCGGCGCGTGGACGCGTGGGAGGTGGTGGCGCGCCACGACGTGCGCGACGCCCTGCCCGATGCGGCGCCGCCCGTGGCCACGCCGCGGGAGGCGTCGGTGGGGGGCGGACTGTTCCTGGCCGGGGACCACTGGGGTGGGGCGTCGATCCACGGCGCGATGCAGTCCGGGGCCCGTGCGGCGCAGGCGGTGCTGGGCGCGGAGGCAACGGGCGCGAGGGCCACAGGCACGGAGGACCGCACCCGGTGACACATCACGCCGCGGGCGTGTAGGACCATGGACCGGACGGCACTGCCCGCAGTGCACGACCCCGACGGCGCGACACCCGCTGCACCGACCGCGCCGGCCACCCGAACACCCAGGAGCACCCATGAGCCAGATCGAGCCCTCCTACCTGTACGACGCGGTCCGCACCCCGTTCGGGAAGTTCGGCGGTGCACTGGCGGGGGTGCGCCCCGACGACCTCGCAGCCACGGTGGTGCGCGAGCTGGTGGCGAGGCAGGAGGGGTTGGACGCTGCCCGCATCGACGACGTGGTCTTCGGCCTGGCGAACGGCGCCGGGGAGGACAACCGCAACGTGGCACGCATGGCCACGCTGTTGGCCGGGCTGCCGGTGACGGTGCCGGGGACCACCGTGAACCGGCTGTGCGGGTCGTCGCTGGACGCGGCGATCATGGCGAGCCGCAGCATCGAGACCGGTGATGCAGACCTGGTGCTGGTGGGCGGGGTGGAGTCCATGAGCCGCGCCCCGTGGGTCGTCACCAAGCCCGAGAAGCCCTATGCGGCAGGCAACTCCACCATGCACTCGACCACCCTCGGGTGGCGGCTGGTGAACCCGCAGATGCCCGACGAGTGGACGGTGAGCCTCGGGGAGGCCAACGAACAGGTTGCCGAGGAGTACGGCATCGAACGGGAGCGGATGGACGAGTTCGCTGCGCACTCGCACCAGCTGGCCGCGGCGGCCTGGGAGTCCGGTTTCTACGACCAGCTGACCTGTGCCGTGCCGGGTGTGGACGCCGAGGACCTGCCGCGTGACGAGACGATCCGCCCCGGGTCGACGCCGGAGAAGCTGGCCGGGCTGACGCCGAGCTTCCGGCCGGACGGGCGCATCACCGCAGGCAACGCCTCGCCACTGACGGACGGCGCGTCGGCAGTGCTGATGGGCTCCCGGGCGGCGGCGGACTGGCTGGGGCGGGAGCCGCTGGTGCGGGTGGCGGGCCGGGCGGCGCATGCGCTGGAGCCGCAGCGGTTCGGTGTGGCGCCGATCGAGGCGGTGAACAAGGCGCTGCAGCGTGCCGGCATCGGCTGGGACGAGGTGGGGATGGTGGAGCTCAACGAGGCCTTCGCCGCCCAGTCGCTGGCGTGCGTGGATGCGTGGGGCGTGGACCCGGCGATCGTGAACACGCGCGGTGGGGCCATCGCCATCGGACACCCCCTGGGTGCGTCGGGCACCCGCCTGCTGGGCACGCTCGCGGCAGCGATGCGGACCGACGGGGTGCGCTGGGGCGTGGCCTCGCTGTGCATCGGCGTCGGGCAGGCACTGGCGGTGGTGCTGGAGAACGAGTCCGCCTGAGGTGGGGGCGGGCCGGCCTCTTGGGTCCGGCCGGCGGACCGGGCATCAGTGCACCGCGGCGGCGGCGGTCGGCTCGGCGGGGCCGGCTCGGCCGGCTCGGCGGCGGTGGCGGTAGCACGCAGCGAGACAGCTGGCGGCGGACAAGCAGTGGTGGAATGACCGCTCAGCGGTCGTTTCACCACTCCTTGTCCGGGATTTTCACCACAATGTCTCCTCGGGCTCAGCCCGGTGGCTGGACGAGCTCGGTCGTCAGCTCTGACGGGGTGAGTGTCGTCGGGTCGCTCTCGACCTCCACGTAGATCCCGAGCGGTCGCCAGTCGCCGCCGTCCAGGGAGTACTTGCCGGTGTACTCCGCGGTGATCTTCGGTTGCACGGGGTCCGTTGTCTCGTAGGTGTGCGTGATCTCCCCGTCGGGGTACTCCGCGCCCTTGTCGGTGGTGGGGCCCTTGGTGGTGCCGTCCCCGAAGTCGTACGTGACGCTCTTGAGCTCGGGCATGATCCGCAGCTCGTGGCCGAGCATCTCTCCCGGTGGGATGGTGCGGATCTCTCCGGACTCGTACCCGGCCTCGGCGAAGTCGGCCATGAAGTACACCGGCTTGTTCACCAGCGGGTCGGTCCGCGGCGGGTCCCACTTCGGCACCGGCAGGGCGAACTTCGTCACCTTGAACGCCTTGGCGATCCGCTCATCAGCAACCTGCCCCGAACGGCCGGGCGCAGCCTCCGGGAAGCACGTCTCGCCGTGGTCCTGCCAAGCGGATTGCGGCTCGTTGTCAGAAGTTCTCATGACGCGCTTCACGACTGCCATATACGGCCCGTCGCCGCGGTAGGAGTCACAGGATTCCTTCGCCAAGTCGCACATGTTCCCGTCCACTCGACCCGCGTGCCGACCAGGACAGATGGGATCAAGGCGATACTCGTAGTACAGGGCTGGGGGATCGCTTGGTCGTTCGGGGCCCGATCCCGACGGGAACTCGTCGGCCAAGGCTTCCACCTCCTGTAACTCCATCCCCAAGAGCATCCCATCATTGATCTCTTTGCACTCAGCCAGATCCCTATCACAATCACCGCCTATCGCCACCGAGGCAAGAAGGGCAAGACCGGTAATCATGAAGGATCAGTCTCATAGGAGGGGTCCTCGTTCGAGTACTGAGCCATCACGGTCCACCCGTCCTTGTACGCCAGGTCGAAAAGGAGGCCGAACTCGGGATGAGAACTCATCTCGTCCACCACTTCTCCCTCATCATTGACGAACGGGACAGGGTGCTGTCGAAAGGCAACGACTGCTTGAAAATCGCCCTTCCCCTTAGCGAGCGAGGACGAGCCAAGGATGGAGTAGACCTCCCCCTGGGCTACCTCACCCTCCTCGACCGAACGCTCCATCACGCGAATCTGTGTGGCGCAACCCTTGCAGTCGGGGCCGGCGTACTTTTCCAGAATCCCGGTCTGGGGGTGCTGGTAGAGGTAGTTGAGGGTCTCGACGTACCAGCGAGCGAAGGCCTCGGCGCCCTCTTCGGAGTTCTCCTTGGCGGCGGCGGGCATCGGTGGGAGGCCACCGGCGCCCTCGGAACCGCCCTCGCTGGACGACTCGGACGGGGTGTCGGACGGGGCTGGGGACTCGTCGTCGGCAGAGCCTGACTGCGACGGCTCGGGGGACGGCGAGTCACCATCTCCGGACTCGGACTCAGTCGGCTCGGTCGGTGATGCAGACCCGTCGCCGGACTCACTCGGGTCCGACTCGGTGGGGCTCTCGTCGGTCGGGGCGGACTCGCTCGGGGACGCCTCCGTCTCCTCAGCACTCGAGCTCTGCGACACCGGCGGCGACGACTCGTCACCACCACCGTTGTCATCGGACGAACACGCGCCCACCCACATCACACCAGCCAGCGCCAGCACAGGAAGCTTCAACCGGGAACGAGAAGACATCAGCAGAATCCAGGAACTCGGGAACAGTGCCCAAGCACCATGCCACGACCCCACAGGCCCCAGGCCGGTTATCCACAGGCCTCAGGTAAAGACTTCCCCAAGATCTGCAACCCCGGCCCGCGGAGAGAGGGGCTCGAGCACCCGAGCGCTGGCCCTCGGACCGCCCCTGCGCACAACGCTTCACTGAAGCAGAACGCCCGCTCAGCGGACGCTTTGCTTCAGTGAAACCCGGAGGACACGACAAGGAGTGGTGTTCCACCCGCTCAGCGGTCAGAACACCACTCCTTGTGGGAACAGTTCAGCCGGCCCAGCCGAACCCCTCAGCGCTTGCCGGGCAGGGCCTGCTTCACGGCCCAGCGGGCCCCGGCCAGCACGGACCGCACCGGACGACGACGCACCTCGCCCCACTGGCCGTTCGGCAGCGCGTAGCGGAAGATCTTGCCCCACGCACTGGCCAGCTGCACCGGCAGCGGGCCGGTCACGTAGTCGAAGCCGTACCGGTCGAAGATGTCCCGCATCTGCGGCGCGATCTCCGCGTACCGGTTGCTCGGCAGGTCCGGGAAGCAGTGGTGCTCGATCTGGTGGCTCAGGTTGCCGGTCATGATGTGCATCAGGGGCGACCCGGAGATGTTCGCCGAGCCCAGCATCTGCCGCAGGTACCACTCACCGCGGGTCTCCCCCACGGTGGAGGACCGGCTGAAGGTCTGCACACCCTCCGGGAAGTGACCACACAGGATCACCCCGTTGCTCCACAGGTTGCGCGTCAGGTTGGACAGCCACGTGGCCAGCAGCGTGGACTTCCAGTTCGGCCCGCTCAGCGCCGGCGTCACCACGTAGTCCTTCGTCATCTGCTTGGCCACCTTCTTGCCCACGGCCACCAGACCCGGCACCGCGGGCTTCCACGCCGAGAGCGGCTTGCCCTGGTAACGGCCGAGCTCCAGGTCGTACAGCGCGATGGAGTACTCGAAGGTCACCGCGTTCACGGCGTTCAGCACCGGCTGCCACACCATCCACGGCCGCCACGGCTGGTCCGGGTCCACCCGCGCAATCCCGAAGCCCAGGTCGTTGTCGCGCCCGATCACGTTCGTGTACGTGTGGTGCAGGTCGTTGTGCGAGTGCTTCCACGCCTCGGCGGGGGACGCGTGGTCCCACTCCCAGGTGCTCGAGTGGATCTTCGGGTCCCGCATCCAGTCCCACTGCCCGTGGAGGATGTTGTGCCCGATCTCCATGTTCTCCAGGATCTTCGCCACGGTGAGCGCACCCGTGCCCAGCACGAAGCCGGCCTTGGTGCGGCTGCCCACCATCAGCACGAGGCGCCCACCCATGTCGAGCGCACGCTGGGTGGCGATCACGCGGCGGATGTAGGCCGCGTCGCGCGCGCCACGGGAGTCCATGACGCCCTGGCGCAGCGCATCCAGCTCACGCCCCAGCTCCTCGATCTGCTCGATCGTCAGGTGCGCCGCCGGGTCCTCGCCACCGGAGCGCTTCGGCTTCCAGTGGCGCTCGGGGTTCTCCGTGCCGGTGATGCGGTTGACCCCGCGTCGCGTGTCGCGCCGGGTGCGGGCGAACTGCTTGTTCACGCGCATCGCGTCGCTGAACGCCTGGGGCTTCAGTCGCGAGCCGCCCAGTCCGGGGCGGGTCGATGCGGTCTGGTTGCGGCGGATGGGGGTCGTCGTCATGCCGGTACCTCCAGGTGGCAGTCGCCTGCAGCCGTGGTGACGCAGGTCTGGACGAGGGTGGGGTCCTCGGGTGTCGCGAGGGTGGGCGAGCCGTCGCGCAGGTCGCGCACGGCTCCCTCGGTGAGGTTCAGGACGCAGGAGTGGCAGATGCCCATGCGGCACCCGCTGGGCAGGAGCAGCCCGGCCTCCTCCCCCGCATCGAGCAGGGTGGTGGCGCCGTCGGTGTCCACCTCGGTGGCGGAGCTTCCCTGCGCGAAGGTGGCCACGCCACCCTCACCGGGCGTGATCTCGACGGTGCGGAAACGCTCGGTGAGCAGCTGGTCGCGCAGACCAGCCGCCTCCCAGAACTCCTCGCACTCGTCCAGCATCGATGCGGGGCCGCACGCCCAGACCGTCCGCTCGCGCCAGTCCGGCACGGCCTCGTCGAGGTCGTCCAGGGCGAAGCGTCCCTCGGTGGCCGTGTGACGGGTGATGAGCTTCAGCCCGAACCGGTCGGCGATGCCGGGCAGCTCGTCGGCGAACAGGCGCTCCTCGGGCGTGCGGGCGGACTGCACCACCACCACGTCCGGAGCGTCCGGGCCGTGCCAGCGGTGCCCGCGCAGCAGGCCCATGATCGGCGTGATGCCGGAGCCGGCGCCCAGGAACAGGATCTTGCCGGGGCGGGGGTCGGACATGGTGAAATCGCCGTCGGCCGCATCGAGGTGCAGCAGGTCGCCCACCTTGGTGTGGCGCGCCAGCTGGGTGCTCACCAGGCCGTCGGGCACCTGGGTGACCGTGATCTGCAGCAGGCCGGCCTCACCGGGCGTGCCGGAGGGGGCGGGCTTGCTGGTGAGGCTGTAGGTGCGCCAGTGGCGCACGCCGTCGACGTCCACGCCGATGCGGATGTACTGCCCGGGCTGGTGGCTGCGCCACAGCACGCCGGGCCGCAGCCACAGCGAGACGGTGCGGTCGGTCTCGCGCTTCACACGCTCGACCTTCGCCACCAGGACCTGGCGCGACTGCAGGGGGGCGACCATGTCGACGTAGTCGTGTGGCACCACCGGGGTGGTCACCACCGCGGCGGCCTCGATGAGGCGCTCGACCCAGCCGGGTCGAGGCGTCACGCGGCGCTCGGAAATCGTCATGCCTCCAGTCTGGCTGCTCCGAGCGGATGACTCTCCCTCTGCGGGCGTGGAGATCTGCCGTCAGATTTGTTCACTCAGAACAGTCGGCGCAGACTGGCCCCATGAGCGCCCCCACCACCGACTCCCGCTCGGACCCCCTCTGGACACCCGCCGTGGTGGCCGATCTGCGCGCCGCGGTGGAGGCCGCGTCCCAGGAGAGCGTCACCGCCATCATCCAGGACGTGGCCGTCTACTCCGAGGAGTTCCGCCACGGCCGCTCGGCGGTGCTCAAGGAGGCGGTGTCGATGGCGCTGCACGGCTTCCTGGACCTCATCGAGGCCCCCGGCCCGTCCACCGGGCCCACCTCGGCCACCACGCTCGGAGCGCGCTCGCTGGGCCGCACCGAGGCGCGGGCAGGGCGTTCGGTGGAGTCGGTGCTGGCGGCCTACCGGGTGGGCGCACGCGTGTGCTGGGTGACCTTCTCCGACGTGGCCCTGGCCCACGGATTCGCGGCCAAGGACCTGCAGACCTTCGCGGCGCTGACCTTCGCGTACATCGACGACCTGTCCGCGGCCACCGTCGCCGGGCACACCGAGGAGCGGCTGCGCACGGACCAGCAGCGCAGCCAGGCGCGCACCAACCTGGGACTCCTCATCCTGCGCGGTGCCCGCGCGGCCGAGGTGGACCAGTACGCCCGCCAGGCCGAGCTGACCACCCCCCGCGCAGTGGGCATGGTGCTCTGCCGGGCGGAGGACACCGGCGCCCTCACCGCCCGCCTGCCGCTGCGCACCCTGGTGATCGACCAGGTGGGCCTGGGACCCGAGGGCTCAGGGTGGAGCACCCTGGTGCTGCCCGATCCCTCGGCCTCGGAGTGGGAGCGCACCCGCGCCGCGAGCCGGGACGTGGGAATCCGCTGCCTGGTCACGCCGGTGGTCGACCGCAGCGACGCCCCGGAGACCTGGCGCCTCGCATCCCGCTGGGTGGTGGTGCCCGTCGACCCGATGGTCACCGATCCGGGTCCGCAGGAGCTCGTGGACGTGCTGCCCCACCTGGTGGTGCACGGCGACGCGGTGGCCGCCGCCGCCCTGGCCACGTCCGCCCTGGCCCCTCTCGATGCGGTGGACGGCCCCACTCGCGAGCGCCTGGTGGAGACCCTGCGGCTGTGGATGCTGCTGCGCGGCCAGCGCTCCCTGGTGGCCGCGCACCTGGGCGTGCACCCGCAGACCGTGCGCTACCGCATGACGCAGGTGCGGGAGCTCTTCGGCGAGGAGCTCGACGACCCGCGCGCGGCCGCGGCGATCCTGCTGGCGACGCTGGTGTCGCCGCCCGCGGGCGAGGAGGGCTGACCCACCTCAGCCCGCCGCCCGGTCCACCGAGTACGACATCGCGAGCGGCTCCTCCCCCGGACCGGGTCCGCTCACGTAGATGGCCATGCCCACCTCATCGTGGCTGATGAGCTCGTGGGGGCGGGACAGCAGCCGGTCGGCCTCGCACTCCTGGGGGGCGAACGGCTCGACGCTGTCCAGGCTGCCGCGGCTCTCCTGCCGGGCCAGCTCGTGCCACCCGGCGCCCTGGCAGTGCACGGTCACGGCCATCCGCTCGCCGTACGCAGGGGCCATGAAGGTGACCAGCTGGTGGTCCCCGTCCTCGTCGGCAGGGGCCAGCGGGAAGACGGCCCGGTGCGCCTGCCCCGTGGTGGGCCAGGGGGCGAGTGCCGCGCGGACGGCCCGGAGCTGGGCGGCGGAGGGCGCCTCGTCGGGCCCCGGCGCCCCAGGGCCAGCGGTGGCGTCCTCCAGCGGTGCCACCGAGTAGGCGACCGCCAGGTCACCGTCGTCGAACGCCTCGAGCCACAGGACGGTCTCCTCACCCGGTACGACGTCCACGCGGGCGGTGGCACGGGAGACGTGACCGTCGGTGCAGGCCTCGAGGTCTGCGGGTTCGGACTGGTCACCGAAGGCCGCGAAGGTGGCCGTGGCCACCGCGCCGGGCGGGTGCTGCGGACCGGCTGCGAGCTCCTCCTCCGGCGGGCCGTAGACGAACTCCGGCTCCACCTGCTCGGTGGACGCGAAGACCGCGCCGTCACCGCTGCACAGCACGGTGAGCTCGTGCGCGCCCGGTGACAGGGTCAGGGTGACCGGCAGGTCCCCGTCGGCCAGGACCTCCTCCCCCGACAGCAGGCCGGCGTGCGATGCGGTGCTGCCCGGCTGGTCGAAGGCCACCCGCAGGGCCGCGATGAGGTGTGCCCGGTTCGGCGACAGCTCCCCGGAGCGCTCGGCGCTGGACTCGGCGGAGGGGGTGCTCGGACCGGACGCCGACGGGGCGGGGCCCACCGCATCGGAGGAGGGGGACGCGGCGGGCGCATCCGGCGAGTCAGCCTCGGCGGACGAGGGGCTCGGGTCGGAGGAGGGGGACGCGGCGGGCGCATCCGGTGAGTCAGTCGCGGCGGACGACGGCGGGTTCGGCGGCTGGTCGGGCGGGGCACAGCCGGCCAGGCCGAGCAGGCCCGTCACGACACCAGCGCCGACCAGAGCGGAACGCGTCGTGCGGGCAAGGGGACGCCGCGGGCGCGGGGATCGGGTCACGAGCGGATCGTGCCACCCCGGCGGCCCGCAGGACGCTCGGCGCGCTCACCTGTGACCGCGCCGTGATACGCCGTCCCAGGTGCGCCGTCCCAGGTGCGCCGCTCAGATGCGGTGGCGCTCCGGCTCGAGACGCGCGACGTCGACCTCACGGACTACCGGGCGCTTCGGCATCCGGCCGTCCCCCGAGGAACGACCGGTCAGGCGCCGCTGGATCCACGGACGCAGGTGCAGTCCGGCCCACTCACGATGGGCCTGCAGCGACTCCCAGCGGGTCAGCGGTGGCACCTCCGGCAGCGGCTCGTTCCAGCGGCGCTCGGCAGCACCCTCCACCTCCAGCCCCAGCGTCCACGCGGCCTGCTGGGCGATGCGGCGGTGCCCCTCGGTGCTGAAGTGGATGCGGTCCGGAGCCCACATCCGCGCGTCGCGCAGGGCCCGCAGGGTCCAGATGTCGGCCACGTGGCAGTCGTAGCGCTGGGCGATGCCCCAGACGTTCGCGGTGAACTCGGCGAACCGCGGGGACACCCGGCGCAGCACCGGCGTGCGAGAGATGTCCGGGGCGGTGATGAGCAGGACGTCCGCCCCGGTCTCCCGGATGCGGGCGACGGCGTCCTCGAGCTGGTCGATGACGGCATCACGGTTCACCCGCGGGCGGAGGTAGTTGTTGCCGCCGGCGGAGAGGCTGACCAGGTCCGGGGTCAGGGCCAGACCGGCCTCGAGCTGCTCCCCGGTGACCTGTTCGATGAGGCGACCGCGCACCGCCAGGTTCGCGTACCCGAAGGGCTGCGGGGCGGGCGCGCCGGCCTCATCGGTCAGGCTGGCGTTGCGCAGGGCGAGCCGGGCGGCCAGGCGGTCGGCCCAGCCGTGGTGGGCGTCGGGGTCGTCGTCCGTGGGGTCCTCGAGCCCCTCGGTGAACGAGTCCCCCAGCGCCACGTAGCGCTGCCAGATGCGGCCCTCCAGCGGTGCTGCGGTGCTCACGCTGTCCCCTCCGTCGTGGTCAGAGCTCACGCAGCACCGTAACGCTTCTGGGCGCGGGCACGGGCCTTGGCGGCCTCCTCCTCGCGGTCCTTCGGCGGCGCCGAGGTGGTCAGACCGTCCAGCAGCCGCTGCGTGGCTGCCCTGATCTCCTCGACGGCCCGGTCGAACGCCGCCTGGTTGGCCTGCGAGGGGTCACGCGTGCCGGCGATCTTGCGCACGTACTGCAGCGCGGCCGCCTGGACCTCCTCGTCGGTGGCTGGCGGCTCGAAGTTGTGCAGGGTCCGGATGTTGCGGCACATGCCCACCATCCTGCCGCACGGGCTCGGCCCGTGGCGGCGCGTTCACTCCTGGTGGGCCACCTGGAAGGACACCACGGCCCGGGTGCCTTCCTCGGGCTCCAGGTGCAGCTCCCTCATCGGCACGGTGGCGTAGGCCGTGAAGATGGCGCGGGCGTCCCCATCGCAGGGCACCTTCTCGGTGAACTCCATGTAGGTGGACACGATGACCGTGAGGTCCACCTCCCCCGTGCCGCGACAGTGCGCCTCGATGAGGTAGACGGACCCGGCTTGGGCCTGGAAGGTGGCCACGACGGGCTCGGCGGACTCCTCGCTCTGGCCGTCGAACTCCACGACGCCCCGGTCGGCCGCGGTGGTGGGTGCCTCGCCCAGTGCCTCGAGCACCTCGGCGCGCTGCTCGGACAGCTGCGGGTTGGGCTCGTCCTGTGCCAGGGGAACGTGCGTGCCCACCCAGGCCTGCGTCCCCTCATCGGGGGCGAGGGCGAGCTGCTGGTGGAGGCGGGCGGGCAGACCCCGCACGGCGTTGGGGTCGGCCCGCGGTCCACGCGGCGCCTCGACGGCGGGCACGCCCCAGTCCGAGGTGCACGGCAGGGTGTGGTCGTCCGCCATCCGGTCCGGCGGGCCCGATGCCCAGGTGAGCGACCCCTGGCCGCTGCACACCACGTGACCCGTGGACCCCAGGGCCCACGCCCGCCGATCGATCACCTCCGTGCCCGGCGGCTCCACCGAGGGAAGCACCGAGGTCATCTCCGCCGCGTACCGGCCCATCAGCCCGTCGAGCCGTTCCTGCACCGCCCGCCGGTCGGCCTGCGGGGCACCCATCTGCTGGGTGGCGCTGTAGGGCAGGTCGGGATCGGTGGCCTCCTCCGATGGGGTGCCCTCGTCACCCTCGTCCGATGGGGCGACGTCCTCCTGCGCCGATGGAGTGCCCCCACCCGGTGCCGATGGCGTGACCTCCTCACCCGGTGCCGATGGCGTGCCCGCCCCGTCAGCCGAGCCGCCCCGGTCGGCGTCGGGCGACCCGGACGGCTCCTCCACCGAGGCCTCGGGGCTGGGCTGCCCCCCGCCCGAGAAGGCTGCGCTGGTGGACCTCCCGGATGCACCCTCGGCGGCACCGTCCGCGGACCCGTCCTCGGTGTCACCCCCACCGGTGCACCCAGTCAGGGCCAGGGCAAGGGTCGCCCCGGCAGCGGCCATCACGTGGCGAGCCCGGCGGCCGTGTCGAGCGGGTCGGTTGTGGCGGCGGGTTCCGTGGAGTCGAGGGATCGACCGCATCGTTCTCCCCTCAGGTGGCCGACGAGGTGTGGAGCGTGGCCGACGGCTCCGGCGCAGGCGCACCCGGCGACGTGAGCGACTGTGTCAGCGAGTTCTCCGGGGGGCTGTCCGAGGTGCTGGTCGGCGAGCTGCTGGGCGTCTCGTCCGAGGTGCTGGTCGGCGAGCTGCTCGGAGCCTCGCTGTGCGGCTCCGTGCAGTTGCCGCAGGTGGACATGTGCGGCGTCGGCTCCGAGGACGACTCGGCCGGCGGGGTGGAGCCCCCGTCCCCCGGTCCCTCCTGCGACGAGTCACACCCCACCAGCGCGAACGATGCCGCCGCCAGCACGACCATCGACCGCATCGTGACGCGCCGCCCACCCGTTGACCTGCGCATGACCTGCTCCTCCCATGACGTGATCTGCTTCACAGCATGCCATGGGGGCGATGGGGCCCGCGTCCGCCCCGAGCCGGAAGCCGCCGCACTCGTGACAGGTCAGTCGCTGGCGCTCTCTCCCGTGGCGGAGGCCAGGTGGAGGCTGCCCTCATCGCCACGCAGGACCACCTGATCGCCCTGCACCTCGGCCGTGAACGGCGCGTCCAGGATCGCCTCCGCCAGCGCGTCCTCGGGGGACGAGGACTCACAACCCATCGCTGACACGACCTTGTCCTGCAGGCGCGGAGTCCACTGGGGCGCTTCTCCGGAAAGAGGGGTGCTCCAGTGGTTGCACCCGCGGATGCTGGCCTCCAGCAGGTGACCATCGCCGTCGACGGCGGGCAGGACCGTGAACTCCAGCGTGTCCGGCAGCGGGAGGCGCTCCCCCTTCGCATCCTCCAGGGCCGTGGCGGTCATGCCGCCACACACCTGGGCGCCGGGGGCTGCGGGCCAGCACTCGCCACCGTGCGAGGAGGGCGGGGCCGAACCGGTGGACGACTCGCTCGCGGAGGACTCGCTGACCGACGTCGCCGGTGACGAAGAGACCTCGGACGCCGAGCTGTCTCCTCCACACCCGGCCAGGAGAGTGGTGACTGCCGCCAGGACGGACACCTGCGCGCCACCATGCGCCCAGCGTGTCATTGACATGGCGCCAGCCGACGACTGGACGGACACCGAGCTGTTGGCCATGGAACCCACCGGGAACCCCCTCCCATGTCCCCCGTGCGGGGAATGCTCACAGCGAGATCGCTGATGGAAAGAGTGAACACCTCCCACCACCCCCAGGCAACCGTGACGCCCATCACGCCCGAAGGGGGGTGTGTGCAACCGGCCGCCGCACGGAGCCGAGCACCACGCCTCCCATCACCACGGTCCACAGCGTCAGGGTGTCGAAACCGAGGCGCTCTGCCACCCCGAACGGCAGGGCCGCCACCTCCGCACCGTCAAGGGCAGCGAGGAAGGCGACGAAACCGACCACCGACACGATCAGCGCCGCCGCCGTGAACACCCTCACCCAGCCCCGCGTGGTCACCAGCAGAAGCAGCATGGCACCCCACTGCGCCAGGGCCGTGCCCAGGGCTGCGATGTCGTGGAGTTCCGGTCGCACGTCCCAGGGAGCCAGCCCCACCGCCACCATGCACATCCCCGCCACACCCATCAGGACCATGGCGAGCCGACCTGTTGCTCCGGGCCAGTGCCCCCACAGGCCCGCGGCGCCCAGTGCCGTCAGTACCCCCGTGAGCACCATGCTTCCGTTGAAGACAGCGTGCCACGGTGAGCAGACAGGACGGGCCTGAGCGCCTCCCTCGGAGAACTCCCCGCATGCGGTCACTCCGAGGTCGCTGATCGCGTTGCGGGCCAGTGAGTATCCGTCAGGCCACGCCGCGGCGGCCACCAGCTGCCCCAGCACCAGGACGGAACTGGCCACCCAGAGCCACGCACCCCATCGCCACCTCGACACGCCCTCCCGATCAACCATGGATCCCCTTCCCCGCGCTCGCCCTGTCGGGCTCATCCTGCCCCAGCACGGAGCCCTGGCCGACGTCGGGCGCCATCACGCCGACTGGCCCTGGCGGAGCGCAGGATGCGTGTCCGGACGGTCACCACCCGTCGCACCGGGGTTCTTCCACCCGGAGAGGACGAACCGCCCACCGGCGCGGGGCCGGTGGGCGGTTCGAGGAGCGGGCGGGCTCAGAGCGCCCGGCGCAGGTCCTTGTTCAGCTGGCTGATGACGTCCAGCGGGATGCCCTTGGGGCACACGGCCGCGCACTCACCGATGTTGGTGCAGCCGCCGAAGCCCTCCTCGTCCTGCTGGTTCACCATCGAGATCACGCGGGCCTCGCGCTCGGGCTGACCCTGCGGCAGCTCACCCAGGTGGGTGATCTTGGCGCCGGTGAACAGCATCGAGGAGGCGTTCGGGCAGGCCGCCGCACAGGCACCACAGCCGATGCAGGTCGCCGCATCGAACGCACGGTCCGCCGCCACCTTCGGCACCGGGGTGGAGTTCGCATCCACGGCCGCACCGGTGTTCACGGAGATGTACCCGCCGGACTCGATGATGCGGTCGTACGAGCTGCGGTCGACCACCAGGTCCTTGACGATGGGGAAGGCCGTCGCGCGGAAGGGCTCCAGCGTGAGGGTGTCCCCGTCGGAGAAGGACCGCATGTGCAGCTGGCACAGGGTGGTGCGCTCCGGGCCGTGGGCGATGCCGTTGACCATGAAGCCACAGGCACCACAGATGCCCTCACGGCAGTCGGACTCGAACGCCACCGGCTCCTCGCCGGCCTCGGTGAGCTCCTCGTTGAGCACGTCGAGCATCTCCAGGAAGGACATGTCCTCCGTGACGCCGTCCACCTCGTAGGTGACCAGACGGCCCGCGTCGCTCGCGCCGTCCTGGCGCCAGATCTTCAGTGTGATTCTCACTTGTAGCTCCGCTGCTTCATCTCGACGAATTCGTACTCGAGCTCTTCCTTGTGCAGGATCGGCGAGTTCCCGGCCCCGGTGTACTCCCAGGCCGCCACGTAGGCGAAGTCCTCGTCGTTGCGCAGGGCCTCACCGTCCTCGGTCTGCGACTCGGCACGGAAGTGGCCACCGGCCGACTCCGTGCGGTGCAGCGCATCGATGCACATGAGCTCACCGAGCTCCAGGAAGTCGGCCACGCGCCCGGCCTTCTCCAACGACTGGTTCAACGTCGCCGCGGCGCCCGGCACCTTGACGTTGGTCCAGAACTCGTTCTGCAGCTCGCGGATCTTCTCGATCGCGATGCGCAGACCCTCATCGGTCCGCTCCATGCCGCAGTACTCCCACATGATGTTGCCGAGCTCGCGGTGGATGGAGTCCACGGTGCGCGTGCCGTTGATGCTGAGCATCTTCTCCACGCGGGCCTCCACCTCCTCGCGGGCCGCCACGGCCTCGGGGTGGTTGGCGTCGATCTCGCTGTGCCCCTGCTTGGCCAGGTAGTCGTTGATGACGTTCGGCAGCACGAAGTACCCGTCGGCCAGACCCTGCATCAGCGCCGAGGCACCGAGGCGGTTGCCGCCGTGGTCGGAGAAGTTCGCCTCACCGGTGACGAACAGACCCGGGATGGTGGACTCCAGGTCGTAGTCCACCCACAGGCCACCCATCGTGTAGTGCACGGCCGGGTAGATGCGCATCGGCACCTCGTAGGGGTTCTCCCCGGTGATGCGCTCGTACATGTCGAAGAGGTTGCCGTACTTGGCGGCCACGGTGTCCTGGCCCATGCGCTCGATGGCGCTGGCGAAGTCCAGGTACACACCGCGGCGCACCTCGCGCTCCTCGCCCTCCGGGGAGGTCTCCGCGATGGCCGGACCCACACCACGACCGTCGTCGCACATGTTCTTGGCCTGGCGGCTCGCGATGTCACGCGGCACGAGGTTTCCGAACGAGGGGTAGATGCGCTCCAGGTAGTAGTCGCGCGCCTCCTCCGGGATGTCACGCGGGTCCTTGTCGCAGTCCGCCGCGTCCTTGGGCACCCAGATGCGGCCGTCGTTGCGGAGCGACTCACTCATCAGCGTCAGCTTGGACTGGTGCTCGCCCGACTGCGGGATGCAGGTGGGGTGGATCTGCGTGTAGCAGGGGTTGCCGAAGAAGGCACCCTTGCGGTGCGCACGCCACGCGGCGGTGACGTTCGACCCCATCGCGTTCGTGGACAGGAAGAACACGTTGCCGTACCCACCCGTGGCGAGCACGACCGCATCGGCCATGTGGGTCTCGATCTCACCGGTGCGCAGGTTGCGGGCGATGATGCCGCGCGCCTTGCCGTCGATGACGACGAGCTCGAGCATCTCGTGGGCGTTGAACATCTCCACGGTGCCGGCACCGATCTGGCGCTCCAGTGCCTGGTAGGCGCCGATCAGCAGCTGCTGACCCGTCTGGCCACGCGCGTAGAAGGTGCGCTGCACCTGCACGCCACCGAACGAGCGGTTGTCCAGCAGACCGCCGTACTCGCGGGCGAAGGGCACACCCTGGGCCACGCACTGGTCGATGATGTTCGCGCTCACCTCGGCGAGGCGGTACACGTTCGACTCACGGGAGCGGTAGTCGCCACCCTTCACCGTGTCGTAGAAGAGACGGAAGACCGAGTCGTTGTCGTTCTTGTAGTTCTTGGCCGCGTTGATGCCACCCTGCGCGGCGATCGAGTGCGCGCGGCGCGGCGAGTCCTGGTAGCAGAAGGACTTCACGTTGTAGCCAGCCTCGCCGAGCGTGGCGCCCGCGGCAGCACCGGCCAGGCCGGTGCCCACGATGATGACGTCGATCTTGCGACGGTTGGCCGGGTTCACCAGCGTGGCCTCGAACTGGCGGCGCTGCCACCGGGTCTCGATGGGGCCCTTGGGCGCCTTCGTGTCCGCGATGGGGTCACCCACGGTCCACGGGTCGTTCGTGTGCTCGCCGGACTTGTTCACCGCCTGCTGGACCGCACGGTCCTCGGAGCCCGAGGCGTCGCGCGAGCCGGTGGCAGGACCGGTCACGTCCGAGGCGCCCTCGGAGGCGGCCGGGACGTCACCCTGCGCCGAGGCGTCCCGGCGGCTCTCGTCGTCCTGCCCCTGACGGGCCTCGTCGTCCTTGCGGTTGCGCTTCCAGGGAGCGTTGTCACCAAAGAGTGTTGCCATGTCTGTAGCCCTCCTGCAGGCGCGTCAGTTGACGAGGTCGAAGAACACCGCGAACGGCGGCACGAGGAAGCCGATCACCACGAGGGCGGCGATGACCGCACCGGTGGTCCGCAGCGCCGGGCTGTTCTTGGTGGTCGTGTAGCCGAGGGTCTGCGCGGCGGAGAAGAAGCCGTGGAAGATGTGCAGGCCCAGCGCGATCATCGCGACCACGTAGAGGAGCAGCACCCACCAGATCTCGAAGCTCTCCACGTAGTTGGCGGCCGGGCTGGCCAGCTTGCCCTGCGGGTGGATGTGCTTGGTGGTGAAGTGCAGGATGTGGAAGATCACGAACAGCAGCAGCGCGATACCGCCCCAGCGCATGGTCCGCGAGGCCCAGGTGGAGGTGACGGCCTTGTGCACGGCGTACCGGGTGCCGCGGGCCTTGCGGGCCCGACCCCAGAGCTTCAGCGCAATGAGGGCGTGGGCCAGGACGGCGGCCACGAGCACGAGGCGGATGATCCACAACGCGCCCTCGTAGGGGAGGATCGGCTCCCCCAGCACGCGCAGGTGGTGCGCGTAGGTGTCGAACGCCTCGTGGGACTGGAGGATCTTGAGGTTCCCCAGCATGTGCCCAAGCACGAAGACGATGAAGATCAGGCCGGTGACCGCCATGAGGATCTTGTTCCAGATCGTCGTGGTGGTGGCCGACCGCTTTGTCGGAGCCGCGTTGTCAGGTGCCACGAGGCGGATTCTACTGTTGCCCCAAGACCGCCCGGGTGAGGCACACCTACCCCCGCCGCGGGTACCCCTAGGATGCGAGCCATGCCTCCCTCCTCCGGTGCCGCCGTGCCGGCCGCCCCGGACCTCGAGCAGCAGCTCACCGAGGACCTCATCGGCCCCCTCGCCCGCCGCGGGAGGATCGCGCGCCGCATCCGCATGTGGGCCTGGATCGGGCCCCTGCTGTGCATGGTCCTGGGCGGTGGCCTGCGCGTCTGGGACCTCCACGAGCCGCACCAGCTGGTCTTCGACGAGACCTACTACGTCAAGCACGCGTGGTCGCTGGCCGAGTGGGGCTACGAGCGCGACAAGCCCGACGGCATGGAGGAGCCGGACGAGCACTTCACCACCGGCAACTGGCAGACCGTGTACGACGACAAGGCCGACTTCGTGGTGCACCCCCCGGTGGGCAAGTGGGTGATCGCCGCGGGTGAGGTGGCCTTCGGCATCGAGTCCTCCTTCGGCTGGCGCGTGGGTGTGTGGGTGCTGGGGACGCTGTCGATCCTCATCATCGGGCGCGTGGCCTGGGAGCTGTTCGGCTCGGCCACGCTGGCAACGCTCGCGTCCTTCCTGGCGATGCTGGAGGGGCACCACTTCGTGCACAGCCGCACCGGCCTGCTCGACATCGTGCTCATGTTCTTCGTGCTGGTGGGCTTCTGGATGCTGCTGCTGGACCGCACCGCATCGCGCCGCATCCTCGCGCGGAAGGTGGCCGCCCTGTACGGCGGTGACGCCTGGCGATGGGGGGTGCGTCGCCCTGTCGTGGGGATGGTGCTGGGCCCGTGGCTGGGGCTGCGTCCGTGGCGCTGGGCGGCCGGCATCAGCCTGGGTCTGGCGGCGGGCGTGAAGTGGTCGGGGCTCTACGCGCTGGCCGCGTTCGGCCTGATGACGGTGCTGTGGGACGTGATGGCCCGGCGGCGGGCGGGGGTCTCCCAGCCGTGGTCGGCGGGGCTGGTGCTGCGCGACGGGCCGTTCGCGTTCGTGGCCGTCTGCGCCTCGGCCCTGGTGGCGTACACCGCCTCGTGGGTGGGGTGGTTCCGCAGCTCCGACGGGTACCTGCGCCAGTGGGCCGTGGAGAACCCCGGCGAGGGCGTGCAGTGGCTGCCGACGCCGCTGCGCTCGCTGTGGGAGTACCACGTGCGGATGTACGACTTCCACCTCGGGCTGACCAGCGACCACACCTACCGCTCCAGCCCGTGGAGCTGGCCGCTGCAGCTGCGGCCCACCTCGTTCTTCTACGAGTCCAAGGGGCTCGGGGAGGCCGGGTGCGAGGTGGAGAAGTGCTCCAAGGCCATCAGCTCGGTGGGCTCGGTGTCCATCTGGTGGGTCGCGACGCTCGCGTTCTTCGTGCTGCTCTTCTGGTGGGTGGCGCAGCGCGACTGGCGGGCCGGCGCCATCGTGGTGGGCATCCTGTCCGGCTGGCTGCCGTGGCTGCCGGTGCAGCACCGCACGATCTACCAGTTCTACTCGATCGCCTTCGAGCCGTTCATGGTGCTGGCGGTGGTGTTCGTCATCGGGCTGGCGCTGCGGCACCGCTGGGGGATCTGGGCCGTGGGCACCTACCTGGTGCTGGTGGTGCTGAACTTCTGGTACTTCTGGCCCGTCTGGACCGCGCAGGTGATCCCGTACTCCGAGTGGCGTGACCGCATGTGGTTCGCCAGCTGGATCTGAACCCACCGGACGACGCCAGGGGCGGCACGGGTGCACCGTGCCGCCCCCTGCGTGGCACGTCGCTCACGCCGCGCGGGTGAACTCCCCCAGCAGCTCGGGCGACGCGGCGCGCATCAGGCGCACGGCGTCCTCGACCGGCACGTTGGGCAGGTCGTACCCCTCGGCACCACCGGCCACCGTGGCGGTGAGCGTGCACAGGTCCAGCCGCCGCTGGAAGAACGACTGCGCCATGTTCCAGCTCAGGATCCCCTCGGTCTCCAGCGCGAGCTGCTGCCGCAGGATGGCCCCCTGCCGGAAGACCACGTGGTGGTCGGTGACGGCGTGCCCCAGGGAGCGCCAGGCCGGGTAGACAGGCACCAGGTTCACCACGGCGATGAACGCAGCCCACCCCAGCAGCCACCACCAGTCGCGGTCGAGCACGAAGTCCTCGGACGCGTACCGCTGCAGCATGAAGATCGCCACCGCCGAGGGCAGCAGCCCGAACCAGAAGGTGTTGAGCATCGCCGCCACGACCATCCGCCGCAGGGCGCGCGGCCCGTGCGAGACCAGGTCCATGGTGAACAGCCCCGCCGGCGCCGGCCGGTCCTCCCCGCTGGAGAGCACGTCCACGGCCACCTCACGGGTGGTGTCGCGCGGCACCACCGGCAGCACCTCCACACTGCCGCCCTCGGCGCCGGTCACGATGGCGTCCAGCGAGGCGCCCCGCTGCCACCGCTGCTGCCAGGGCTCGGTGACCACCACGCCGCGGACCTTCCGCTCCTCCATGGTGGCCGAGCGGGTGGTTGCCAGCCCACGCCGCACGTGCAGGGTGCCGTGCGCGGACCGTGTGACGTCCAGCCCCCACCACCCGAACACGTAGGCGGTCAGCGAGAACAGCAGCGAGATCACCGCACCGACGACCAGCACGGTGACGATGCTGGCGACGATGCCCAGGTCCTGTGCCCGCTCCACCAGCTGGCCACCGATCCGCTGCCCGAGGTCCGAACGCCAGATCTCGTCCTGGAACTGGGCGCTACCACCCAGCACCACACCGGCCACCACGAGCCCACTGGCACCCAGCGGGCCGAAGCGCATCCAGCCGTTCCGCCAGCGCACGAGGCTCTGCTCGGGGGCGTCGCCGTGGGCGGCACCGTCGGCCCGGTCCGCCGACTCCTTGCCGAGCACCACCGGCCCCGCATGCCCCTCCGGGGTGACCCCCGACCCGGGCGAGGCGGCGCCGGGGGCGGGCGTCACCGCATCGAGCCCCCGCTCGGCGCGCACCTCCCGCGAGCGGCGCAGCAGGCCCTCGCGCAGCTCCTCGGCGTCGCGGGTGCGGATGCCCTCGAGCTCCACCTGCCCGTCGTCCACGCCGGTGCCGATCTTGATGGTGCGCAGGTCGAGCATCCGCATGAGGAGGTTGCCCTCCACGTCGATGGACCGCACCCGCTCCAGCCGCGCCGTCTTGGTCTCCTTCGTGAACAGGCCCTGGTGCACCTGCACGGTGTCGTGGGTGATGCGGTAGCGCAGCGTGAAGTACTGCACCAGGGTCACCACGATGGCGATCACACCGGCGAAGGCCGCACCGAACAGCTGGCCGATCGCGTCGCCGCGCTGGGTGAACAGCAGCACCAGCAGCAGCGGCAGCAGGGAGCCCACCGCCTTGAAGGGGTAGACCAGGAACATGCGGGGGTTCTGGCGCTTCCACCCGCCCCCGTCGGGCTCGCCCGGGTGCCCAGGGGCCGTCGGCAGGTCCGATGCGGTGAGCGTCGCCTCGGCATTGGGCGCCGGGTCCTGCGGGGCCGGGTGCTGCGGGGCCTGGTGCTGCGGCGCCGGGTCCTGCGGGGAGGGCTCGAGCGCCGGGTCGTGTGGCGGGCGCCAGTTCATGGGTGTGCTCACGTGCCGTCACCCCGCACGGCGGCGGCGGCGCGCGTCAGCTCCTCGAGCAGTGCCTGGGCGTTCACGTCGTCGAGCGCCTCGATCTCAATGTCGCCCTGCGAGGACGCGGTGGTGACCTTCACGTCGGTGAGCCCGTAGCGGCGCATGATCGGCCCCCGGGAGACGTCGACGGTCTGGATGCGGGCGAGCGGCACCATGCGGCGGTCGATGTTGAGCCAGCCGGTGCGCGTGTACATCGCGTCGGGCGTGGCCTCCCAGCGGGCCACGCGGTAGCGGATGGTGGGGGCGAAGATCAGCGAGATGATGTCGATGGCCAGCCAGAGACCCGCGATGCTCCAGGCCCACCACGGCGGCGCGCCGTCGGCGAGCAGCCACCAGACGCCCAGCACGGTGCCGGAGATGACCAGGGTGATGGCCAGTGAGATCCACGACCACAGCCGCCAGTACGCGGGCGCCTTGGGCGAGACGCGGTGGCGGGGTTCCTCCAGCACCGCGATCTCTGCGCGGCCGGAAGGTGCGACGAGCTGCGGGGCGTTGCCGGGGGGTGTGGTCACCGGCCCATTGTGCAGTCCCCGCGGCGGGAAAGGGCTACTCCCTCAGAGGGACCACCACCGGCACCCCGGGGGCTCTGGGCGCTCCCGTTGCGACGACCGGCGCGGACCTCCATGCTCGAGTCTGGAGGCAGCGTCCCGAGTGACCCGGCCGGGTGCGACGGGTGGTGCCCCACGACCACGAGGAGAGGTGCATGACCTCAGTCCTGATGGTGCTGTCGGCAGCCAGGCAGCTGACGCTGTCCGACGGCTCCGGCCACCCGGCAGGCGTGTGGGCCGAGGAGTTCATCTCGCCGCACGAGGTGTTCACGGATGCCGGGTGGGAGGTGGCGCTGGCCACTCCCGGAGGGGCGCCAGCCGTGATCGACGAGGCCAGTCTGGGGAAGGCCGGTGGGCTGTTCCCGCGCACGCAGGGCTTCTTCGATGCCGTGGAGCGGCTCTCGCCGTTGCTTCGGGCCCCGGAGAACCTGCATGCGCTCAACTTGGCCGCCTACGACCTCGTCTTCTACGCCGGGGGTTACGGGCCCATGGAGGACCTGGCCCGTGACGCGACGGCCGGGGCGATGCTGGCCGACCGGGTGGCGTCCGGACGGGTGGTGGCGCTGTCCTGCCACGGGGCGGCCGCGATCCTGCCGGCGGCGGAGGCGATGGACATCTCGCCGTTCCGGGGGCGAGTGATGACCGCCTTCTCGAACTCCGAGGAACGGCTGACCCGGTTCGCCCACTCGATGCCGTGGATGCTGGAGGACCGCCTGCGTGCCGTCGGGGTGGACTACAGGCGCGCGATCCTGCCGTTCCGGCCCCACGTGGTGGTGGACCGAAACGTGTACTCCGGACAGAACCCGCAGTCCTCGGGACACCTGGCGCGGCGACTCGTGGCGGACCTCGGAGCGCGACGCACCGCGCCGGTGGGCACCCGGCGGTGAGCCCCCGCATCGGCGCCCGGCGGTGAGCCCCCGCATCGGGCACGGGCGCCGTGGGGAGTGCCAGGTGGTCGAATGGGGTCATGCGCCTCTTCGTCTCCCTGCGCCCACCGGACGCCGTGCGGGAGCACCTCGCGGCCGCGCTCGATGACGTGCGCCTGGGTGCGGGCCTGTCCCTGCGCTGGGGTGACCCCGACCAGTGGCACCTGACCCTGGCGTTCCACCCCGACGTGCCCCAGGGAGCCGTGCCCGGGGTGCTGGGTGGGCTCACCACCCTCGCGAGGGCGCACGAGCCGCTGGAGCTGCAGCTCTCGGGCGCGGGCTCGTTCAGCGGTCGCACACTGTGGATGGGGGTGGGAGGTGACGTGGACCGTCTCCGGCGACTGATGGCCGAGGACCTGCTGGGGGTGCGCCCGGAATCGGCGGACGACCACGGCCGACCAGGGCACGAACCGCACGAGCGCCGGCGGGCACACCTGACCGTGGCACGCGTCTCCGCCCGGGCGCCGCGTCCCCCACGGCGCCGCCGGGGTGTACCGCGTCAGCCCGACCCCACACAGGTCCTGCTGGCCGATGCGGTGCGCGCCCTGTCCGTCTACAGGGGACCGTCCTGGCGGGCAACGGAGCTGGAGCTGGTGATCTCGGAGCTGGGCGAGGGGCGCTCGGGAGGGCCGCTGCACGAGGTGGTGGGGACCGCGCCGCTCGGCTGAGCAGCCGGAGCCGGTGAGGGGGCTCCTGTCGGGTCACCGGGTGCTGTGGGGTTGTGTGCGTACTTGGTGTGCTTCCAGGGTTCGCCGGGGCGTCGCCAGGTGAAGCGGATGGTGGCTCGTCCCTTGGCGTCGTAGGTGATGGTGTGTTTGAGGCGGGGGTCGTCCATTTGGCGGTGGTGTCTGCCGCACAGGGGGATGCCGTTGGAGAGGTCGGTTCTGCCTCCTCCGGGGTGTAGGAGGGTGCCGTCGGGTGCGTAGACCGGTCGCCAGGGGTCGGCGTGGTGGATCTCGCACCAGGCGAAGGGCCGGTCGCAGTCCTCCTCCGCACACTCGCTGTACTTGGTGGCCAGGGCTGCTTTCTGGGATTCGGTGAAGGATCGTCGTTTGCGGCCGAGGTCCAACGGGACGCTGGCGCCGTTCATGACGATCGGGATCAGGGCCGCGTTGCTCGCCAGCCGGCGGACCTGTCCGGCGGAGACGTCGTCTCCGGTGTCGGTGACTCCGACCCGGTCGGTCTGGCCCCGCAACGTGTCGAGGTCGGTGGTGACCAGCAGGATGGTGTTGATCTTGGGGTGCAGGTGGTCGGTGGGCAGGTGGTCGATGAACTCGGCCAGTGCCTGACCCCGCTGCTGGTCACGCAGCTCCCGGTCGAACCGGACATCACCCGTCCACGCAGAACCGGTCGCCGTCTGCGAACTGGTGGGGCCGAACGCCTCACCGCCACCCACGCCGCCCGTAGCGTGGCTGCTGCCGGCCTGGCCCTTGTTGTGGCGGCGGGGGCTGGTCATGGAGTCCAGGGCCTTCTTGAGCATCTGGGCCTGCAGGGCCGGCAGGGTGAACTGGCCGAACCAGGTGCCGTCGCGGTTGTCCTTCATCCAGAAACTCGCGGCGTCCCACGCTGCGGTTTCCTCGGCGTGGACGAGCTCGTTGTGATGCGCATCGACCTCCTCGACCGGGAGGTTGAGTGCTTCCAGGGCTCGCTTGGCTGCCTTCCCGAGGCGGGTGGGATTCATCTGCTTGGCCTTGGCGACCAGGTCCACCTCGACGGTGTGCCGTTGTTCGGTGGTGAGGTGGTCGGGGAGGTCGTTCAGTGCGCGGGTGATGATCAACGCGTGATCCCGCGTGATCAGCCCCGCGTCCCACGCAGCCGCGGTCGGCGTCTGCACCAGCCCACTGGTAGGACTGCCGCTGCTGTGGCCACCGTTCAGCAGTCCCGGACCGTCGCTGCCGGGACCGCTCGGTCCGCCCGCGCCGCCCGCGCCGTCGCTGCCGGGGCCCGGTGGGGGTGTGGGTGTGTGGTTGCCCAGGGCCTTGGCCAGGTCAGCATCCCGCCCAGCCTGATGACGTCGTGTACGAGTGCGGCCGGCGGTGAACTGGGCATCGTTCTTGTGGTGCGCGTTCCCCACCTCACGGGTGACACGGACCACGTCCAGAGCGCGGACGCGGAGTCGGTCGTGGCGGTTGCCGAGGGTCTGGACTTCCTTGACGAGCCACTCCAGGAACGGGGTGCCCAGCTCTTCGGGGCGCTCACCGAGCAGGGCCATGGTCGCCATGAGCTCGTCCAGGGTGGTGTGCGCGTGGGCCAACAGCTCACGGGCCTTCACCGCCGGATCCTGCCCCGCAACCGCGCCACCGGGCGCGGCCACCCCCGGCGCAGCGGGCGCCGCGCGGAGTCCATCGAACAGGTCGTCCATCGCGTGCCCCCTTTCCCCGGGTGATACGGCCAAGCCCCCTGCCTGACCGACTACCCCTCACCCTAGTACAAACGATCGTACATCGCAACCCCACGCTAGAACATGTGGACGAGCACCCACCGCCTGGAAGCTCACCCCATCGACCTGTGGACAACCCACCCACAGGAGGGAGCAACGCGCGCACCCCACAGACCCGCCGTAGGGTCGAGGTCACCGACTCCAGGAGGTTCCCGTGCGCGCCATCGTGATCGACGACTCCGGCGAGAAGCCGGCACTCACCCTGTCCGAGGTCGACTCCCCCACCCCCGGCGAGGGGGAGGTGCTCCTCGACGTGGTGGCCGCCGGTGTCAACCGCGCCGACCTCGTGCAGGCCTCGGGCAAGTACCCGCCGCCGCCCGGCGAGAGCGAGCTGATCGGCCTCGAGGTGAGCGGCCGCATTGCCGCCCTGGGCAGCGGCGACACCGGCGACTGGGCCGTCGGTGACGAGGCGTGCGCCCTCCTGGCCGGCGGCGGCTACGCCGAGCAGGTGTCCGTGCCCGCCGGGCAGCTCCTCCCGGTGCCCGCCGGCATCGACCTGGTGACCGCCGCCGCCCTGCCCGAGGTCGCCTGCACCGTGTGGTCCAACCTCGTCGATGCGGGGCGCCTCACCTCCGGGGAGACCGTCCTGCTCCACGGCGGGTCCTCCGGCATCGGGACCATGGGCATCCAGGTGGCCAAGGCCCTCGGCGCGCGCGTGGCGGTGACCGCCGGGTCGGCCGAGAAGCTCGAGCGCTGCCGCGAGCTCGGTGCCGACGTGCTCATCAACTACAAGGAGAGCGACTTCGTCGAGGAGGTGCGCTCGGCCACCGACGATGGCGCCGACGTGATCCTCGACCTGATGGGCGGCGAGTACCTCGGCCGCAACGTCGAGGCCCTGGCGAAGGACGGGCGGCTGGTCATCATCGGTCTGATGGGGGGACGCAGCGCGGAGCTGGACCTGGGGCGGATGCTGCAGCGCCGGCTCTCGGTGGCGGCCACCTCGCTGCGTGGTCGCCCGCGGGCGGAGAAGGCCCGCATCGTGGCCGCCGTGCGGGAGAACCTGTGGCCCCGCATCGAGGCCGGGGAGATCCGGCCCGTGGTGCAGGAGGTGCTGCCGCTGGCCGAGGCACAGCGGGCCCACCAGGTGCTGAAGGACTCGCAGCACGTGGGCAAGGTGCTGCTCGAGCTCTGACCGACCCGGCAATTTGGGCACCTGACGCTCCCGTCTCGACGCCGAACACGAGGATTCGCGACCACTCGGGCACATCAGGTGCCCAATTTGCTGAAGGGGCGGGGCGGGGGCGAGGCACGAGGCGAGGGGGCCGCCTCACCCCACCCAGCCCCGCCCCATCGACACGGCACATACCGGGTATTGACCTACCGGGTATGCGCGTGGTCTGATCCTCCCCATACCGGGTATTCACCCCGGGAAGGGAGGAGCAGAGGATGTCGGTCAAGCACGGGTTGCTGGCGCTCCTCGCCGACGGCGAGAAGTACGGCGCGCAGCTGAAGTCCGAGTTCGAGGACCGCACCGAGAGCGCGTGGCCGCTGAACATCGGGCAGGTCTACACGACCCTGGACCGCCTGGTCCGCGACGGCCTGGTGGAGCAGGCCGGCGGCCCCGACGGCGACGGCCGCATCCCCTACCGCCTCACCGCAGCCGGCCGCGACGAGGCGCAGCGCTGGTTCGCCGAGCCCACCGCGCTGGACGAGAACCCCCGCGCCGAGGTGGCCATCAAGATCGCCCTGGCCGTGACCCTCGAGGACGTGGACGCCGAGGCCGTGCTCCGCACCCAGCGCTCCGCCTCCATGGCCCACCTGCAGGCCCTCACCCGCCGCAAGGCCGATGCGGCCCGCGCCGAGCGGATGGACCCCGAGCCCGACCGATTCGTCCGCGACGAGCTCGCCGCCCTGGCCCACTCCCTCGTCCTGGAGCGGCTCATCTTCGCCGCCGAGGCCGAGATCCGCTGGCTCGACCACGTCTCCATCGCCCTGCGCCGCTCCCCGGCCCTGGCCCACCGACCCAACTCGCTGCACCGCAGGAACCCCGGAGGACACCGATGACCACCACCACCCACGACGACGTGGTGCTCCGCATCCGCCGGGCCACCAAGACCCACGGGTCCGGCGACGAGCTGGTCGTCGCCCTCGATGCCGTGGACCTCGACATCCACTCCGGCGAGCTCGTGGCCGTCATGGGCCCCAGTGGCAGCGGCAAGTCCACGCTGCTCAACGTGGCCGGCACGCTGGACAGGCCCGACTCGGGCAGCGTGCAGGTGGGCGGCGTGGAGGTGACCACCCTGAAGGCCGACACCCTGGCCGCCCTGCGGCGCCGCAGCATCGGCATCGTCTTCCAGGACCTCAACCTGCTGCCCGCCCTCACACTGGCGGAGAACGTGGCGCTCCCCCTGGAGCTCGATGGGGTGAGGCCGGCCGCCGCTCGCGAGCAGGCGCTCGCTGTGCTCGCCGAGGTGGGTCTGGAGGGCCTGGGCGACCGCTTCGGTGAGCAGGTCTCCGGCGGCCAGCGGCAGCGCGCCGCCATCGCGCGGGCCCTCATCGGGGATCGCCGACTGATCCTCGCCGACGAGCCCACCGGCGCCCTGGACAGCCACACCGGCGACGAGGTGATGGCCATCATCCGCGCGCGCTGCGACGAGGGGGCAGCGGGGCTGCTGGTGACGCACGACGCCCGCCACGCCGCGTGGGCCGACCGCACGGTCAGCCTGCTCGACGGACGCGAGATCAGTTCCACCGGCGCCGGGGTGGTGTACCGGTGAGCGCGCTCAACGACTGGCGCCTCGCGCTGCGCGTCGGCGCCCGCGAGGCCCGCCGCAGCTGGGGGCGCAGCGCCGTCATCGTCTCGATGGTGTCACTCCCCTTGGTGCTCATCGCGGCCTCGCTGGTGGTCACGTTCACCATCCTCACGACGCCGCAGGAGGCCGTCCCCAGCCAGATGGGTCAGGGGCAGGCCTACATCTCACCGGCCCACACCCTCCGCGGCAGCCCCGACGGCAAGGAGTACGGCGGGCAGTCACTCGACGGTTCCGACCACTCCGACACCTCCGACCGCACGCTCACCGCATCCGCAGCCGAGGTGGCCGAGCGCTTGGGAGGGACCGCTGTGGCCCGCGGCCACGGCATGGATCTCTCGCTGTGGGTCGATGGGCAACACCGTCAGGTCTCGTCCGTGCTCGCCCTGGACCTGACCAACCCGGTGCTGCACGACATCGCACCCCTCAAGGAGGGCCGCTACCCGCGAACCCCCGATGAGGTCGTGGTCACCGAGGTCGGCGTGGCCGAGGGCCTGCCCACCGAGGGTGTCCTGGGTGCCGCGGTCACCCCGGAGGGGACCTCCGGCGGCGAGACCCTCGAGCCCACCGACGAGCTCAGGGTCGTGGGCGTGGTGGACCCGGCTGAGTACGACTACGCCTGGGTTGTGGCCCTCCCGGGCACCCTCGGCACCCCGGTGGCGGACGCGCAGACGCAGATCGTGCCCCCGTGGGGCTCAGAGCCGCCGGAGGTCGACGGCCAGACGTGGGCCTACGGCTTCGTGGTGACCGGCGACCGCCCTGTGCGCTGGGAGGACATCGAATGGGCCAACGCACGGGGGTGGGTGGTGGCCTCGCGGGCCGAGATCCTCGACCCGTCCGCTGCCGCACTGGCCGGTGACGCGCAGTACTCCGCGCTGCACGGCGGCGAGTTCCCCCGGGCGTCCATCGCCCTGCCGATCGCCATGGGTGCCACCGCCCTGACCCTGATCCTGCTGCAGGCCAGCCTCATGGCCGGGCCGGCCTTCGCCGTGGGGTACGCCCGGCAGCGGCGCTCGCTGGCACTGCTCGCCTCGAACGGCGCCTCCCGCCGCCAGGTCACCCGCTACCTCGCCGGCCAGGCGCTGGTCCTGGGCGTCATCACGGCCCTGATCGCCGTGGTGGCGGGCACGGGCCTGGGCGTCCTGGCCGTCCGGTTCGCCGACCCACGGTGGCCCGCGATCCCCTTCGGCCCCCTGGAGATTCCCTGGCTGCCCCTACTGGGGGTGTTCGCCACCGCCGTGCTCGCAGTGATCGTGAGCGCCATGTTCCCAGCTCTCAAGCTGCTCCGCAGCGACGTGGCGACGGGACTGCGCACCGGATTCACCACGCGCCGACCCGCCCGGTCGCTGCCCCTCGTCGGGCTGGTCCTCGCCGGGGCGAGCGCCGCGGTGGTCCTGGCCCTCGAGCCCACCAGCGACGAGCAGGGCATGGTCTTCGCCCTGAGCCTCGCGGTGCTGGTGATCTCCAGCCTGCTCCTGGTGCCGTGGCTGATCCACGCCGCCTCGGGAGTCGCGCGCCACCTGAGCGCCGGCCCCCGGCTGGCTCTGCGTGACCTGACGCGCCAGCGCATGCGCTCGGTGCCCACCGTGGGCGCCATCGTCGGGGCCACCGTGGCCCTGGTGACGGTGGCGATGGTGGGCCCCGCCGTGCAGGCCACCTTCGATGCCGAGTACCGGTCCCAGGCACCCCCGGGTGGGGCCCACGCCATGGACAGGGCACCAGCGGGCGAGGAGGACGGCACCTCCGGCGTCACCCAGCTGCAGGACGCCGTGGCCAGCGCTGCGCCCGGCGCCCACGTGCTGGAGGTGTACGACCGCGTGAGTGGCTCTCCCGCCGGCGAGGCCGTGCGGCGCGAGGCCGAGGCCGCGGGCGGGCGGGTCGCCGAACGACTCGTCCTCAACGGTGGCGCGTGCACGGCCGCCGCCTGGCGGGACAACCTCGAGAAGGGCCTGACCACCCAGCTGCGCAAGGGCTCGGAGGCGATTCCGGAGATGGGGTGGCGGTGCGAGGACCTCAACGGCGATCTGCCGTCGGTCGACCTGACCCTGGTCAACCGCGAGGACCTGGAGCACTGGGGCGTCCACCCCGAGGTGCGCGAGGACCTGCTGGCCGGCCGGGTGGCCACCACCTTCCTGTGGGAGGGCGGCTCCGGGCCGGACCACCTGCTCGCCGTCCCCGAGATGAGCGAGATCGAGGCGTCCTCCGACGCCCGCCTGGAGCTGCCCCCGGTCACCATGCCCGAGGTCGAGGTGGCCAGCCACCACCGGGACGTGTGGCCAGCATCCCTCGGCCACGCAGTGATCCTCACCGAGCGGGCCCGGGAACTCGGGCTGCAGCCGAGTGAGGAGCCAACTTGGGCGGCCGTCTCCAACCTGGGCAGCCGACAGACCACCGACGACGTGGCCGAGGCCGCGCCGGGCTGGCTGCTGACCTATGAGGAGGGCCCGAACACGCTGCCGCAGCGGGCGACCCTGGTCCTGGCCGGCCTGCTCGGTCTGCTGATGGTGCTCGCGAGCGTCATCGGCGCCGCCCTGCGCCAGTCCGAGTCGGCGGCCGACGACGCCAGCCTGGCGGCGGTGGGCGCCCCCACGGGCCTGCGCCGCAACTCGGCGGTCTGGAACGCGGTCGTGGCCGGGGGGCTGGGGGTGGTCATCGGCTGCCTCGTGGGGCTGGTGCCGGGTGTGGCGCTCTCCCGGATGGTGTCGGTGGCCATCGGCGCACCTCGCTCCATCACTTGGCCGGACTGGTGGCTGGTGCCTGTGCTGCTCGGTGCCATCGCCCTCGCCGCGCTGGCAGCCCGCCTGCTGGTGCCGGCCCACCCGGTGATGACGGTGCGCCGCCGCCCGTGACCACCCGCCCGTAGGGTCGGGGCCATGGACCCCTCCCCCGGCAGCATCACCGACGTCCCCGGCCTCCGCATCGGCCACAGCCAGCGGACCGGGGACGGTTGGTGCACGGGCGTCACCGTCGTCCTTCCCCCGCCGGGCACCGTCGGCGCCGTCGACGTGCGCGGGGGTGGGCCGGCCACCCACGAGACCGACGCCCTCGCACCGGCCAGCCTGGTCCCCACCGTCGATGCGGTGGTGCTCACCGGCGGTTCCGCCTTCGGCCTGGCGTCCATCACCGGCGCGCAGCTGTGGTGTGAGGAGCAGGGCCGCGGGTTCGCCACCCCGGGCGGCATCGTCCCCATCGTGCCCGGCGCCGCCCTGTACGACCTGGCCCGCGGCGGGTCAGCCCGCGACTCCGACGGGCACCCCACCCGTCCCGACGCCGCGATGGGGCGCGCCGCCATCGAGGACGCTGCCGCGAGCGCCGAACACGCCCCGGTCACGCGCGGCCGGGTGGGCGCCGGCACGGGCGCGCGCGTCATGGGCGCGACCCGCCCGGGCGGGCTGGGCACCGCATCGGTGCGACTCGATGCGGGGAGCGTCCCGGGTGCAGACCGGTCGCCTGGCGCCGTGGTGGGCGCCCTGGTCGCGGTGAACGCCCACGGCACACCGGTCACCGTGGACCCCGCCGACCTGTGCGACCCGGTGGAGACGACCGGCGTGATCGGTGACGCCCCCACCCACCCGGGCGCCCCCGGCCCCGGCACGAACACCACGCTGGCCGTCATCGCCACCGACCTGGCCCTGACCGTCGCCCAGACCGAGGCCGTGTGCCGCGCCGCCCACGCAGGCATGGCCCGGGCGCTGGACCCGGTGCACAGCCTGGTGGACGGCGACGTGGTGTTCGGCCTGGCCACGGGGACACGGTCCCTCCCGACCGACCCGGTGGAGGCCACCGCGGTGCTGCTGGCCGCGCAACAGGCCGCCGCGACCGCACTCACCCGCGCCATCGAGGACGCGGTCTCCCGCCGCCACGGCTGACGCCCGATCGGGTCAGACCGTCAGGAGCGAGGCCCCCACAGGTCGGTCGGCCACAGCGGCCGCTGCACGGTCCGCGGGGCGCCCGGTCACCACACTGCCCGCCCCCGGCGCCGGTGTGGCGATCCACTCCCCGACGGAGTCCGCCGGAACGGCCCGGCCGGAATCCATGGTCAGCACGCGGTCCATGAGCCCCAGGTGACGCTCGTCGTGGGTCACCACCAGGGTGGCCACGTCGTGCTCCCGGGCAATGCCTGCCAGACGCTCGAAGACCTCCCCGGCACGCGCCGGGTCCAGGGCCGAGGTCGGCTCGTCCACGAGCAGCACCGTCGGGTCGCCCATGAGCGCTCGCGCCAACGCCACCCGCTGCTGCTGCCCACCGGAGAGCTGGTGCGGGCGGTGACCGGCCACGTCGGCCAGGTCCAGCTCACCCAGCAGCGAGGAGGCTCGCTCCCTGGCCTCCCGCAGGTCGCCGCCACGCGCGCCCCGCAGCCGGGCCACCAGCTCCAACTGCTGCAGGGCGGTCAGGGCGGGCAGCAGCTTGGCCTGCTGGAACACCAGCCCCACCAGCTCACGGCGCACCGCATCGCGGCGGGCCGAGGAGAGGTCGCCGCACTCGCGGCCCCCCAGGCGCACACTGCCCGCATCGGGGTGGCGCAGCAGCCCGGCCACGGCCAACAGGGTGGACTTGCCGGACCCGCTGGGGCCGGTCAGCGCGACGATCTCCCCGGGCGCCACGGACAGGTCCAGCCCGTCCAGCACGTGGCGCACCCCGGCGCCGTCGGGGAAGGTCACGGTCACATCGGTCATCTCGAGGCTCATCGGGTTCCCTCCAGGGCGAGAGCGGGGTCAATGGTCAGGACACGGCGCACGGCCAGGGCGGCGCCCACGAGCCCGGCGGCCACCAGCAGCAGCCAGGGCAGCACGGTGGTGGTGGGGGTCAGCGCCCACGGGACGGCGTCGGTGGCCAGCACCCAGGCCCCCAGGCCGGTGGCGACCAGCGCCCCGACGCCCCCACCGACCAGCAGCAGGAGCAGGCCCTGCGTCAGCACGTCGCCCACCAGCGTCCGACGGGTGGCGCCCAGCGCCCGCATCACGGCCAGGTCGCCGGTGCGCTGGATGGTCCAGACGGTGAGGAAGGCACTGACCACCACGGCCGAGACCACGAGCAGCAGCCCCTGGATGAGCTGCAGCGAGCCCTGCTCGGAGGAGTAGGAGCCCACGGCCTGCAGCGCGTCCGACCGCGAGAGCGAGGTCGTCCCGGCCGCCGTGGGGCCCTCACCGGGGACCACCAGGGCGGTGGCCTCGGAACCGGTGGCCATCGGCAGCTCGCGCCACACGTCCAGCGGCACCCACACCACCGGCATGTGGTTGAAGGACAGGTGCGTGTCGTCCGGGGACACCCCCTCCAGGGTCCCCGACCCACCGACCGTCGCCCCGCTGACCAGGGAGTCACCTGCGGCCGCGGCCAGCGGCCCGTCCGGGTCCACCCCGAAGACACTGACGGTCTCGGTGCCGGTGCCGGTGTCGATGCGCCCGGTCGCGATGCCGAGCGCGTGCGCCTGGTCGTCGCCCACCTGCTCGGCCGAGAGCTGGCTGCGGGTGAGCTCCACGGAGTCCCCCTCGGCCGGCTCGGCCACGACCACCCGGTCGCCGGGCAGCTCCCGCAGCGCCGAGACGCTCTGCGCCCCGAGCCCGGCGGTCAACCCGCTGAGGGCCACCACCAACAGGGCGACCAGGGCCACCACGAGCCCCATCACCGCGAACCGTCCCCGCGCGAACCACGCGTCGCGCAATGCCACGAACATCGTCCCTCCAACCTGTCGACCCCCGGCACCGTCGGTGCTCCTGACGCGGGGTCCTGACCAGTTGACCGCGCGCGCAGGGGGTGCGACATCACCCACCTGATGGGGGGCTCCTCCACCGAACGATGGACCCGGCAGCGCCGACCGGAGGCGGCCCGACGCCCTACGGTGGGGCCATGGACCGCGTCGCCCGCCTGCTCGCCGGCGCCCTGCTGCTGGGCCTGCTGGCGCTGGCCACCTGGCGGTCGGGCGCCCGCCCCGGCGACGGCTCCGCCGTGGGCCTCCCCAACTGGACCTTCCTCGTGGCCAGCAGCGTCTGGTGGCTGGCCCTGGGCGGCCTGCTGACCCGCACCGTCCGCGACTCCACCCCGCTGGCCCCGCGGCTGCCCGCGGCCCTGTGGCTGGGTGCGCTGAGCGGGGGCTGGGCAGCACTGATGACCACCCACGAGGCCTTCGCCTGGGTGGCCTTCCCCCTGTTCCTGCTGTGGCTGATGCACCTGCCCCTGCTCGTGGCCGTGCCCGCGGTGCTGGTGCTCACCGGCGTGGTGGGCGTGGTGGAGCTGGCACAGGACGACGGTCGGTGGGGCGGCGTGCTGGGCCCCGCCCTGGCGGCCGCCGCCTGCATCGTGGGCGCATGGACCATGACGCGGCTGCGGCGGGAGTCCGAGGCCCGGGCGCGGCTGCTGGCCGAGCTGCGCGAGACCCGGGAGGAGCTCGCCACCGCCCACGCCCAGGCCGGCGCCCTGGCCGAACGCCACCGCATCGCCCGCGACCTGCACGACACCGTGGTGCAGTCGTTCACCTCGGTGCTGCTGCTCACCCGCGCGGGGGGCGGCACCCACGAGGTGCTCCCCCGCATCGAGGAGGTGGCGGCCGACGGGCTCGCGGAGTCGCGGCGGGTGGTCGAGGCGCTGCGCCGCGAACCCGGCCGCACCCTGGCGGACGCGCTGCGCAACGCCGCCGCGGGCGTCGTGGAGCCACCCACCACCTTCAGCCAGACCGGCACCGCACGCGAGCTGCCCACGGCCACCGAGGTGGGGCTCCTCCGCATCGCGCAGGGGGCCCTGGGCAACGTCACCGAGCACGCAGGCGCCACCCGCGCGTGGGTGCACCTGACCTTCACCGACGATGCGGTGCGCCTGGAGGTCCGCGACGACGGCGAGGGCGGCGCCACCGTGGGTGCGGTCGCACCCACGACCGGGCGCGGCACCGGGCTGGCCGGCACCCGTGACAGGGCCCACGACCTGGGCGGGAGGTTCTCGCTGGAGTCCCCCGCCGGAGGGGGCACGCGCCTGGTGGTGGAGGTGCCCGCATGACCGGTCAGGACCGCCGTCGCCCGCTGCGCGTGGTGCTCGTGGACGACCACCCCGTGGTCCGCGCGGGGCTCACCGCGGTGCTCAGCGCCACCGGCGCCATCGAGGTGGCCGCCGAGGCGGGCTCCGCCGACGAGGCCCTCTCGGTGCTCACCGGCACCGGGGGTCCGCTGGCCGGGTCCCCCGTGGACGTCGTGGTGGTGGACCTCCACCTGGGCCCCGGACCCGACGGCGCAGCGCTCATCCAGAGCCTGCGGGGGCTCGGGGTGAGCACGCCGATGCTGGTGCTCACCGCCCACGACACGGGGGACGACGTCCTGCGCGCGGTCGAGGCGGGGGCCTCCGGCTACCTGTTGAAGGACGCACCCCCGGCCACGCTCCGCGACGGCATCGCCCGGGCCGCCGGCGGGGAGACCGTCCTGGCCCCCGCGGCGGCCGCGCACCTCGTGACCGGCCGGCGCACCCCCATCGAGCCGGCCCCACCAGCCCTGACCGGGCGCGAGCTGGAGGTGCTCGGGGGCGTGGCGCGCGGGCTCACCAACCGGCAGGTGGCACGGGAGCTGGGTATCGGCGAGGCCACCGTGAAGACCCACCTGGTGCACGTGTTCACCTCCCTGGGCGTCACCAACCGCACGGCGGCGGTCGGCCGCGCCCGCGAGCTGGGGCTGCTGGGCTGACGCTGCGCCCCCTCTGCGCACAGGTCACGGAAGCATCACGGTGCCGCGACCCCGGCTTGCCTGAACCCTCCGGGCCGTTACCGTGGGGCCACAGTCCTGTCGCGCCCGGGCGTCACGCACCACCCCGCAGCACTGCACCGCCGAGGGTCCGCGGCGCTGACCCCGACCCAGAAGGCACGCACATGTTGCAGAAACTGCACGACAAGATGGGCCTGCGGACCTCACCGACGATCTTCTTCGGATCGTTCCTCTTCGCCGCGGCGTTCGTCGTCCTGACGCTGATCTTCCCGACGTTCATGTCGGACACCTTCGCGACCGGCTCCGGGTGGATCCTGGACAACCTCGGGTGGTTCTACATCCTGGGCGTGACGGTCTTCCTGATCTACCTCATCGTCACGGCCATGAGCCGCTTCGGTCGCATCCGGCTCTCCCCGAACGACGAGCCCCCGGAGCACGCCTTCCTGGCCTGGTTCGCCATGCTCTTCGCCGCCGGCATCGGAACCATCCTCATGTTCTGGGGTGTGGCCGAGCCGGTGAACCACTTCGCGAACCCGCCCATGGCGGACGTGGAGGGCGGCACCATCGAGGCAGCCCGCGAGGCCATGAGCTTCACGCTCTACCACTTCGGCCTGCACACCTGGACGATCTTCGCCCTGCCCTCGCTGGCCTTCGCCTACTTCATCTACCAGCGCAACCTGCCCCCGCGGGTGTCCTCGCTGTTCCACCCGCTGCTGGGTGACAAGGGCATCCACGGCCCCATCGGCAAGACCATCGACATCATCGCCATCGTGGGAACGCTCTTCGGTGTGGCCGTCTCGATCGCGCTGGGCACGCTGCAGATCAACGCCGGCCTGAGCGCCGTGCTGGGCATCGACCAGACCACCTGGAGCATCATCGCCATCGTGGGCGTCGTGACCCTGCTCGCCCTGGCCTCGGTCATCGCTGGCCTCGAGAAGGGCATCAAGGTCCTCTCCAACATCAACATCCTGGCCGCCGTGCTCCTGATGGTGTTCGTGCTCATCTCCGGCCCGACGCTGCACCTGCTGCGCGGCACCATCGAGGGCGTCGGTCTGTACGCCCAGAACCTGCCCTACCTGGCGTTCTGGAACGACTCCTTCGACGACAACCCCGGCTGGCAGAACGGCTGGACCATCTTCTACTGGGCGTGGACCATCACCTGGTCGCCCTTCGTGGGCATCTTCATCGCCCGCATCTCCCGCGGTCGCACCATCCGTGAGTTCGTGTTCGGCGTGCTCGCGGCCCCGGTGAGCTTCTCCATCATCTGGTACGGCATCTTCGGCTTCGCGAGCTTCGACATCATCCTCAACAAGGAGGGTGGTCAGGAGCTGGTGGACTCGGTGCTCGACGACGGCGCCGAGGTGGCCCTGTTCGAGTTCCTCGCGCACTTCCCGATGACCACGGTGATGTCGGTCTTCTCCATCGCCATCGTGGCCATCTTCTTCGTCACCTCGATGGACTCGGCCTCGCTGGTCATGGACTCCATGGCCCGCGGTCACGACGAGGACGAGCGCGTGCCGGTCTTCCAGCGCGCCATCTGGGCCCTCACCGTGGGTGCCGTGGCCACCGTGCTGCTGGTGATGAACCCCGACAAGGGCATCACGGCGCTGGAGGAGTTCATCACCATCGTCGGCCTGCCCTTCTTCGTGATGGGCTACCTGATGATGTGGGCCCTCAACCGCGCCATGAAGGAGGATGCGGGCGAGCTGCTGCCGCTGGCCACCAAGCGCTGGCGCAAGGTGCTGCCGCCGGAGGAGGTCGAGCGTCGCCACGACGAGGGCGACGAGGCCTGGGCCACCTCCGAGGTGGAGTACGACCCCCACTACGCGACGGAGGACGGCCACGTCATCGCGGCCCCCGAGACGGCGGCGTACGAGAACGCCGACCTCATCGAGCCCGACGGACCGCGCCCCCAGGACGCGGCGGAGGGCTCCAGCCGCATCTGATCAACCAATCAGATAACCTGCGCGGGTGACCTCCTCCCGGATCCCCCGCCGCAGCCTCCTCGCCGTCAGCACGGCGATCACCGCCACCGCCCTCGCCGGGTGCGGACTCACCGCACCCGGCGGGGGCGGTGACACGTCCGGAGGCAGCGACGACGGCTCGGCCGAGGGGGGCGACCACCCCGCACTGGTGGTGGCCGGCACCGAGGAGCTCGGGGCGTTCAACCCGGTCTCCGGGTACGGCGAGCAGGGCGGCACCCCCCTCTACGAGGGTCTGCTGCGGTTGAAGAGCACCGACCCCGAACAGCTCCCCGAGCTCGAGCCCGCGCTCGCCACCGAGGCCCCGACCGCCTCGGACGACCTCACCACCTGGCGGGTGCCCGTCCGGGAGGACGTCACCTTCCACGACGGCTCCGAGCTGGGCCCCGAGGACGTGGTGGCCACCTACGAGGCGGTGCTCGACCCCGCATCGGCCAGCGAGGTCGCCTGGGCCTACGACATGCTGGAGTCGGTGGAGGCCGACGGCAACGAGGTGGTCTTCCACCTCAAGGACGCCTACGCGGACTTCCCCAGCCGGCTGCTGCTGGGCATCGCCCCCTCGGAGAAGCTCGATGGGGGGCCCGCCACCGAGTCCTCCCTCAACCGTGAGCCCGTGGGCACCGGCCCGATGCGGCTGACCTCCCTGGAGCCCACCGAGGCCACCCTGGAGCGCTTCGACGACTACTGGGGCGAGTCCGGCGCCGTGCCGAAGCTGACCATCACCCGGGTTCCCGATGAGGGGACGCGCGCCCAGCAGGCCCGCACCGGGGAGATCGACGGCACCATCCTGCCGCCCAAGCTGGCCGAGTCCACCGCGCAGGCCTCCGAGGACCTCGAGCTGGTCACGGCCTCCACCGCGGACTGGCGCGGGGTGAGCTTCCCGGCCAAGGCGGCCATCGCACAGGACCCCGCCACCCGCATCGCCATGAACCACGCCGTGGACCGACAGGCCATGATCGACACCGTGCTGGGCGGCCACGGCACCCCGGCGGCCACCCCGGTCTCGTCCATCTACGGGGACGCCTACGAGGACGTGCAGTTCGAGCACGATCCCCAGAAGGCCGAGCAGATGCTGGATGAGGCCGGGTGGAAGCCGGGCAAGGACGGCATCCGCACCAAGGACGGCGAGCGCGCCGAGTTCACCGTGGCCTACGACCCCAAGGACTCGGTGCGGCGCGACCTGGCCACCGCCTTCGCCGAGGACCTCAAGAAGGTGGGCATCGACGTCAGCACGAAGGCCATGACCTGGGACGAGATCGAGCCCCAGTACGAGGACCTCGCCATCCTGCTGGGCGGTGGGGACAAGCCCTACAGCATCGACAGCCAGGTGTTCAGCGCCGTGCACACCCCGCTGGAGGGCGCCGCGTTCTACTACAACCCCGGCGGCCAGGGCAGCGACCAGCTGGACGAGCTGCTGGAGCAGGCCCGCACGGAGACGGACGCCGAGGCGCGCGACGAGCTCTACCGGCAGGTGCAGCAGGAGGTGGCGAAGGACCCGAACGGGGTCTACCTGACCTTCCTGGAGCACACCTACGTGCACGACGCGCACGGCTACTCCACCGGTGACCTGGTGGTGGAGCCCCACGCGCACAGCGTGGCCTGGGGCCCGTGGTGGAACGTGGGGGCGTGGAAGTGACCTCGTGGCGCTGAGCCGCATCGGTCGCATGACCGCGCGCCGCCTCGCCTGGGCGGTGCCGGTGACCCTGGTGGTGTCGGTGGCGGTGTTCGCGCTGGCCGCCGCCAGCCCGCTGGACCCCCTGGAGGCCATGCTCGGCGACCGCTACCAGCGCATGACGCCCGAACAGCGCGAGGTGATCGGCCGGGCGGCCGGCACCGATGCCCCCTGGTGGCAGGCCTGGTGGTGGTGGCTGACGGACCTGCTGCGCGGCGACCTGGGCTTCTCCCGCGTCTTCCGGCAGCCGGTGACCGACGTGCTGGCCGAGCGGGTGGGCTGGACGGTGCTGCTGACCCTGCCCGCCATGGCGCTGGCCCTCGTGCTGGGGCTGGCCGGGGGTGTGGCCGCGGGACTGCGACCCCGCTCCTGGTGGGGCCGGCTGGTGAGCGGCACCGCGCTGGTGCTGCAGGCGCTGCCGCCCTACGTGGTGGCCATGGTGGGCATCCTGCTCTTCGCCGTGGCCTGGGGACTGCTCCCCTCGGGCGGTATGGGTCGCCCGGGTGAGGCGGTCACCGCATCGGGATTCGTCCGCCACGCCACCCTGCCGGTGGTCGTGCTCGCGCTGTCCCAGCTGCCCTGGCTGGTGCTCGCGGCGCGCGAGTCGGTGGTCGAGACCACGGCCTCCTATGCGGTGCGCGGCGCCCGGGCGCGCGGCCTGTCGCCCCGCACCATCCGCCGCGGGCACGTGGTGCCGCCGGCGCTGATCCCGGTGGCCACCCTGGTGGGCCTGCGCCTGCCGGAGCTGGTGGTGGGCGCCGTGATCGTGGAGGAGGTCTTCGCCTGGCCGGGGGTGGCCAGCGCGATGGTGGACGCTGCCCTGGAGCTGGACTTCCCGCTGCTGGCGGCGCTCACCACCCTCACCACGGTGCTGGTGCTGCTGGGCTCCTGGGCCGCCGACGCGCTGCACATGGCGCTGGACCCGAGGGTGGAGATCGATGCGTGAGCTGACCCGCACCCCCGCCGGACGCCTGGCCACCGGCACCCTGGCCGCACTCGTGCTGTTCGCCCTGGCCGGGCCGTGGGTGATCGACTCCGGCATCGACCTGGGGCGCGCCCTGGAGGCGCCGTCGTGGGCGCACTGGGGCGGCACCGACCACGCCGGGCGGGACCTGCTGGTCCGCGTGGCGCAGGGGCTGCGGGTGAGCCTGGCCATCGCCACCCTGGCGGCTCTGGGCAGCGTGCTCATCGGCGTGCTCGTGGGGGCCGCGGCCGCCTCGCTGGGTGGCTGGGCCGACGCGGTGCTCATGCGCTCGGGCGATGCGGTGGCCGCCCTGCCGCACCTCGTGCTGGGCCTGGTGGTGGTGGCCATGTACCCGGGCTCCGTGGTGGCCATCGTGGCCTCCATCGCCCTGACCCACTGGCCCACGGTGGCCCGCCTGGTGCGCGCGGAGGCCCTGGCCGTGCGGCGCTCCCAGTACGTGGACGCCGCCCGGCTGGCCGGCGCCACCCGGTGGCAGGTGCTGCGCCAGCACCTGGTGCCGGCCGCCCTGCCACAGGCCCTGGTGGCCGTGATGCTGCTGCTCCCTCACGCGGTCTTCCACGAGTCCACCCTGAGCTTCTTCGGTGTGGGCCTGCAGCCCACCGAGGCCTCCCTGGGGACGCTGTTGGCGCAGGCCCGTTCCGACGTGCTGCTGGGGGCCTGGTGGTCGCTGCTGGCCCCCGGCCTCGCACTGGCCCTGACCACGCTGGCGGTCGGTGGCGTGGGGCAGGCACTCACCGGGTCGCTGCGCGCGGTGGACGCCCCGGAGCGGGCGGAGGTGCCCGCATGAGCCGGCGCCCCGCATCGAGGAAGCCCGCTGCCACCCATCCCGCTGCCATCCATCCCGCTTCACTCAGGACCCCCGAACCCACGCGGGCGGTGATCGCGACGGCAGAGGGGGCCGCCGCGCCCGCCGCCCGCGTGTCCGGACTCTCCGTCCGCCTGCCCGTCTCCGCCGGCCGATCGTGGGTGCACGCCGCCCACGAGGTGGACCTCGACCTGTACGCCGGCCGCGTCCACGCCCTGGTGGGCGAGTCCGGGTGCGGCAAGTCCATCCTTGCCAGCGCCCTCATCGGTCTGCTGCCCCCGGGCTCCCACGTGGACGGACGGGTGGAGATCGCCGGTCACACGGTGGACCCCGGCGACGAGGCCGCCTGGCAGCACCTGCGGGGGCACCACGTGGGGCTGGTGCCACAGTCGGCCGCCACCCTGCTGACCCCCACCCGCCGGGTGGGCCCGCAGGTGGCCGAGACCCTGCAGGCCCTCTCGGCCGACGCCCACGGGCTGCGCGGCCGGTCGCTGCAGGCCCTGGTGGCGCGGCACCTGGACCGGTTGGGGCTGCCCGAGCGGGTGGCGCGGCTGTACCCGCACCAGCTCTCCGGCGGCATGGCGGCACGCGTGGCCTCCGTGCTGGCCACGGTGGGCCGGCCGGCGGTGCTCCTGGCCGACGAGCCCACGGCCAGCCTGGACGTCGACAGCCGCGAGGCCGTGCTCGACCTGCTGCGTGAGGCCGCCGACGACGGGGCGGCCGTGCTGCTCATCACCCACGACCTCGCCTCCCTGGGGGCCCGTGCAGGGCGGGTGGACGAGGTCTCGGTGATGTACGCCGGGCAGGTGGTGGACCACGGACCGGCAGACCTGCTGCTGGCCGACCCGGGCGCGCTGGACCGCCCCGACCCGGCGACCCGCCACCCGTACACGCGCGCCCTGGTGGCCGCCCTGCCGCGGCACGGCCTGCACCCCATCCCCGGCGCACCGCCGTCCCTGCTCGATGCGGTGACTCCCCCGTCCGTGGACGAGCGGCTGGCAGGGGGCGCCCGGTGAACGACCTGACGAGGCCGACCGTACGACTGACCGGCGTCACCGCGGCCCCTGAGCCCGGTGCGCCGGAGGTGCTGCGCGACCTGTCGCTCACACTGGCGCCGGGGACGACCACGGCCGTCACCGGGCCCAACGGGGCGGGCAAGTCCACGCTGTGCCGGGTGGTCGCCGGCCTGGTGACGCCGAGCGCGGGCACCGTGGAGGCGGTCGGGCAGCAGTTGCGCCCCGGCCGGCCGGCGCAGGGGGTGGCCATGCTCTTCCAGTCGCCCCGCCGCTCGGTGAGCCCGCGGATGACCCTGCGGCAGGCCATCGCCGAGCCGCTGGAGCTGCAGCGCGGTCGGCCCGGCGGGGACGGCGCGTCCTCCGGCCGGCGCGCCCCGGGCCGCGCCGCCGCCGTGCGTGAGGCGGTGGACGCGATGGCCGAGACGGTGGGTCTCACCCCGGACCTGCTGCGCCGGCGCCCGGCGGCCGTGTCCGACGGTCAGCTGCAGCGGGCGGCGCTGGGGCGCGCCCTCATCGCCGAGCCGACGGTGCTGCTGGCCGATGAGGTGACCGCCATGCTCGACCCGGCGACCACCGCATCGGTGGTGGCGATGCTGCGGGAACGGGCCGAGCAGGGGCTGACGGTGCTCACCATCAGCCACGACGCCGAGCTGCTCGCCGCGTGGTGCTCGGGGCCGGACGACCGGGTGCTGCCCCTGGCGGGGCTCAGCGCTGTGCGATGACGCCCGCCGCGGCCCGTCTGCCGGTGAACAGGCAGCCGCCCAGGAAGGTGCCCTCCAGCGAGCGGTAGCCGTGCACTCCCCCGCCGCCGAAGCCGGTGGCCTCCCCGGCGGCGAACAGGCCCGGCACCGGCTGCCCCTGCGCATCGAGCACGCGGCCGTCCAGATCGGTGAGCAGGCCGCCCAGGGTCTTGCGGGTCAGCACGCGCAGACGGAAGGCCACCAGTGGACCCGCCGCCGGGTCGGTGAGTCGATGCGGGGGCACGGTGCGCACCAGTCGGTCCCCCAGGTAGCCGCGCGCGTCACGGAGGCGGGCACGCTGCGGGTCGGCCTCGTCCTCGTGGGCGTCCACCGCGGCGCGCACGGCGTCGCGGTCCAGGGCGTCCCCGGTCAGGGCCTCCATCCGGTCCAGCAGCACCTCCAGCTCGTCGGCCTGCACCACGTCGAGGCCCGCGTCCACGAAGCGCTGCACCGGCGCCGGCACGTCCACCCGCACCCGCCCGATCACCTGGCGCACGGACCGGCCGGTGAGGTCCGGGTTCTGCTCGCTGCCCGAGAGCGCGAACTCCTTGCCGATGATGCGGCGGTTGGCCACGAACCAGGAGTACTCCGAGCCCGCCTGCTGCAGGTGCTGCAGGGCGCCCAGCGTGTCCGCCCCGGGATACAGCGGCACCGGCAGCCGGTGACCCGTGGAGTCCAACCACAGCGAGCTGGGCCCGGGCAGGATGCGGATGCCGTGCAGCGGCCACACGGGCGCGTGGTTGGCAAGGCCCTCGGTGTAGGCCCACATGCGGTCGGCGTTCACGGTGGCGGCGCCGACGGCCCGGGCCACCTCCACCCCGGAGCCGTCCACGTGCGCCGGCACGCCGTGCAGCACGTCATCCGGCAGGGTGCCGAGCCGGGCAGGCCACTGCGCCCGCACCCGGTCGCCGTCACCGCCGATGCCGCCGGTGGCCAGGACCACCGCCTCGCCCCGCAGCTCCACGTGGCCGACGACCTCCCGGCTGGAGGGCGCGCCGCGCTCGGACCCGTCGGGGGCCAGCACGTCCGCGGACACCCCCACCACCCGGCCACCCTCGGTGAGCAGCTCCGTCACCCGGTGGCGGTGCAGCAGCCGGGCGCGGCCCGCATCGACGGCCTCGGTCACGGCGCGGGCGAAGGGCTCCACCAGCCCCGGCCCCGTGCCCCAGGTGATGTGGAAGCGCGGCACCGAGTTGCCCGGCCCGGTGTTCTCCACCCCCGGTCCGCGGTTGTCACCCCGCTCGGCCCAGCCCACCACAGGGAACAGGCGGATGCCGTGCCGGCGCAGCCAGGTCCGCTTCCCCCCGGCGGCCCACTCCACGTAGGCGCGGGCCCAGCGGCGCCCCCAGTCGTCGGTCTCCCGGTCCCACCCGGCGGTGCGCTCCCAGTCCGCCCAGGCGAGCTCCGCCGAGTCGCGCACCCGCAGTCGCCGCTGCTCGGGGCTGTCCACCAGGAAGAGCCCACCGAAGGACCACCAGGCCTGGCCCCCCAGGTCCTGCGGCCCCTCCGCATCCAGCAGGGCGACCCGCCGGCCGGCGGCCAGCAGCTCGGTGGCCGCCACCAGGCCCGCCAGGCCGTGGCCCACCACGATGACCTCGTCACCGGCGGGGGTGCCGTCCCCCGCATCGGCGCCGGGCCCGGGGAGACCCCCCGGTGGGTCGACAGCGGGGGGCGGGCTCACGGCATCGGGGCGCATGGCCCCATCATGCAGCGGTGACGGACCCCTGCCCAGTGCGCCGGGCACGCGCCTCGGCGACCCCGAGGGCCAGCGCCACCGGCAGCGTCACCAGGGCCACCGTGCCCAGCACGCCGAAGCCACCGGCCAGCCCGGTGAGGCCCGCCATCGCCCCCACGACGATGGGCCCCAGGCCGGTCCCGGCGTCGTAGCCCACGTTCCAGACCGTGGACGCCGTCCCCAGACGGGCCGCCCCGGCACGCTCGATCATGAGCACGAAGGTGTCGTTCTGCAGGGCACCGAAGCCGATGCCGAAGAGCGCCGCCCCGAGCACGGCCGTCTGGTCTGCGGCCAGCACCTCCGGCAGCCAGCCGGGCAGGTCGGCGGGCTCCGTCATCGCGGTCGCCAGCAGGACGATGCCCACCACGGCCAGGCCCGTCATCGGCGCCAGCAGGGCACCCACCCCCCGGCGGTCGCTGAACGCGCCGGCCCACGCCCGGCCCACCATCTGGCCCGCGGACACCACCAGCAGGGCCCAGAACACGGCCGTGGCGTCCTGCAGGCCGATGCCCAGGAAGGTGCCCACGGCGCCGTAGGCCAGGGAGGTGGCGAAGAGCACCACCGCGGGCGTGGGCCACGGGCGGGAGCGGTCGGTCACCGGGGCGCCCGCACCCTCGGCGGGCGCTCCGTCCGCGTCGCCGGCCGTCTCCCGGATGCCCGCGGCCAGGGGGGCCACCAGCAGGGCCACGGCACCGGCCAGGAGGAAGACCGACATCCAGCCGATGGAGTGCGTCAGGGGGATGCCCGCCGGAAGCGCCGGGATCTGCGCCGCGGCGATGGCCACGCCGTACATGCCCACCGCCCGGCCGCGCAGCCGCGGCGGGGCCAATGAGGCCGCGAGCGCCGAACCGGCCACCACCACCGCGCCGAACCCGAGGCCACGCACCGCCTGGATGGCGTACACCCCCTCGAGCGCCGACGCCCAGGGCAACAACAGCGCCGGGGCGCCCATCAGCACCAGGCCCGCCACGTAGGGCTTCACGAAGCCGAAGGTGCGCAGCAGCCAGGGCATGCCCACCTGGCCCAGGACGCACGCCGCCATCATCACGGTGGTGGTGGCGCCCACACCGGCCGAGGAGGCACCGTGGCGCTCGGCCCAGACCGGGACGACGGGCAGCAGCAGGGCGAAGTTGAGGAACCCGCCGACGATGCCCACCAGCATCAGGACGTACGAGCGGGTGAACAGCCCCTGCGGGCGGGAGGTCGGACGGTCGGTGGAGACAGGCACGCCGCGAGGGTACTTCGCCGGCGAGCCGGTGTGGGATTCTCGGGGCATGGCCACCGACCGTCACACGCAGTGGGCCCAGCGCTTCGACCTGCTGGGCGACACCACCCGCCTGCGCCTGTTGGACCGGATGCACCACCACCCCGGGTCGTCGGTGGCGGAGCTCGCCGAGGCGGCCGACATCAGCCAGGCCACGGCCTCCCAGGCGCTGCGGACCCTGCGCTCGCAGGGATGGGTGGAGGCCACGCGGGACGGCCGCTCGATGCGGTACCGGCTGGTGGACGAGACCGCCCACCGGCTCCTGCACGTCATGGGAGCCGACCACGCGCCGGGGTCCGCGGCGAGCCACTGACCCACCGGATCAGCGCGGCTGCGGCCCCTCGGGCCCCACGTCCCACCCCTCGGGACCGGCGGACCCGGCGGCGTACTCCTCCAGCGGCACCTGGCCGTCCTCCCAGGCGGCCAGCACCTCCTCGATGATCCGCCAGGACTGCACCGCGGTGTCCCCACGCACGGTCAGCAGCGGGTCCCCGTCCAGGATCCCGGCCAGCACCTCGCCGTAGGGCAGCAGCTCCGGGTCACCCACGGTGGTGGTCAGCACCTTCTGCTCGATGCGGGTGGGGTCGGTGGCGTTCATGGTCAGGTGCAGCTCCACCGGCCCCGGCTTCAGGCTCACCACGAGCTGGTCCGGCCCCTGCTGGCCCTGGAGCCCCTCGGGCAGGTGGCGCACGTCCCGGAAGGTGATGCGCACCTCCTTGGCCTTCTCCCCCAGCGCCTTGCCGCTGCGCAGGACGAAGGGCACCCCGGTCCACCGGTTGGTCTGCACCTCCACCACCACCTGGGCCAGGGTCTCGGTCCCCCGACTGGGGTCCACCCCCTCCTCGGCGGTGTAGTCCGGCACCTCCCGGTCGCCGAGGGTGCCGGCGGTGTACCGCGCCCGCCGCGAGGCCGTGGCCGGGTCGTCGGCCCACAGCCGGGTGGCGCCCAGCACGTGCGCCTTGAGGTCGCGCAGCTGGTTGGCGTCGATGCGGGCCGGCGGCTCCATGGCGACGATCGCCAGCACCTGCAGCAGGTGGCTCTGGTGCATGTCGCGCAGCGCCCCGGCCGTGTCGTAGTACCCGGCACGCCCCTCGAGCGCGAGGTCCTCGTCGTAGGTGATCTCCACCAGGGCGATGTCCTCGGCGCTCCAGACCTTCTCCAGCACCCGGTTGGAGAAGCGCATGCCGATGAAGTTCAGCAGCGTCGCCACTCCCAGGAAGTGGTCCACGCGGAACACCTGGTTCTCCGGGACCAGCTGCAGCAGCTGTGCGTTGAACTGCTCGGCGCTCTCGACCCCCTCACCGAAGGGCTTCTCCAGGGCCAGCCGCAGGTCGCCCGGCAGCTCGGCGCCGCGCAGCTTCTCGCAGGCCTGCATGGTGATTGCCGGGGGCAGCGCGAAGTAGAGCACCACCGAACCGTCCAGGCCGCCCACGAAGTCCGCCAGCTGGGAGCCCTCCACCAGGTCCACCTGCTCGAAGCGCGTGTCGGACAGCACCCGGTCGATGGTGTCCTGGGGCACCTCCTGCTCGGCGAACCGCTCTCGCACCAGGTCGTCCCACTCCTGCCCCATGTCCTCCCGGTCCACGCCGATGAGGGTGAGCCGCCTGTCCGTCTGGGTTGCCAGGAGCGTTCCGATGCCCGGCAGCAGCAGGCGCTGGGTCAGGTCCCCCGAGGCCCCCAGGATCACGAGCGTCACCGGTCCGCCGTCGTGCGGGCGGCCGGCCGGCGGCTGGTCCGGGGTGGACTGGGACGAGGCTGCATCGCTCATGGAGCCACTGTGCCACGCGTGAACGCCCCCGAGAGGGCCAGCGCCGGCGGCGGCGGACCAGCCGGTGGCGGGCCGGTCTGACACACACGCGCGCGGCCAGCCGCCCCGCATCGACTCGTCGCTGTTGGGGCGGAGTGAACTGGTCGTCGCTGTGTGCGCTCAGAAGGCGAAATGTCCCCCACCTGCGACGACTCGATGGGGCGTTCCCCCACCTGCGACGACTCGATGGGGTGTCCCCCACCTGCGACGACTCGATGGGACGCGCGCTGGGCCGGGGGCGGGGCGCGGCAAGCTGGCACGGCAAAGGTGAACCCGGCACGCCGAACTCCGCGTGCCGGGTTCACCTTTGCCGTGCCGGGTCCCGACAGGGGGGGTTGCTCATGGGTCACGCCCGGCGCACGCGCTCCCGCAGCACGCGGGCGCTCACCGGCCCGTCGATGCGGTCGACCACCACCCCGTCGCGGAGCACCGCCACGGTGGGCACGGTGCGGATGGAGTAGGCGGTCGCCAGGGCGGGCACCTCCTGGGTGTCCACCACGGCGAAGACCCGCTGTGCACCGGCCAGCTCGTCGGCCACGGCCTCGAAGACCGGCTCGAACAGTGAGCAGCTGCCGCACCAGGAACCGGTGAAGCACACCACCACGGCCCTGCCGCTCTCCCCCATCAGCTCCGAGAGCTCCTCCACCCGCCGCACCCGTTCGACGGCCCCGGGTGTGGCCGATCCGGGACTCACCACCCGCGCTCGGCCCACTCGTCCAGGTGCGGGCGCTCCTGGCCCAGCGTGGTCGGGTCGCCGTGCCCGGGGTGCACGTGCGCCGCGTCGTCGAAGGCGTCGAAGAGCTGCGTGCGCACGTCACCCAGCAGCTGCTCGAAGTCCTCCTTGCCGCTCGTCCTGCCGACCCCGCCGGGGAAGAGCGAGTCCCCGGTGAACAGGTGCACCTCGCCCCCGTCGACGAGCGCGAGCGCCACCGAGCCGGGGGTGTGCCCGCGCAGCTGGATCACCTGCAGCTCGATGTCCTCGACCTCCACCGCCTGTCCGTGCTCCAGCGGCTGGACGCTCCCCGCATCGAGCCCGGCCTCGGTCTCGATGGCGGTCACGTCCGCCTCGCCGCCGAGCAGCTCCACCCCGTCCTCGGCCAGCTCGGCCAGCGCGCGCACGTGGTCCCAGTGGCGGTGGGTGGTCACGATGGTGCGCAGGTCGGGCTCGGCCCCGGCGGCCTCTGACAGCAGGGCCCGCAGCGCGGGGGCGTCCGCGGCGGCATCGACCAGCACCTGCGCCCCGGTCTCCCGGGAGGTGATGACGTAGCACCGGTTGTCCATCTCGGACACGCTGGTGCGGTGGACGGTCACGGTCGTCAGGTCGGCGATCATCATGCCCCCCAGTGTGACAACCGGCCCCGACCCTGCGAGAGGGTGGAGCCATGACTGACATCCTGATCATCGGTGGACACGGCAAGATCGCCCTGCAGGCCGCCCGACTGCTGGCCGAGCGAGGCGACCGGGTCACGAGCGTCATCCGCAAGCCCGAGCAGCAGGAGGACGTGCGGGCCACCGGCGCCACCCCGCTGGTGCTGGACGTCGAGCACGCGCAGCACGCCGACCTGGTGCAGGCGATGCGGGGCAAGGACGCCGTGGTGTGGTCCGCCGGTGCGGGTGGGGGCGACCTGGCCCGCACCTACGGGGTCGACCAGCAGGCCGCCATCGCCTCCATGAAGGCGGCCCGCGATGCGGGGGTGCCGCGGTACGTGATGGTCAGCTTCTTCGGCGCGGCGCTGGACCACGAGATGCCCTACGACGAGGGCTTCTTCCACTACGCGCAGGCCAAGGCCGTGGCGGACGCCCACCTGCGGGAGAGCTCGCTGGCCTGGACCATCCTGGGCCCGAGCAGGCTCACCGAGGACGCGGGCACCGGGCGGGTGGACACCACCGCCACCGAGGGCACCGAGATCCCGCGCGCGGACGTGGCGGCGACGATCGCCCACGTGCTGGGCGAGGGTGCCCACGCCTCGCTGCGCCGCACCATCACCCTGAACACCGGTGACACCCCCGTGGCCGAGGCCATCGCGTGACGGCCGTGCACGCCCAGCGCACCAACGGCGGGCGCGTCCCGCTGTCCGCGCTGGACCTCGTGCCCCGCTCGGAGGGCATGACACCCGCGGAGGCCATCGCCGCCTCGAAGCGGTACGCCGAACGCCTCGACGAGCTGGGCTATCACCGGCTGTGGGTGGCCGAGCACCACAACACCGGCACCTTCATGTCCTCGGCGACGGCACTGCTCATCGCACACCTGGGGCACGACACGCGCCGGATCCGCCTCGGCTCCGGTGGGGTGATGCTGCCCAACCACTCGCCGTTGATGGTGGCCGAGTACTACGGCACCCTGGCCACGCTCTTCCCTGACCGCATCGACCTGGGCCTGGGCCGCGCGCCGGGCACCGACCCGATGACGGCCGCGGCCCTGGCGCGTCGCTCCGCCGAGCTGGACGACGTGGCCGGCGACGTGGCGATGCTCTCGCGCTGGCTGGGCGCGGAGGGTGATCAGGCCGTGGGCTCGGTGCGTGCCGTCCCGGGCGCGGGCACCGGGGTGCCCCTGTGGATGCTGGGCTCCTCCACCGGGGGTGCGGCCGTGGCCGCCGCCCTGGGCCTGCCGTTCAGCTTCGCCTCACACTTCGCCCCGGCACAGCTGGGACAGGCGCTGGACCTCTACCGGCAGAACTTCACCGCGGACGCGCCCACCGCCCAGGTGGACGCCCCGTACGTGATGGCCGGCGCCAACGTGCTGGTGGCCCCCACCCAGGAGGAGGCCGAGCACCTGTTCACCACCTCCCAGCAGATGGCCGCCGCCATCCGCTCCGGGCGCCCACAGGCGCTGCAGCCCCCGGTGGAGGACGTCACCCGTGTGGTGCCCGAGGAGCTGCTGCAGGTGGCCAACCAGCACGGCGTGCGCATGGTGGGCTCGCCCGACCGGGTGGCCGAGCAGCTGCAGGCCTTCGTGGACGAGTACGCGCTCGACGAGGTGATCACCACCACCTACACCTTCGACCCCGCGATGCGGGTGCGCTCCGCGGAGCTGCTGGCCGGCGCCTGGGGGCTCTCCCCCGTGCAGGACGGCTGAGAGGGCTCAGCCCGCGCTGCACGCTGGCTCCCACGGTGCACGAACGGGCCGCCGGTCGCCCCGTGGCGGGGCGGCCGGCGGCCCGGTGCTGGAGCCCCCGACAGGAGTCGAACCCGCGACCTGCTGTTTACAAGACAGCTGCTCTACCAACTGAGCTACAGGGGCATGCCGTCGCACAGTGTAGGCGCCGCGAGGCCCCCGCCGGCAGGTGCCGGACGGGGGCCTCGCGCTGTTGCTCGGACAGGCGGGACGATCAGGCCGCGGTGCCGAAGGTGTGCCAGAAGTAGCCGCGGTCGGTCTTGATCCAGCCGCTGGACAGCTTCTGACCGGTGACCTTGGAGCCGGCGGAGTACTGCCCCAGGATCGAGTAGGACATGCCCGGACCGGAGCGCACGTTCACGCCGCTCTTGATGGTGTAGGTGTCCGCGCCGGGCTTCTCGGCGGTGCCGGTGGTGCCATAGCTGTGCCAGAAGTACTTGCCCTCGGTGGTCTTGACCCAGCCGCTGGACAGCTTGGTGCCCTGGATGGTCGTGCCCGGGAGAAGCTTGCCGGTGACCGCGTGGGACATGCCCGGACCGGAGCGGTAGTTCACCCGGTCGGTGATGGTCCAGGTCTGGGTCGTGGGCGCGGGGTCCGTCGGGGGCTCCGGGGGGGTCGGAGGCGTCGGGGGCTCCGGCGGGGTCGGAGGAGTCGGCGGGGTGGGGGGCGTGGGGTCGTCCGGCATCGCCCAGCGGTCGGCGCCGCCGTTGTCGCGCGTGAGACCGGCGTACTTGCTGCACATCGGCCAGGCGCCGGGGCCCTGGAGGGCGAGCAGGCGGCGGCCTGCGGCGATCTGCTCGCTCTTGGTGGCCAGGTCGGCACGCGGCGCGAACTCGAGACCACCGACGCCCTTCCAGGAGACCTGGTGGAACTGCAGGCCGCCGTAGTAGCCGTTGCCGGTGTTGATCGACCAGTTGCCACGGGACTCGCAGTGGGCCACGCGGTCCCACACGGTCGCGTCGTAGGCGGCGTTGGCCGGGGCAGCGGTGGCGAAGCCAGCGGCCACGAAGGCACCGGCCATGCCGGCTGCCGCGGTGCCGCGGGCCTTCACGGAGGAGGGGATCTGGGACATGTTTTCCTTCCTGACGGCACCGCCGTTGGGGTCAGCTGTCGGGTTCGGGACGTCAGGTGTCCCGGCCTCGCACTCCGCGAGACTTCACCCCGAGCCGGCACGATGGAGCCTCCGGCAGGAACGTGGGTTCCCCAAGTTCGCCATGGCCCGGGAGGATCCCGGCGCGGGCACGTCCGTGGCGAACTTGGGCGGCGGACGTGCGCATGAGGGGTGTGGATGATGGAGGTGGAGCAGGTACTGCACATCCAACTGGAGGGGGATGCGGGACCAAGAGTAGCGACGGGGGCCGAACCGTCAAGTGCTTCCCGGAGCATTGGCCACAGAACGCGACGTGCCCCCGCACCAGGACGGTGCGGGGGCACGTGGAGTCACCGGGCCGGGGGCCGGGTGAGGAGGCTGTCTCAGCCGTTGAAGGTGCCGAAGGTGTGCCAGAAGTAGCCACGGTCGGTCTTGACCCAGCCGTTGGCCAGCTTCTCGCCCTTGACGGTGGCGCCCTGGACGTACATGCCCAGCGGGTTGTTGTCCATCCCGGCGGCCGGACGGACGTTGACGCCGTGGTGGATGGTGTAGGTGCCGGACTCGACGACCTCCAGCTCACCGGTGGTGCCGAAGGTGTGCCAGAAGTAGCCCTCGTCGGTCTTCACCCAGCCGCTGTCGAGCTTGACGCCCTCAACGGTGGTGCCGGCGGTCAGGACGTCCTTCGGGGTGTTGTCCATCCCGGCGGCCGGGCGCAGGTTCACACCACGCTCGATCGTCCAGGTGGTGGCCTCGGGGGCGGGCTCGGGCTTGGGCTCCGGCTTCGGCTCGGGCTTGGGCTCCGGCTTCGGCTCGGGCTTGGGCTCCGGCTTCGGCTCGGGCTTGGGCTCCGGCTTCGGCTCGGGCTTGGGCTCCGGCTTCGGCTCGGGCTTGGGCTCCGGCTTCGGCTCGGGCTTCGGGGCCGGGGCGGAGTCGCCGGGCATGGCGTCGCGGTCGGCGCCACCGTTCTCGGCGGTCAGGCCGGCCACGATGGAGCACTTCGGCCACGCACCGGGGCCCTGGATGGCCAGCAGGCGCTGCGCCGCGGCGATCTGCTCGGCCTTGGTGGCCAGGTCGGCACGCGGGGCGAACTCGAGGCCGCCCACGCCCTGCCAGGACTGCTGCGAGAACTGCACGCCACCGTAGTAGCCGTTACCGGTGTTGATCGCCCAGTTGCCGTTGGACTCGCACTCGGCGACGCGGTCCCACACGGAGGCGTCGTACGAGGCGTTGGCGGGGGAGGCGGCAGCGAAGCCGGCCACGAGGAACGCGCCGGAGACGCCGGCGGCGCCGAGGGTACGAGGGGTCTTGAGGGGAGAACGGGACATCGGGATCCTTCCTGACGACACCGCCGGTGGAGTGAGCTGTCGGGTTCGGAACGTCAGGTGTCCCGGCCTCGCGCGCTGCGCAAGGCTTCACCCCTAGCGAAGGGTCCTCCGCGTACTGCTGTGGGTCCCCCACACCCGCCATGGCCCCGGGACGTTCCCGGTAGAGCGCACCTGTGGCGGGTTTGGGCGGCAGGTGCGCGAAAGTTGTTCTGAGTGAATGCTTTTCAGTTGGGTTGCGTCAGCCACGGGGCAAACACAATCCGCTACGATAGCGGGCTCACCGGCGAGGTCAAGTCCACCCTGTGGGCAGACCCCCGCTCACGGGGTCGTTCACCGCAGCGGCACAAGGGTTGTCGGCCATCCCTGTGAGAGGCCCCACAGCACGCACCCGACGGCCGCCAGACCCAGCACGAGAGCCACCACCACCTGGGCCGCCGTGCTCCGCATCCCCCCGCTGAGGGTGAGTCGCGATCCCCGCCGCAGCGACGCACTGTCGATGCCCCACCACAGGCAGACCACGGCCACGAACGCCCCTGCACCCCACGCGAGCGCGTTGTCCAGACCGGTGGCTGCTCCGGCTCCGGAGGTGGTGAAGGAGCGCAGCGGGTCGTGCCCCAGCGCGAGGTTCACCACCACCACCGTCGCGCCACCCAGCAGCGCCGGGGCGATGAGGGAGGCGGCACCGCGTACGAGCGCCGTCACCAGGTGCCACGGGGCCCCGGCGACGATGCGCCAGGTGTCGCCGGTACGACGTCCTCGGGCGAACAGGCGACGGAGATGCGCCATCGCCACGTGGTCCGCCCACCGGACGACCAGAATCCAGGCAACGACCACCACCCCCACCGCGACGGGCCAGAGCATCGCGGCCGCGACCACCGCGATGGACCCCAGCAGCACCACCCAGCTGTGGCGGGGCTGCCGGGTGCGGGGGTCATAGGGGTGCAGCTGCGAACGACGGGGCATCCGGACCGCCCCCGAGTCCTCGGCGTGTGGGGGCTGTCCGGAGTGCCCTGCCTGCGGCGGCGAGGGCTGGCCCACCCCGTCGGTCGGCCCGGGCCACCCCTGCGCAGGCGGGTGGGGCTGTGGCCCGGACTGCGGGCGGGGTGCGTGGGGGTCATGCACCCCCTGAGCGTGGGGGTCATGCACCCCCTGAGCGCCCCACGAGGGGATCGCCGGCTCACGCAGCTGCCCGGCCGGCTGGTCACGGTGCTGGGCAGGAGGCTGCAGGAAGCCCTGTGATGCGGGGGGCTGCGTCGGCTCCTCGGCCCGGGAGGACGCCGCACGCGGCAGCTGGCGGGTGGGCGTGCGCTCGAACTGCTGCGTGGCGTCGGGGGCGGGCGCAGCGTCCCGGCCCGGCAGGTGGGAGGTCGATCGGCGCAGGGGCTGGGTGGCGTCCGTCGCCGTGCCCGCGCGCCCCATCGGCGCCGTGGCCTGCCCCGTGGTGTCCTGCACCGCCAGCGGCTGGGTGGCCTGGCGCTCCGGCATCGGCCCCCCGCCCCGGGTGATGACCTCGCGGACCTCCGCGGCCGTGGGCCGGTCCGCCGGGTCGACGGCCAGACAGGCCTCGGCCAGGGGGCGCCAGGCCGAGTCCATGGAGCGCAGGTCGTGCTCCCCCCGGCGGATGCGGGCGAGGATCGCCTCGTTCGGCCCCCCGCCGTAGGGGTTGCGACCGGTGGCGGCGAAGGAGAGGACCGCCCCCAGGCCCCACCAGTCCGTCGCGACCGTCGGCTGCCCACCCTCGATGAGCTCGGGGGCCAGGTACCCGGGTGTCCCCATCACCAGTCCGGTGGCGGTGAGGCGGCTCTCCTCGCCGATGTGGGCGATGCCGAAGTCGATGATGACGGGGTCGCCGGCGCTGTCGACCATCACGTTGCCGGGCTTGAGGTCGCGGTGCACCACGCCCGCGGCGTGGATGGCCCGCAGCGCCTCGTGCACACCGCCGACGAAGCGGTGGAGGGCCGCATCGTCCAGGGGGCCGTCGACGGCGAGACGCTCGTCCAGGGGCATGCCGGGGACGAACTCGGTGACGATGTAGGGGAACCGCCCGTCCACGTCCGCGTCCAGGAAGCTCGCCACCCGGGGGTGGCGAACACGGGCAAGCGTGGAGACCTCGCGCTCGAGGCGGGTGCGGGAGGACTCGTCGAACGCGATGTGCGGGTGCAGCACCTTGACGGCCACCGCGCGGCCGAGACGGTCGGTGGCCCGGTGCACGGTGCCCATGCCGCCGTGACCGAGCCGCTCCTCCAGCCGGTAGGGCCCCACCTGCGTCATCTCCATGCCCCCGAGGGTAGGCGGACAGGGCCGCAAGGGGCCTGCGACCCACGGCGGATCGGGGCGGCCACCCGTCGTTTGCGACCCCCACGTGCGTGTGGTGGGGTACCTGTTGAGGGGCCCCTGCGCCCCACCGGGAGGATGACCGTGAGTGAGCCCAGCAGCCCCGACACCTTCGACTTCGTGGTGGTCGCCAACCGCCTGCCGGTGGACCGCGTGGTGGACAGCGACGGCACCACCCAGTGGCGGACCTCCCCCGGTGGTCTGGTGACCGCCATGGAGGCCGTGATGCGGGTGGCCGACGGCGCCTGGGTGGGCTGGGCCGGGGAGGCGGGCGAGGCCCCCGAGCCCTTCGACGACGACGACATCCACCTGCACCCCGTGCCGCTGTCGGCCGAGGAGGTGCAGGACTACTACGAGGGCTTCTGCAACGACACCATCTGGCCGATCTACCACGACGTCATCGTCTCGGCGAGCTTCCACCGTGAGTGGTGGGCCAGCTACCGCCGGGTCAACGAGCGCTTCGCCCGAGCCGCCGCAGAGGTGGCCGCCGAGGGCGCGACCGTGTGGGTGCAGGACTACCAGTTGCAGCTGGTCCCCCAGATGCTGCGGGACCTGCGCCCCGACCTGCGGATCGGGTGGTTCAACCACATCCCCTTCCCTCCGGTGGAGCTGTTCGCCCAGCTCCCCTGGCGCCGGCAGATCCTGCGTGGCCTGCTGGGCGCCGACTTCCTCGGCTTCCAGCGGAACGACGATGCCGCGAACTTCCGCCGCTCGGCGGCCCGCCTCGCCGGCGTGACCCTCCAGGACGAGGTGCTCTCGCTCGCGGCGGAGGACGGGCGACAGGTGCGCGCGGCGGCCATCCCCATCAGCGTGGACTCCCGGCAGCTCGACGAGATGGCCCGCAGCGAGACCGTCCAGCGCCGGGCGGCGGAGCTGCGCCGGTCGCTGGGCGACCCGGACCACCTCATCCTGGGCATCGACCGGCTCGACTACACCAAGGGCATCCGGCACCGGCTCAAGGCCTACGGCGAGCTGCTCAAGGACGGCGAGCTGGCCCCGCCCCGGGCCACCTTCGTGCAGATCGCGACGCCCAGCAGGGAAAGGGTGGACGCCTACCGGAACCTGCGCGAGCAGGTGGAGGGCACCGTGGGCCACCTCAACGGCGACCACTCCCCCATCGGCGCCACCGCGATCCACTACATCCACCGCTCCCACCCCCGCCAGGACATGGCCGCCCTGTTCCTGGCCGCCGACGTGATGCTGGTGACGCCGCTGCGCGACGGCATGAACCTCGTGGCCAAGGAGTACGTGGCCTGCCAGGTGGACGACGGGGGCGCCCTGGTGCTCAGCGAGTTCACCGGCGCGGCGGAGGAGCTCCGGGACGCCTACCTGTGCAACCCGCACGACATCGAGGGCCTCAAGCAGACCATCATGCGGGCCATCACGGACGACGAGGACGAGCGCCGCCGCCGGATGCGCGCCCTGCGCGAGGTCGTCCTGGACAAGGACGTGCACACCTGGAGCCGTGACTTCCTGCTGGCCCTGGAGCACGCCCCCGACGAGCCGCCCCGCGACGACCAGGAGCCGGCGGTCATCACCGAGGCCGAGGACGCCCAGGAGGGCCGATGACGCAGACCGCCCCCGCAGGAGAGCCGATGAGGACCGCCGGCCCCACGCTGCCGGCACCGGACCAGGAGCACCTGGCCAGCGCCCCGTGGCTGGTGGTGGCCACCGACTTCGACGGCACCCTCGCCCCCTTCCACGACGACCCGATGGCGGTGGTGCCCCACCCCGACTCGATCGCCGCCCTGCGCCGTCTGGCCGCCCTGCCCACCACCCAGGTGGTCCTGGTCAGCGGCCGCGACGTCGCCACCCTGCAGCAGCTCAGCGGGCTGGGCCCCCAGGACGGCGTCTCACTGCTCGGCTCGCACGGCGGGGAACAGTGGCAGGTGGGCGAGGACGGTCCCACCGGCCTGGACGAGGACGAGCTGGCCCAGCGGGACATGCTCATCACCGGGGCCCGCGGCCTGGTGGCCGAGCACCCCGGGACGACCCTGGAGGTCAAGGCCGCCGGTGTGGTGGTCCACACCCGTCGGGCCACACCCGAGGTCGCCCTGGAGGCCCGCGGCGCCGTCCGCCGGCTGGGGCGGCGCTGCGGCGTGGAGCCCCTGCTGGGCAAGGACGTGCTGGAGCTCAGCGTGCTGCGCACCACCAAGGGCGAGGCGCTCGCGACCCTGGTGCACCGCCTGGGGCAGGACCGCTGGAACCGCCGCAGCCACCGTGAACGCACGCCCGGCTACACGCTCTGGTTCGCGGGCGACGACCTCACCGACGAGACCGTGTTCCGCGCCTTCGCCGACGAGGCCGGGGCGGTGCTGGTGAAGGTGGGCCCGGAGCGCACCCGCGCAACCTCCCGCGTGGACGGCATCGACGACGTGGCCCGCCTGCTCACCGCGCTCGCCGACGCCCGGGAGGGTGCGGCCGCACCCCCTGCCGACTGAACGCCTCAGCGGGAGGCTGCGGTCGTCCCCCGCACCACCAGCTCGGGGGCGAACAGCATCTCCCCGTGGCGGGGCGGGTCCTGGCCCTGGAGCTGCCACAGCAGGCGGTCCACCGTGGCCCGGGCCAGTGCCTCCACCGGCTGGCGCACCGTGGTCAGCGGCGGGTGGGTGAACTGCATCAGGATGGAGTCGTCGAAGCCCACCACCGAGAGGTCACCCGGCACCCGCACCCCCCGGGCGTCGGCCTCCCGGATGACCCCCAGTGCCATCAGGTCGCTGGCCGCGACGACCGCGGTGGCACCCCGGTCCAACAGGGCCGCACCTCCGGCGGCACCTCCCTCCACGGTGTAGAAGGTGTGCTCCACGTCCACCTCCACCCCCAGACGCTCCCCGGTGGCGCGCAGGGCCTCCACCTTGCGGCGCACCGGGACGAAGTGGCGCGGGCCAGCAGCCAGGCCGATGCGGCGGTGCCCCAGGCTCACCAGGTGCTCCACCGCCATCTCCACACCCAGCGCGTCGTCGCAGGCCAGGCAGTGGTCGGCCACGGGTTCCCGGGTGCCGTTGACCAGCACGAGCGGCAGCCCCCGGGCCAGGAGCCGCTGGTAGCGCTCGGTGCTGTTGCGGGTGTCAGCGTGCTTCCCGGAGGCCACCACCAGGGCCACCACGTCGCGCTGCAGCAGCAGATCGACGTAGTCCTCCTCGCTGACGCCCCCGACGGTCTGCGTGCACAGCACCGCCGTGTACCCGCTGGGCGCCAGCCGGGTCTCGATGGCCTGGGCCAGCGCGGGGAAGATCGGGTTGGACAGCTCGGGCGTGATCAGACCCACCAGGCCGCCACGACGCGGCCTCAGGTGGGTGGGGCGGTCCAGGCCCAGCGCGTCCAGGGCGCGCACCACCGCATCGGAGGAGGCGGGGCGCACACTGTGCCCGTTGAGCACTCGGCTCACGGTCGCCGGGGAGACGCCGGCGCGCGCGGCAAGGTCCTGCAGGCGCGTCGGCTTGGACATCACTTGACCGAGCCGGAGGTGAGACCGCTGACGAGCTGGCGCTGGAAGACCAGGTAGAGCACCACGACCGGGATCGAGGCCAGCAGCGCGCCGGCGGCGAACTCGCCGAACTGGGCGTTCTTCTCGTTGCCCTGCTGCATCTGCCACAGGCCGACACCCAGGGTCTGCGCGTCAGCGTCCTTGAGGAAGATGCTGGCCAGCATGAACTCGCCCCAGAACTGCACGAAGGCGAGCATGGCCACCGTCACCAGGATGGGCGCAACCAGGCGCAGCGTCATGGTGAAGAAGATGCGGGCGTGGGAGGCGCCGTCGATGGTGGCGGCCTCGTCCAGCTCGCGCGGCACGGTGTCGAAGTAGCCCTTGAGCAGCCAGATGTTCGCCCCCATCGCGCCACCGAGGTAGACGAGGATCAGGCCGAGCGAGGTGTTCAGGCCGATGGCCGGGATGATCTCGCCCACCCGCACCATCGTGAAGTAGAGCGCCACGAAGGTCAGCAGGGCGGGGAACATCTGCACCAGCAGCAGGGCGAAGAGCCCCGGGCGACGGCCGGTGAAGCGCAGGCGGGAGAAGGCGTAGGCGGCGCACGCACCGATGAAGACGGCGCCGGCCGTGGCCACCAGCGAGATGACCAGCGCGTTGCGGTACCAGGACCAGTACGGGCGGCTCTCGAACAGCTCCCGCCAGTTGTCCAGCGAGAAGCCGCTGGGCAGGAGGTTGGAGGTCGCCAGCGTGCCGGCCGGGTTCAGTGCCGCCGACAGGATGAACACGATGGGGAACAGCGCCCAGGCGATGGCGATCCACACGAGCAGGTGGCGCCACCAGGTGCCACTGCCACGGCGCTGACCCACCATGCGGGTGGTGTTGCGGGCGCGGGTCCCGGTGTCCTGCTCGACGTCGTCGGTCACCCCGGCGACGGGGGCGCCGTCCTGGGGCCCCACCGCATCGGACGGGTTGATGGCGGTGCTCATGTCAGTTGACCTCCTCGAGGGCCTTGGTGCGCGAGAAGCCGATGGCACCGAAGGCCGCGACGATGAAGAAGATGTAGACCGCCACCGCGGAGGCCAGGCCGAAGTTCGGGGTGGCGCCCTCGAAGGCCAGGCGGTAGGCGTAGGTGATCAGCAGGTCCGTGGACCCGATGTCGGTGTTGCCCTGGACGAACGGCCCGCCCTCGGTGAGCAGGTAGATCAGCCCGAAGTTGTTGAAGTTGAACGCGAACGAGGCGATCAACAGCGGACCCACGGCCACCAGCAGCAGCGGCATGATCACCGAGCGGACGGTGCGCCACCAGCCAGCACCGTCCATGGCGGCGGCCTCCTTGACGTCGGCCGGGATGGCCTGCAGGGCACCGGTGCAGATGATGAACATGTAGGGGAAGCCGAGCCACAGGTTGGTGATGAGGATGGCGGCACGGGCGGCCCACGGGTTGCCCAGCCAGTCCACGTTCAGCCCCGACAGGTCGTTGATGAGCCCGAAGTCCTGGTTGAACATCGAGGACCACACCAGCGCCGAGACGTACACCGGGATGGCGTACGGGAGGATCAGCAACGAGCGGTAGATCGACTTGCCCCTGAGGCGCTCGTCGTTGAAGAGCAGTGCCAGGAGCATGCCCAGCACGAAGGTGGTGACCACGCTCAACGCCGCGAAACCCAGGTTCCAGGCGAAGATCGAGAGGAATCCGCCGCGGAGGGTGTCGTCCTGCAGGACCTTGAGGTAGTTGTCCAGGCCGACGTTCTGCTTCCAGCCCTGCGGCAGGGCGTTGCCCTCGCCGTCCTGCGGCACCCAGCGCGCATCGTCGCTGGGCACGTACACCGTGCCGGTGCGCTGGTCGGTGAGGGTGTCGGCGGACTCGTCGTAGGTGATCTGGGGTTCGCCCACGAAGGCCTGGCTCAGCCCGAGGGCCTTGATGCCGCCGTCGTCCACCGGCACGGCGAAGTCGTTGAGCTCCTGGGAGCGCTCGTTCACCTGCTTGGGGTCGAGCAGCTGGTAGCCCTCGGCGGCGGTGATCTTGCCGGCAGAGGTGGCCTCGATGCCGCCCTCGATCTCCCCCATGCCCTCCAGGGAGCCGGCGAAGTGGGTGCCCTCGGCGTCGGTGAGCAGGTAGACCAGATCACCGGTGGCGGGGTCGGCGCCCTCCGGGACGGCCACGGAGAGGGCGTAGCGCTCGGAGCCCTCGACCTGCTGCACGGAGCTGGCCTGGATGATCTGGACGGTCTCGTCCTTGGTGAGCTGGTGCCCCGCGCCGGTGTTCGTGAACGACAGTGCCACCGTGTACACCAGCGGCCACACCTGCAGGGCCAGCAGCAGCACCAGCCCCGGCCACAGGTACTTCATGGGCACGAAGCGCCGGGTGGCGTAGACGACCAGCGTCATCATGGCCAGGAATGCCGCCAGGACCACGCCCAGCCAGGCCCCGGCCTCCAGGGACCGCTGGACCGCATAGGCACCCAGGGCAAGCACGCCCAGGATCAGCAGCCACTTCAGGACGGTTCCGCCCAGGTTGCCGGTGCGCCCACCGGTGGGGGCCCCGAGGCCCACGTTCGCGCTCATGCACCACTCCAGCTCGTCACGGTGCGGCCGGTCGGCCGCGGGGCGCCCTCCGGGTGGAGGGCGCCCCCGGGGTCACGCGGGCGGGGCCCCCGTGACCGGTCGGCCTCAGAGGGCCTGCTTGATCTCCTCGGCAGCAGCCTTCAGGCGCTCGGCCGGGGCCTTGCCGCCCACGATGTCGGCGGTGGCCTGGCCCAGCGGGGCCCAGACGGCGTTCATCGCGGGGATGTTCGGCATCGGGTCGCCACCCTCGGCCGCGTCCTTCCAGGCCGCCACGGTCTCGTCGGACTCCGCGGCCTTCTCGTAGGCCGAGGTCAGGGCCGGGGGACGCTGGCCGGCCTCGAACATGGCCAGCTGCACCTCATCGGTGGCAGCGAAGTTGCTCACGAACTCCTGGGCGATCACACCGTTCTCGGCCTTGGCCGAGACGTAGAACATCTGCACACCCAGCGGGGAGACGGGCTGGCCGCCGTCCTCGAACGGCGGGATGGCGCTCACCTCGTAGGAGATGCCGGCCTCCTCGGCCTGCTCGAGGGCCCACGGTCCGGAGATCACGTAGGGGGCGTCGCCCTCGGCGAACAGCGACAGGGCGTTCGAGGAGTCGATGTTGGTGTTCAGCGCCTTCTGCTCGGCGAGCCAGGCCCACTTCTCGGCGCCCTTGACCATGTCGTCGGAGCCCACGGTGAGCTCGGAGCTGTAGCCGCCTCCGTCCTCCTTGGCGAACAGCGAGCCGCCGTAGGCCGCCAGGAAGGGGTAGGCGTGGTAGGCGTCACCCTGCTTGCCCACCTGCAGCGACATGACGTTCTTGGCCTTGCCGTCCTTGACCAGGGACTGGCCGGTCTCCACCAGCTCCTCCATGGTCTTGGGGGCCTCCGGGGCCAACTCGGTGTTGCGGATCAGGCCCAGGCCCTCCACCGCGTAGGGGGTGCCATAGGTCTGGCCGTCGTACTTGGTGGCCTCGGCGGCCTCGGGCGAGAAGCTGTTCAGGGTCTCCTCGGAGAGCTGCACGGGGGCGATCACACCGTCCTGCACGAACTCGCCGGCCCAGTCGTGCGGGGCCACGATGATGTCCGGGCCCTCGCCGGCACCGGTGGCGTCCTTGTACTGCTGGCGCAGCTGCTCGTTGGCCACGGTCTGCACGGCCACCGTGATGCCCTGCTCCTCCTCGAAGCTGGTCTTCACCTCGTTGAGGGCCTTGGTGCGCAGGTCGTCCGCCCAGATCACCAGGTCGGCGTTCTCGTCGCGCTTCGGGGCTGCGGTCGGGGCGGAGGACTCGCCGGCCGCGGGCTCGGACTCCTCGTCACCCGACTCACCCGATGCGTCGGACTCACCCGAGGGCGACTCCTCACCCTCGCCGGACTCGCCGGACGCCTCGTCGCCCGACTCACCGGACTCGCCGGACTCCTGGCTGCTGGCGCCGCCTCCGGACGTGGTGTCGTCGGCGCTGTCCGAGTCGCCGCCGCAGGCGCTGAGCGTGAGGGCCGCGATGCTGACGGTCGCCGCGAGGGACAGGGTGGTGCGCTTCATGGGGTTTCTCCTTGTCGGGCGGGGCACCGCCGGGGGGGGGGAGGCCCCGCTGACGACCTGCCGAGCGGGGGCGATGCCGGAGCAACAGTCTGCACCAGTTTTCAGAAAACTGAAAGGCACGGGCGCTCTGCTGCAAGATCGTGTCGGGATCGTGACCTGGTGGCAGTGACAGAGTTGGCCCATGGCGTACGACATCACCGCTGCGCGGATGAAGCCCGGCCTGTTCGCCCTGCCCTGGGACACCCCCCTCGAGCAGTGGCCCACCGAGCTCATCTCCGCCCTGCCACGCGGCATCAGTCGGCACGTGGTGCGCTTCGTGGAGGTCGATGGGGAGATCCTCGCCGTCAAGGAGATCACCGAGCACCTCGCGCGCAAGGAGTACCGCCTGCTGCACGTGCTGGACCGCATGGGCCAGCCGGCCGTGGATCCCGTCGCCGTGGTGGCCGGCCGGACCGACCCCGCTGGCGAGCCACTGGACGCCTGCCTGGTGACCAAACACCTCCCCTACTCGCTCCCCTACCGCTCGCTGTTCAGCCAGACCCTGCGCCGGGCCACGGCGGTCAAGCTCATCGATGCCCTGGCCGTGCTGCTCACCCGAGTGCACATGGCCGGCATGTTCTGGGGCGACGTCTCGCTCTCGAACACCCTCTTCCGGCGCGATGCGGGGGAGTTCGCCGCGTACGTGGTGGACGTGGAGACCGCCGAGCTGCACGAGCGCCTCACCGACGGGCAGCGCCAGCACGACCTGTTCCTGGCTCACGGCAACGTCGCCGGCGAGCTGATGGACCTCATCGGTGGCGGATTCCTGCCCGAGGAGACCGACCCCCTCGCCATCGCGGACCGCCTGCAGGAGCGCTACGACCTGCTCTGGGCGGAGCTCACCGAGACCGAGGAGATCCCGGCCGACCAGCACTGGCGGGTGGCCGAGCGCATCGGCGTGCTCAACGAGCTGGGTTTCGACGTGGGTGAGATCGAGGTGACCACCGACATCGGCGGTGCCCACCTGCGCATCCAGCCCAAGATCGTCGATGCGGGACACCACACCCGTCGGCTGATGCGACTCACCGGGCTCGACGTGGAGGAGAACCAGGCCCGTCGCCTGCTCAACGACCTGGACTCGTTCACGGCCTCGCAGGGGCGGCAGAACGACGACGAGTCGCTGGTGGCGCACGACTGGCTCACCCGCATCTACGAGCCGATCACCCGCCAGGTGCCCACCGAGCTGCGGGGGCGCCTGGAGCCGGCGGAACTGTTCCACGAGGTGCTGGAGCACCGCTGGTACCTGTCCGAGCAGCAGCAGCGGGCGGTCACCATCGAGGAGGCGATCGTGGAGTACGTGGACAGCGTGCTCCCCTCGAAGCGCCCCGAGGAGGTGCTCCTGGCCCCCCGCGACGCGACCTCCCCGGAGACCGTCGACACACCGGTCCCCGGGGAGGCCTCACCGTCCGCGGACGGTGACTGAACGCGCCGTCAGTTGTTGTAGGTGCTGGCGGCGCCGTTGGCGATCTTCACGCCCATGTAGGCCGTCCATCCCACCGGGAAGCCCTTGAACGCGACGTCGAGGTCGGTGGAGTACCGGTAGTCACGGTCGGAGAACTTCTCGATGCGGTGGCCCGAGAGCGAGCACCCCACACAGTGGTGGTGGCTGCCCCAGGCCCTGGTGATCTTGTCGTGCGAGTCGCGCACCGACTCACGGTCGTAGTAGAAGCCCATGCTGATCACACCCAGGTTGACGTTGGCCTTGCAGCCCTTCCACGTGTAGTGGTACGCGCTGCTGGACGTCTGACAGCCGCTGATGCCCATGGGCTTGGCGCCGCCGAGGACCCCCTGGACCGGTCCTGCCCCACTGTCGGCCTGCAGCTCGGCCACCGAGCCGTCGGCGTACACCTGTCGCGTGGTCTCGGCGCCGTCGACGACCACCTGGTCCTCACGCACAGGCTCGGCCTGGGGGTCGAGCGAGTCCCACATCTCGCCGGCCTCCCAGGAGGCGACCAGCTCGTCCTGCGTGGTGCCTTCCACCCCGAGCTCGGCCAGGTTGTCACGCAGCTGCTGCTCGTCCTGGGCGGACAGCGCAGCCGGCTGGTCGGACGAGGACTGCGTGTCGGACGCCTGGGTGGCGGGTGCCGCCCCCAGGGTCAGCGCAGCAGTCGCGGCCACGGCCATGGCGGTGGTGATGTTCTTCGGACGGATCGTGACGTTCATCGGAATCTCCCTCCGTCGTCGCCTCGTGTGTGCTCGCGACGACCATCGATGGAACCTCTCGGCCCCCGGATCCTCACCGGGTCCCTCCACCGTAGGAAGGAATCCATCACTGCGGGTCAAGATCACCCAAAGATCACGTCATGGGTCTGGAAGCACGGGACCATCGCCCCGTGCGGTCCGGGGCGATGGTCCGAAGGCCGCGGGCTCAGCCCTCCTGCTGGGCGCGCTCCCGGGCGATCTCGTAGAGGGTGACCGCCGCAGCGGTGCCGGCGTTGAGCGACTCGTTGCCCGCCGTCATCGGAATGCTGACGATCTGGTCGCAGTGTTCACGGGTGAGACGGGAGATGCCCTTGCCCTCGGAGCCCACGACCACCACGAGGGGGTCCGGGGCCAGCGGCAGACCGGGCAGCTCGACGTCACCCTCGGCGTCCAGGCCGATGACGAACACGCCCTGGCTGCGCAGCTCCTGCAGCGCCCGGTTCAGGTTGGTCACCCGCGCCACCGGCAGGCGGGCCGCGGCCCCGGCGGAGGTGCGCCACGCAGCCGCCGTCACCCCGGCCGAGCGGCGCTCGGTGATGATGATGCCGTGCGCCCCGAAGGCCGCCGCAGACCGGATGATGGCGCCCAGGTTGCGTGGGTCGGTGATGCCGTCGAGGGCCACGAACAGGGGCGTCACGTCCGCCGTGGCGTCCAGCAGGGTGTCGAGGTCGCCGTAGTCGTACGGCGGCACCTGCAGCACAAGGCCCTGGTGGACCTCCCCGTTGGAGAGGCGGTCCAGCTCCGGACGGCCGGCCTCCAGCAGCGGGATGCCCTGCTCGGAGGCCAGGCGCAGCGCCTCCTTCACCCGGTCGTCCGACTCGATGGTGGCGGCAACGTACAGGTGGGTGGCCGGCACCCGGGTGCGCAGCGCCTCGAGCACCGCGTTGCGGCCCAGCACCAGCTCGGTGGAGTCCTTGCCGCTGCGGGCCTTGCTGGACCGCTGCGGACGCTGCCCGCCGGCGGCCTTCTCGGCGCGGCGGGCGCGCTTGGCGGCCGGGTGGTACTCGCGGTCCTCGGCCTTGGGCGTGGGTCCCTTACCCTGCAGGCCCTTGCGACGATGACCGCCGCTGCCCACCTGCATGCCCTTCTTGGTGCTGCTCTTGCGGGTCGCGCCACGGCGCGACGAGTTGCCTCGCACGTCAGGTCTCCTTGGTGGTGTGGGTGAGTTCCCAGGTGGCACCGTCCGGGCCGTCGGCCACGGTGATGCCCAGGGCCGCCAGGGTGTCGCGGATGGCGTCCGCGGTGGCGAAGTCCTTCTGCTGCTTGGCCGCCGCGCGTGCCGCGAGCCGCTCCGAGACCAGGCCGTCCAGTGCCTCCACGGCGGCGGAGTCGCCACCGGATCCCTCGGACCACTGCGGGTCCAACGGGTCCAGGCCCAGCACGTCCAGCATGCCGGTCACGGCGACGGCCACCTGGCGGGAGTCACCCGCATCGGAGCCGGAGGCCAGGGCGGCGTTGCCCCGGCGCACCAGGTCGAAGACCACGGCGAGCGCGGCGGAGACGTTCACGTCGTCGTCCATCGCCGCGGCGAAGGCCTCGGGCAGGGCCGCCTCGGCGGCCGCGGCGCGCAGCTCGGCGGCCGTCCACCCCATCGAGTCCAGCGCACGGTGGAGGAAGCCCTCCACGCGCTCCACCTGGGCGGTCGCCTCATCGAGCGAGGTGGGCGTGTACTCCAGCGCGGACCGGTAGTGCACGGTGGCGAGCAGCCAGCGCACGGACAGCGGGCGGTAGGTCTTCGTGAGCTCCTCGACGGTGAGGGTGTTGCCGATGGACTTGCTCATCTTCTCGCCGCCGGTGGTGAGCATGCCGTTGTGCAACCAGAAGCTGGTGAAGCCGAAACCCGCTGCGCGGGACTGGGCCTGCTCGTTCTCGTGGTGAGGGAAGCGCAGGTCGTTGCCGCCGCCGTGGATGTCGAACTCCTCCCCCAGCCAGCGCCACGCCATCGCCGAGCACTCCAGGTGCCAGCCCGGGCGGCCGCGGCCCCAGGGGGTGGGCCAGGTGGCGGTGTGGGGCTCGTCGGCCTTCGCGCCCTTCCACAGGGCGAAGTCGCGCGGGTCGCGCTTGCCGCGGGGGTCGGCGTCGGCGGCGGGGGCCATGTCCTCGATGCGCTGGCGGGTCAGCTCGCCGTAGGCCTCCCAGGAGCGCACGTCGAAGTACACGTCGCCGGAGCCGTCGTCGGCCGGGTAGGCGTGGCCCCGCTCGATGAGGCGCTCCATCAGCTCGATCATGTCCGGCACGTGGCCGGTGGCGCGCGGCTCGTAGGAGGGAGGACGGACGCCGATGGTCTCCAGGGCGGCGCTGGTCTCGCGCTCGTAGCGCTGGCTCCACTCGTTCCAGGGCACGCCGTTCTCGGCCGACTTGGCGAGGATCTTGTCGTCGATGTCGGTCACGTTGCGCACGAGCGTGACCTCCAGCCCGTGGCCGCGCTCCATCCATCGGCGCAGCACGTCGAACGCGACGGCGAAACGCAGGTGGCCGATGTGGGGGCTCGTCTGCGTGGTGAGCCCACAGATGTAGATGCTCGCCCTGCCGGGAATGCGCGGGACGAAGTCCCGGACCTCGCGGGTGGCCGAGTCATGCAGTCTGAGAGTCACGCGCCAGAGTCTACGAGGCGCCCGCCCCGAACCGCGGGTCCGTGCTCAGTGACCGCGGTCGATCCACTCCTGTCGGTGCGGGGCCTCGGCGCCGATGGTGGTGCCGTCGCCGTGGCCCGTCAGCACCTTGGTGTCCTGCGGAAGCACGAGGAGCTGGTCGGTGATGGAGCGGATGATCTGGCCGAAGTCCGAGAAGGACCGGCCCGTGGCACCCGGTCCACCCTGGAAGAGGGTGTCGCCGCTGAACAGCACCCCGAGGGCCGGCACGTAGAAGCACACGGCACCCGGGCTGTGGCCGGGCGTGTGGAGCACTTCCATCTCCACCCCCGCGATGCTGATGCGCTGGCCGTGGTCCAGGTCGTGGTCCGGCGCCACCGGGTAGACCGCGTCCCACAGCATCCGGTCGGCCGGGTGCAGGTGGGTGGGCGACCACTTGTCACCCGTCACCTCGCCGGTGGCGTTGATGTGGTCGTTGTGCCCGTGGGTGTGCAGGACCGCACGGAGTGACCGCTTGCCGACCGCCTCCAGGATGGGTGCGCCCTCGTGCGCGGGGTCGATGACCACGCACTCCTGGGCGTTGCCGAGGATCCAGACGTTGTTGTCGACCTCCCAGGAGCCCCCGTCCAGCTCGAAGGTCCCCGAGGTGACCACGCGCTCCACGCGCACGCCCTCGATCTGGAAGGGGGTGGCCACGCGCTGGACCGCCCCGGACTGCTGCTCGTTGCTCATGCGTCCACCTCCACCACGGACCGCAGCACGTCACCACGGTGCATCTTGTCGAACGCCGCCTCGATGTCGCCCATTCCGATGCGCTCGGAGACGAAGGCATCCAGGTCCAGCCGTCCCTGCTCGTACAGGTCCACCAGCATGGGGAAGTCACGGCTGGGCAGGCAGTCGCCGTACCAGCTGGACTTCAGCGCCCCGCCGCGGCCGAAGACCTCCAGCAGCGGCAGCGTGATCTCCATGTCCGGAGTGGGCACGCCCACCAGCACCACGGTGCCGGCCAGGTCGCGGGCGTAGAAGGCCTGCTCGTAGGTCTCCGGACGGCCCACGGCCTCGATCACCACGTCGGCGCCGAACCCACCGGTGAGCGCGCGCACGGCCTCGACGATATCCCCATCGGACGGGTCGACGGTGTGCGTGGCCCCCATCTCGCGGGCCTTCTCCAGCTTGCGCGGGTCGAGGTCCACGGCGATGACCGTGGTGGCACCGGCCACGACGGCGCCGGCAATGGCAGCCATGCCCACACCGCCACAGCCGATGACGGCCACGGAGTCACCACGCTTCACACCGCCGGTGTTGACCGCGGCGCCGAAGCCGGCCATCACGCCACAGCCCAACAGCCCGGTGGCGGCGGCGTCGGCCTCAGGGTCCACCTTCGTGCACTGCCCGGCGGCCACCAGGGTCTTCTCCGCGAAGGCACCGATGCCCAGGGCGGGCTCCAGCTCCGTGCCGTCGGTGAGCGTCATCTTCTGCGCCGCGTTGTGGGTGTTGAAGCAGTACCAGGCCTCGCCCCGGGCGCACGCCCGGCAGGTGCCGCAGACGGCACGCCAGTTGAGCACCACGGTGTCGCCGGGCTCCAGGTCGGTCACGCCCTCGCCGACGGCCTCGACCACACCGTTGGCCTCGTGGCCCAGCAGGAAGGGGAACTCGTCGTTGATGCCGCCCTCGCGGTAGTGCAGGTCCGTGTGGCACACCCCGCAGGTGCGGATCTTCACGACCGCCTCACCGGGCCCCGGGTCGGGCACGATGATGTCCACCACCTCGACGGGGGCGTTCTTGCTGCGGGCGATGACACCCTTGACGGTGCTGGGCATGCTGCCTCCTGGGGACGCGGTTCCGGGGAGGGCCGGGACGTGGCCCCCGCGTGCTCAACCCACGCTATCCGGCTGCACCGACAAGCTCCCAGTGGGCACCACGAGCGTGGTCGCCAGGCCCACCAGCCCCTCACCGCGCCCGATGAAGCCCAGCCCGTCGGTGGTCGCCGCGCTCACCGAGACCGCTGCGCCACCCAGCGCCGCGGACATCGCCCCCTCCATCTCCGCCCGCCGGGGCCCGATCTTGGGCCGCGGCGCCACCACCTGCACCGCGACGTTGCCGATGGCGTACCCGGCCCTGTCCAGCATCGACGCCACGTGCTGCAGCATCTGCGCCCCGCTGGCCCCCGCCATCTCCGGCCGGTCGGTACCGAACACACTCCCCAAATCCCCCAGCCCCGCCGCCGACAGCAGCGCGTTGCAGGCGGCGTGCGCCGCAACGTCGCCGTCGCTGTGGCCATCCACCCCCCGCTCGCCGGGGAACTCCACGCACCCGAGCCACAGCGGCCGGTCGTCCCCCTCGGGCGCCCACGCGTGGACGTCGGTGCCGATGCCGGTGCGCGGCACCGGCATGCCCTCCCGTGCCGTCGGGGTGGCCTCGCGGTCGGTGTGGGGAGGGGTCTCCTGCACGGTGTCCATCCTCTGCCTGGCCGCCAGGTCGGCGGGCGTCGTGATCTTGGCTGCGCGCACGTCCCCGGGCACCACCACCACGGCATGCCCGGCCTGCTCCACCAGCAGCGCGTCGTCGGTGGCCGCGGCACCCCCACTCCCCTGCGCATGGGCCGCCACCAGCACGTCACGCCGGAATCCCTGCGGGGTCTGGACCGCCCGCAGGGACGCCCGCGCCGGGGTGGCGGTGATGCGGTCGTCTTCGTCGACCACCTTGATGGTGTCCACCACCGGCAGCGCCGGGACGACCCCCGCGGCACCCGCCTGCACCGCATCGATCACCCGCTCGACCACCTCCGATGGGGTGAAGCACCGCGCCGCGTCGTGCACCAGGACCACGTCCACCGCATCGGAGAGGGCGGCCAGCCCTGCGGCGACGGAGTCGGAGCGCTCCGCCCCACCGGTCACGACGGTGGTCCGGTGCGGGCAGGGGCACGATGCGGCAAGGGTCAGGGCCTCGTGCGCACGGTCCTCCCACCCGGCGGGCGCGACCACCACCAGCTCATCGACGCGTCCGCTGCCCAGCAGGCCGTGCAGCGCGTGCTCGAGCAGGGCGGCCCCCTCGATCTGAACGAAGGCCTTGGGAATGCCCGCGCCCAGCCGGGTGCCGGACCCGGCAGCAACGACGACGACCCCGACAGCGCCGTGGCTGTCGGGGTCGTGCGATGTCGTGGGAGCGGTCAGGGCGAGCCCGTTCAGCTCGCGAGGACCTCGTCGAGGGTGGCCTCGGCCCTCTCCTCGTCGGTCTTCTCGGCCAGGGCGAGCTCGGAGACCAGGATCTGCCGGGCCTTGGCGAGCATGCGCTTCTCACCGGCGGACAGGCCGCGGTCCTGCTCACGGCGCCACAGGTCGCGGACGACCTCGGCCACCTTGATCACGTCACCCGAAGCGAGCTTCTCGAGATTGGCCTTGTAGCGACGAGACCAGTTGGTCGGCTCCTCGCAGTTCTCGGCACGCAGCACGCCGAAGACCTTCTCCAGACCCTCGGCGTCGACGACGTCACGCACGCCGACCAGGTCACAGTTCTCCGCGGGAACCTCGATGGTGAGATCGCCCTGCGCGACCTTGAGCTTCAGGTAGGTCATCTCCTTGCCCTTCACCTTGCGCTGCTTCACCTCTTCGATGAGCGCTGCGCCGTGGTGCGGGTAGACGACCGTTTCGCCGACTTCAAACGTCATGTAGTGCCCCTTTCGCCCCTCAATTCTAGCACCGTGCCGCGCGGCGAGGCCCCCACGGACCACCGTCGGCGTTGGGTACCATGCGGGGGTGATCACCACCGCTCGCTCCGCTGCCCCGGCCCGCACCGGCCGCCGCCTCGCCGCCCTCGCACTGGTCGGCATGATCGGCCTCACCGGCTGCCAGGCCCTCTCGCCCCTCGAGACCACGCGCGACTACGCGCCCGCCAACGGCGAGCTGGTCCGCTCCGGTGACGTGAGCGTGATGGACCTCCACGTGCTGGCAACCGAGCCGCAGAGCGAGGGTCGCGTCCTGGGCACCGTGGTGAACTCCGGCACGGAGCCGCAGGAGGTCATGCTCGCCGTCGACGGTAGCGAGGTGTGGACCTCCACCGTGGAGCCCCACCAGCGCGTGAACCTGGCCGAGGAGGAGATCACCCTCCCCGAGGCCGCGGCCCCCGGCGCCTTCCAGCTGGTCACCGTGTCGGCCGCCGGCCAGGACACCGAGCAGCGTGTGCCCGTGATGCTGCCCACCGGCCAGTACGAGCAGTACGCCCCCGAGGGCTGGGAGGCCCCGGAGCGCCCGACCCGTGAGGACGTGAAGTCCGAGGGCGGCGGCCACTGATCCTCCCCACCGGCTGCGGCCGGTGACCTGGCCGGGCTGCGACGCCGGTCAGCCCACGAACTTGTACCCGAGCCCGCGGATGGTGGTGATCATCCGCGGGCTCGACGGGTTCTCCTCCACCTTGCCGCGCAGACGCTTGATGTGGACGTCCAGCGTCTTGGTGTCGCCCACGTAGTCCGCACCCCACACCCGGTCGATCAGCTGGGCACGCGTGAGCACCCGCCCCTGGTTGCGCATGAGCATCTCCAGCAGCTCGAACTCCTTGAGCGGCATGGGGATCTGTTCACCCCGCACGGCCACCACGTGGGAGTCCGCGTCCAGCTCGACCTCCCCCACCCGCACGATGTGGTCCTCCTCCGCCGGCGGAGCCACGCGCCGGCGGAGCACGGCGTGGATGCGCGCCAGCAGCTCGCGGGAGCTGTAGGGCTTGGTGACGTAGTCGTCGGCCCCGATCTCCAGACCCACCACCTTGTCGACCTCCGAGTCCTTCGCGGTCAGCATGATGATGGGGACGTTGGAGGAACGCCGCAGCTCGCGGCAGACCTCGACACCGGACATGCCGGGGAGCATCACGTCGAGGAGCACCAGATCGGCCGGGTTCTGGGAGAACTCCTCCAGCCCGGACGGCCCGTCCTCCCGCACCACGACCTGGTGGCCCTCACGCTCGAGCAGCCAGCTCAGGGGGTCGGAGAAGGACGCCTCGTCCTCCACGATCAGGATGCGGGTCACAGGTGTCCTCCCAGACGTCGACTCTGGGCTCAGCGTACCGAGGCGGTCGGGGCGCCGGCGGCACCGTCCCCGCCGCCGGGCACCTCCTCCGGCAGCTCCACCAGCGGCAGCTCGATGGTGAAGGTGGAACCCGTGCCCGGCCGGGACCAGACCGAGATGGCCCCACCGTGGTTCGCCACGATGTGCTTGACGATCGCCAGCCCCAGGCCGGTGCCCCCGGTGTGGCGCGACCGGGCGGCGTCCACGCGGTAGAAGCGCTCGAAGATGCGCTCGAGATCGGCCGTCGGGATGCCGATGCCCTGGTCGGTGACCACGATCCGGATCGTCCCCTCGGCCTCCCCGGGCTGCACGGCCACGATCACCTTGGTGCCGCGGTCGGAGTAGTTCACCGCGTTCACGATGAGGTTGCGCACCGCGGTGGTGAGCAGCTCGGCATCGCCGAACACCTGGTGGGTGAGGCCGTGGGCGATGCCTGCCTGCCGCACGGCCACCCCTCGGTCCTCCGCGTGCACCCGCACGTGGTCCACCGCCGTGGAGATCACCTCCACCACGTTCACCGGCTCGGGATCCTCGATGCTCTCCCCGGCCTGCAGGCGTGAGAACTCCACGATCTCCTGCACCAGGTGGCTCAACCGGTCGGCCTCCATCACCATGCGGCGGGCGAAGCGCTCCACCATCTCCGGCTCGTCCCGGGCGTCCTGCACGGCCTCGGCCAGGAGCGCGATGCCGCCGACCGGCGTCTTGAGCTCGTGGCTGACGTTGGCCACGAAGTCGCGCCGCACCTGCTCCACCCGGCGTGCGCGCGACCGGTCCTCGAGCAGGATCACCACGAGGTCGTGTCCGAGGGGGAACACCCGGCAGCCCACGCTGATGCGGCCTCCCACCAGCACGCTGCGGGTCACCTCGATGTCGTCGTCCTGCACCTCTCCCGTGGAGCGCACCTGCTCCACGAGGTCCCGGATCGCCGGATGGGGCACCACCCCCTCGCGGACGTACCCCTGGTCAGCCGCGTGGTGGGTGGAGTGCACGACCCGGTTGCCCGCATCGAGCACGATCACGGTGGAGGTCAGCGAGTCCAGCACCTGCAGCGCGCCCTCGGGGAACGCACCGGGACCCTGGTCGGGGCGGGTACGGCGCTCGCGGGGCTGCTCGCGGCCGATCCACCACCCCACCAGCAGTCCCACGAGCAGGAAGGAGGCCATGGCGGCCCACACCAGCGGGTCCACGTTCTCGGTCCTCATGGGGGCACTGTAGGCGGCTCCTGGCCCTCCCTCCGACGGGCACCCACGGACCACACGTCCACCCAGGTCACACGTGGCGGTCACGCGGAGTTCATCCCGGGATGAAACACTGGGCCATCCAACAAGGAGGTCAGCGCATGCGGACGAACTTCACCCGTGCCCTGGAGGCGATGTCCGCCCAGATGGTCGAGATGAACCGTCTGGTGGCATGCGCGGTCGACGGCGCCAACCGCGCCCTGGGCACCGCCGACGGCTCCCTGGCCGAGATCGTGATCTCCGGTGACGACCGCATCGACGCCTTCTACGCGGAGATCGAGGAGAACGCCATCGAGCTGCTGGCCCGGGAGAGCCCGGTGGCCCGCGACCTGCGGCTGGTGGTCACCTCGCTGCAGCTGTCGGCATCCCTCGAGCGCACCGGCGACCTGGCCCGCCACGTCGCCGAGCTGGCGCGCATGCGCTACCCGGAGCTGGCGGTGCCCGCCCCTGCGCGCCCCACCATCGCGGAGATGGGGCGGCTCGCCCACGCGCTGGTGCAGGGCGCCGGCGACGCGCTGGCCACCCACCGGGCCGACGCGGCCGACCGGCTGGAGACCCTCGACGACAGCCTGGACGCCCTGCACCTGAAGGTGTTCGACATCGTCCGCGAGGAGATCACCGACACCCAGGAGGCAGTGGACCTCACCCTGCTGAGCCGCTACTACGAGCGCATGGGTGACCACTCGGTCTCCGTGGGCCGTCGCGTGGACTACCTGGTCACCGGGGAGCTCGAACGCCCCGCCGATGAGGCGCACGTGGTCACCCTGCCCCGCATCTCCTGATCCCCCCACCCGGGAGCGGCACCCGCCGCCCCCGGGGAAGGCTCACCTGCTGCCCTGGTTCGCGACCTCCTGGATGGCCCCGGCAGCGGCCTCGGGGTCCAGGTAGCGGCCACCGGGGGTGAGGGGCTTGAAGCTCTCGTCGAGCTCGTAGACCAGCGGGATGCCGGTGGGGATGTTCAGCTCGGCGATGTCCTCGTCGCTGATGCCGTCGAGCTCCTTGACCATGGCGCGCAGGCTGTTGCCGTGGGCGGTCACCAGCACCGTCCGGCCGGCCTGCAGGTCGGGCACGATCTCCTCGGCCCAGTAGGGACGCAGCCGCTCCACGACGTCCTTCAGGCACTCGGTGGCCGGCACCTCGTTGCCCAGGTCGGCGTAGCGCGGGTCGTCCGCCTGCGAGTACTCGTCGTCGGCGTCGATGGGGGGCGGCGGGGTGTCGTACCCGCGGCGCCAGGCCATGAACTGCTCCTCGCCGTACTTCTCCTTGACCTGCGCCTTGTCCTTGCCCTGCAGGGCGCCGTAGTGGCGCTCGTTGAGCCGCCAGGAGCGCTTGACGTCGATCCAGTGGCGGTCCGCGGCGTCCAGCGCGAGGTTGGCGGTGGTGATGGCGCGGCGCAGGCGGGAGGTGTGCAGCACGTCCGGCGCGAAGCCCTCGGCCACCAGCAGCTCGCCACCGCGTCGGGCCTCCTCGCGGCCCTTCTCGGTGAGGTCGACGTCGACCCACCCGGTGAAGAGGTTCTTCTCGTTCCACAGGCTCTGGCCGTGGCGCAGCAGGACAAGGGTGTGAGCAGCGTTGGTCATGCCCGAGAGCCTAGCGGGACTCAGTCGACCAGCAGGTGGCGGAAGGCCTCCAGGTTGCGGGTGGACTCCCCGCGGCTGGTGCGCCAGTCCCACTCCGTCTGCATGGCGGTGAGGAAGCCCTTGGCGAGCACCTCGTTGAAGATGCCGTCACTCGCCTGCAGGACGGCCCCCATCGCCTCGTCGAACCAGGTGTCGGTGACGCCCTGCACCGGCGCCCGGCCGGTCAGGTAGACGTCCCCGGTGTCGTCGATGGCGTAGGCCAGCCCCGGCAGGTCCAGGTTGCGGCGCAGCAGCATGCGGTACACGGCCCCGTGGTTCTCGTCGGGATTGCGCACCACGAACGCGATGAGGCCCAGGGACTTCTCCCCCACCCGCACCGAGACCACCGTCTTGAGCTTGCGCTCCCCCGGCAGGGTGATGGCGAAGGCACCGGTGGGGCGACCGTCGTCGTCCAGCACGCGCTCGGCGGCCACGCCCTCCACATGCTCGGGCGACCCCTCATCCGCATGGCGCTCCACCCACCGCTGGACCACCTGCAGTGCGGCCTCGCGGGCGTCCGTCCCGGCGGCGGGCTGCTGGTCTGCGGTCACGGTGCCTCCTGGCGGCGGGCGGTGCGGTAGGCCTCGAGGTGGGCGCGGGCAGTGTCCTGCCAGGACATGGTCGCAGCCCGCCTGCGCCCCGCATCACCCAGTGCGGACCGGGCGTCGGGGTCCTCCAGCAGGCGGCCCAGCGTCCCGGCCCAGTCACGGGGGTCGTGGCCGTCCACCAGCACGGCCGCGTCGCCCACCGCATCGGGCAGTCCTCCCACGCGGGCTGCCACCACGGGGGTGCCGCAGGCCATCGCCTCCACGGCCACCAGACCGAAGGACTCGGTGCGACTGGGCACCACCACCAGGTCGGCCGCGTGCAGCAGGCGCGCCAGCTCGTCGGGGGGCACCGCACCGCGTGCCAGCAGCCCCTCGCGGGCGGGGGAGTCCTCGATGCGGCGGGGCAGCTCCGCGGCGTCCCCCGCACCACTGGGGCCACCCACGAAGACGGCGTGCGCGCGGGTGCCGGCGGCCCACAGGTGCTCCACGGCCTCCAGCAGCACCAGCTGGCCCTTGGCGGGCTGCCAGCGGCCGGCCTGCACCAGCAGCAGTGCGTCGGCCGGCAGACCCAGCTCGCGGCGCACCTCGCCGCGCACGAGCCGGCGGGAGGCGGCGTCGAGCGGGTGGAAGGTCCCCGCATCGACCCCCGGCGGGATCACGCGGCAGCGCTCAGGGGGCGCTCCCTGTTCCCGCAGCTGACGGCACTCCAGGGACGTGCTGGCCACCGCCAGGTCCACGGACCGCAGGATGCGCTGTTCGCCCTCCAGGCGCACCCCGGGCTCCCGCTGGTCGGCGTCGGCCAGCTCGGCGTTCTTGGTGGCCCCCAGGGTGTGCATGGTGTGCGCCCAGGTGGCGGGCCGGTCGGGCAGTGCGAGCGCCACCATGCCGGAGAGCCAGTAGTGGGAGTGCACCACGTCGGGAGTGGTCCCGCGGGCGGCCAGGTGCTCACTGACGGCGCGCGCGAGGTCCGGCACCAGGGCCGGCAGGTCCTCCTTGGCCGCGTCCGCCGGGCCCACCGGCAGGCCGGCCACGGTCACCCCCTGGTCCTGCGCCTCCCAGGCCTCCCCCGTGTCGGACCGTGTGACCACGTGCACGGCGGCCCCCTCGGCCACCATCGCGCGGCTGAGCTGGCGCACGTAGACGTTCATGCCGCCGGCGTCTCCCTCACCGGGGTCCGAGAGGGGGGAGGTGTGCATGCTCAGCACGACCACCTGACCGGGGGCAGCGCAGGTGTCGGACACGTGCCCGATTCTGCCACCACGGCTCCGCAGGCCACTACGCTCTGCGGTCATGCGGCCGGTCGGGGACATCACGCGCGGGACCACCGCCGCCAACCGCCTGCGGCGCGTGGACCGCTGGTTGGTCCGCCGCCAGGGGGCCGTCCTGCGCAGCACCGCCGAGCCCCTCGTGGTCGATCTCGGTTTCGGGGCGCTCCCGCTCACCACCGTGGAGACCTTCACCCGGGTGCGTGCCGTGGCGCCCCGGGCGCGCGTCATCGGCCTCGAGATCGATGCGGAGCGCGTGGCCGCCGCCGCCCCGTGGGCCACCGAGGGGCTCGAGTTCCGTCGTGGGGGCTTCGAGCTGGCCGGCCTGACCGGGCAGGCCACCGCCGTCCGCGCGTTCAACGTGCTGCGGCAGTACCCCCAGGAGGCCGTGCCGGGGGCCTGGGAGCTGCTGCGGGCCGGCCTGGCACCGGACGGGGTGGTGGTGGAGGGCACCTCCAACGAGATGGGCCGCCGGGCGGTGTGGGTGACCCTCGACCGGCGTGGCCCGCAGACGCTCACCTTCTCGTGGGCGATGGCGGAGGTCGATCCACCCAGCGCCATCGCCGAGCGTCTGCCCAAGGTGCTGATCCACCACAACGTGCCCGGTCAGCCGGTGCACGCCCTGCTCGGCGAGCTCGACGCCGCGTGGCACACCCACGCCCACCTGGCCACCTGGGGGCGGCGCCAGCGCTTCGTGGCCGCCGTGCACGCCCTGGCCGCCCACTGGCCCGTGGTGGGTGCCCGGGTGGAGGCCCGGCGCGGCGAGCTGACCGTGCCGTGGGAGGCCGTGGCCCCGGTGTGAGGAGGCTGCCCCCGGCGTGAGGGATACCCGCCCTCAGTCGTTGAGGAAGTCCGCCACCAGCGAGCGCACGCGGGTGCGGTGGCTCCACATCAGCCCCCCGGGAGGGAGGATCTCGACGGTCGCGTTGCCCAGCGCCTCCCCGAGCTCCTCGGCGATGTGGGCCGGGTGCGCGTCGTCCTCGACCTGTCCGATGACCAGCACCGGTGCCTCCACGCGCGCCAGCAGCCCCCGGTCGGCGATGGGGTACTCGTGCGGCAGCGCGCGCAGGGCCGTCCCCACCGGGGTGCCCACGAGCTGCCGAGCCTGCTGGGCGCACCAGACCTGCACGTGGCGGTCGGCCTGCACCTGCGGCGGCTGCTCCGCCAGCAGCGAGGCCGCCAGCGCGTCGACGTCCCCGGCCTCCACCAGCCGGGCCATCGCGGCCATCCGGTCCAGGGCGCGGTCCTCGCGCACCCGGTCGATGACGGCCGGGATCACCAGCACCACGCGCTCGAAGCGATCCGGCTCCTCGGACAGGATGCGGGTCAGCGCCCCGGCGCCCATGCTCACGCCCAGCGCACGGGTGGCGCCGAACTCGTCGGCCACCCGGCGCAGGTCGGCCGCCAGCGAGGCGTACCCCCAGGCGGGGGCCTGCCGGCCCGGGGCACCCGGGCGGGGCTCACCCCCATCGGACCCGGCGGAGGCGACCTCGGGCGCCAGGGAGCGACCGTGCCCGCGGAAGTGCAGGAAAACCTTGCTGCCGCGCACGCCGGTGGCGAACGGTCGGGTGGTGTCGATGGTGCCCGCCAGGCCGTGGCCGAAGACGGTGGTGGGGCTGCCGCTGCCGGTCTCGAGCACCTCCAACGGCCCGTCCGGGCCCGACAGCAGGCGGGGACCGGTGGTCACCAGAGCTTGCCGGGCGACTGGGCGTTGGCCAGCACGCCCTCGAGGCGCGGCTTGGTGCCGGCCAGGTAGACGCCCGCCACGGTCACGGCGATGACGCCGATGATGGTCAGCGGCGGGAAGCTGGCGATGGCCCCGTGGACGATGGCCCAGCCCATGATCCACACGTACCAGGTGCCCAGCAGCGTGCACAGCCCCAGCACGATGGCCCAGAAGGGCTTGGTGCGGGCATCAGCGGCCGGGAAGGCGTCCACCCGGGTGGTCAGCACGTGCAGCAGCGCCTTGGCCTCCACGGCCAGACCGGCCACCGCCAGGGCGGCCAGCACCCAGGTCTCGAGGGACATGATGGTGTAGGCGGTGCTCCACATCAGGCGTCACCCCCGGTCGCGGTGCGCACCGCATCGGTCACCACGACGGAGCCGACCTGGCGGCCGTGGCCCATGACCTTCACCTCGGCGAGGCGTTCCAGGGCCTCGTTCTCGATGCCGGCCGTGCGCAGCAGCGCGACGGCCACCGCGTAGCAGGCACGCTCGTTGCCGTCGGTGGTCTTCACAGCCAGGCCGCGCCCGTCCGGCAGGCCCAGGGCCAGCACGGCCTCCGCACCGTCCTTCGCGATGGATCCGGGCACGGCCCGCATCAGGTCGGTGACCTCACGGCGGGTGCCGCCGACGTACTGCGGGTGCTCCCGCATCGCGTCGGCCACTGCCTTCTCGGGCCCCTCGGTGGCCGCGGCGATGCGGCCGAAGGAACGTGCGAGGCCGGCCAGCGAGAGGGACATGACCGGGGCGCCGCAGCCGTCCACGGCCACGTGCTCCACGGTCTCGCCGCTGAGCTCCTCCACGGCCTGGCGGATGGCCTGCTGCAACGGGTGCTCCGGCGACAGGTAGGTCTGCGTGTCCCACCCGGCCGCCACGCACGCGGTGAGCATGCCGGAGTGCTTGCCGGAGCAGTTCTGGGCAAGGGACGAGGCCCCGTTGCCCGCGCTCACCCACGCGGCCCTCGCCTGCTCGTCGATGGGGAAGCTCGGCGTGTTCTGCAGGTAGGCGGTGGTGAGCCCCGCGGCCTGCAGGGTCTCCTGCACCGCATCGAGGTGGAACTGCTCCCCGGAGTGGCTGGCGCACGCGAGCGCCAGGTGCCGCCCGGAGATCTCGGCGCCCGAGCGGAGCATGCCCACGGCCTGCATCGGCTTGTTGGACGACCGCGGGAACATGGCGGCCGCCACGTCACCGATCGCGACCTCCACCTCGCCGGCGGCGGAGGTGAGGACGCCCAGCCCGTGGTGGACGGACTCGATGAGGTCGCCCCGCACCACGTGCGCGATGACGGGGGCCTGGGCGAGCGGGGTGGAATCGGCGGCAGGAGTGGGAGAGGTCACCCGACGGAGCCTAGTTCCTCACCCCCGTGGACGCGACGAGGCCCCACCCCCGGTGGGGATGGGGCCTCGCGTCAGCGGGTGACCGCCGGGGGCGACTCAGAAGCGGTCGTTGTCGCGGCCGTCCAGGCCACGGTCGTTGTCACGACCACCGAACAGACCACCGTTGTCGCGGCCGTCACGGACCTCGTCGTCCAGGCCCTCGATGTCCACGCGCTCACGGCGCAGGCGCTCGGTGACCTGGCGGTTCTCGGTGACGACCTTCTTGTTCAGTCCGATCTCCTCGACGGCGAAGATCTCCTTGGAGATGACCGGGTGCTCCTCGACCAGCGTGATCTCCAGCTCGTCATCGCTGAAGTCCCAGTCGCCGATGGCCTGGCCGTCGGTGATGTCGCGGCGCTCGATCTCCACGGACTCGCGCTCGAGCGGCACGGAGATGGTCTCCTCCTCCTCGACGACGTACTTCTTGAGGCGGACGGCACCGGTCTCGCGGCGCTCCTTGCCGACGTTGAGCCGCTCCTCGTGACGGGTCACGGAGGTGCGCTCGCCGTCGACGGCCTCGCCACGGTCGCGGCCGAGGCCCATGCCACGGTCACGGTCGTAGTCCGCGGCACGGTCGCGGTCGACGTCGGTGCCGGCGGCGGCGGTGGGCACGGCGGTGGTGGCGTCGGCACCGCGGTCGCCGCCGAAGAAGCCGGCGCGCTGGTCGGTGTCGGCGGCCGCGGCGCGGTCACGCTCCACGTCCAGCGCGGTGTCGTCGCCGTACTGACGGTCGTAGTCGGCCTTGGCGTCGGTGTCACGGGCGGCGTAGCCAGCCGCACCGGCGGCGCCAGCGGTGCCGGCGGCGGCGGTGTCGCCAGCGTCCCAGCGACCGAAGTCACCACGGTCCTCGCCCTCCACCGGGGCGGCGTCCACACGACCATCCTGACGGTCCACCGGGCCGGTGGTGTCGGTGGCCGCGTTGTCACCGTCGAACTGCACGCCGTAGTAGCGGTACAGCTCCACCTCGTGCTCGGCGTCGAGGTGCTGGCCGGCCTCGATCTGCGGGGCGTCCTTCACCTTGTCCTTGGTGTAGGGAACGGCAAGCCCGCCATCAGCGATGGTGGCGTCGTCGAGCGGCACGAAGCTGTCGCCGCTGAACATCCCGGTGTTGACCGTGGCCCACGCCGGCTGACCGGTCTGGTCGTCCAGGTAGATGTCGCTGATGGACCCGATCTTCTCGTTGTCGGTCCCGAACAGGTCACCGCCACGCAGGTCCTGCAGCTGCTCCTTGCTGATCATTGCTGTTCTCCTTCGGGCCCGGCACGCGAGCCATGTCGGTCACAGGTCTCCCGCCCGGAGGAACCGGGGGGTTCACGCCCACATTATTTGCGAAAGGTTCCCCAGCCAACCGCATTTGTGTGACCTATGTCACAGGCGACGCCGTGGGGGTCTCCCCCCGGCTGCCACGATGGACTCCTGAGCGGCGGCCGTCGAGCCCACGGTGAGCGTCTCGGAGGCCGGCACCGACCGCTTCACGACCGCCAGACCGATCGGCCCCAGCTCGTGGTGACGACCCACGCTGGTGAGCCGCCCCACCACCCTTCCCGACTCCGGCTCGCCGGGCACCGCACCGTTGCGCACCTCGGATCCGGCCACGGGGAGCTCGTGGCCGGATCCGTCCAGGTGGAGGAAGACCAGCCGGCGTGGGGGCTGCCCCAGGTTCTGCACCCGCGCCACCGTCTCCTGGCCGCGGTAACAGCCCTTCTGCAGGTGCACGGCCGTCCGCAGCCAGTCGAGCTCATGCGGGATCGAGCGGTCGTCCACCTCAGCCACCGAGGGCCGCCAGGCCGCGATGCGCAGGGCCTCCCACGCCCACCACCCTGCCAGCGGGCGGTCCCCCACCCACTCCTCCAGCTGCTCGGCGGGCAGCACCACCTCGCGCCAGGCCCACCCCTCACCGGGGTGGTGCTCCAGGTCGTCGGCGGTGCGCACGGCCGTGGTGCCCACCGGGCCGGGCCAGGGGTCCACCCAGACCGGCGGCTCCCCCGGCAGCCCGGGGGCCGCGTGGGGCTCCCCGAGCACGCGGAGGTCCCCGCTCCGGTCGGCGACCTCGACCCGCAGCATGAAGCGCATGGAGTCCAGGAAGGCGGCCACCGGGGCGGCATGCCCAGGGTCGGTGGTGATCCAGGTGGTGCTGCCGTCGTCCACGAGGTGCAGCACGTGCTCGATCCGTCCCTGGGGCGTGAGCACCATCGCCTCGGCGGACTGCCCGGGAACCAGGTCACCGACCTGCTGGGTGAGCAGGCTGTGAAGCCAGCTCAGGCGGTCGGGCCCCGAGACGGACACCACCCCGCGGTCGCCCAGGTCCACCACAGCCAGGCCCTCCTCGAGGAGCCGCTGCTCCCGCAGCGGATCACCGTGGTGCAACGCGATGCGCGAGTGCATGCGCACGGCACCGGGTCGCCGGGAGAGCGGCGTGGCCGCCTCCTGCTGCGATGCGTCGTGGTCCTGCGGGGTACCGGTCGGGGCGTCAGTCACCCCGGGGGAACGCACCACGACGGCCGGGGCATTCCACCTGACCCTCCGGCAGACCGACCAGCCACACGACTCCCACCCGAGTCCCAGCCGGTTCCCACCCGGGGGGCCGTAGTCTGGCCAGCATGAGCGAGCGTCGCCACGATCCTTCCCTGGACACCGCCCGCCCCGAGGGGGGGTCCAGCGCCCGGGCCACGGGCTCCAGTCCGGCCGGCACCGCCGAGCGGCGGCGCGGCCTGCGGGGACCCTGGCGCTGGGGCTGTGGCCTGCTGGCCATCCTGGTCGCCCTCCCGCTGGCCCTCGCCGCGATCTGGTTCTTCAACCTGAACAGCACGCTGAAGGACAACATCGTCCAGGAGGCACTGCTGCCCGACGAGGTGGACGAGAACCACACCCCGGACGTCCCCCGCGACGTGGACACCGACGGCGACGGCAAGGGCGACCTCAACATCGACACCGACGGGGACGGCAAGCCGGACCTCAACCTGGACACCGACCGCGACGGCAAGGCCGACTACCGCGTGGACGCCGACGGGGACGGCAAGGTCGACCCCACGAAGGGCACCGAGGGCAAGGGCGGTGACGACGAGGACGGCGACGGCCGCGCCGACGGCGACCGGAACCTCGACGGCGTGGTGGACGAGAAGGACGACGCGGCCGACGACGACGAGTCCCAGGCGGCCCCCTCCCCCGACGAGGACGGCTCCGCCGACGACCCGGCACCGGGTGCGGACGGCGCGCGCAACATCCTGCTGATCGGTGAGGACGGCGTCGGCGCCCCGTACCGCTCCGACGTGATGATCCTGGCCCACCTGAACGCCTCCGGGGACGAGGCCACGCTCATCCACTTCCCCCGTGACCTGTACGTGCCGATCCCGGGCTACGGGCACAACAAGCTGAACGCCGCCTACGCGATCGGTGGACCGCAGCTGCTCACCCGCACCTTCCAGGGAATGCTCGACGTGAAGATCGACGACGTGGCCATCACCGACTTCGAGAACTTCAAGGCGGTCACCAACGAGCTGGGCGGCGTGACGGTCACCAACCCGCAGGCCTCGCCGGAGTTCCCGAAGGGCTCGGTGCAGTTGGAGGACGGCGACGAGGCACTGCGCTTCGTCCGCGAGCGCAAGACGCTGGGCCAGGGCGACATCGGCCGCGGCGAACGCCAGATGGCCTTCCTGCAGGGCCTGGTGGACAAGGCCATGAGCCCCTCGGTGGCCAGCAACCCGAGCCGGCTCTCGGGCATGGTCGATGCGGGAACGCGGGGTGTGCGCGTGAGCGGCGGACTGAGCGTGGGCGAGATCCGCTCGATGACCTTCGACTTCGTGCGCGGCGGCAAGGGCGGCCTCGACTACCGGACCGCCCCGTGGGTGGGCCCGGGATGGAGCCCCGGAGGAGCCAGCATCGTGGTGGTGGACTGGCCGGGCATGCGCGCCCTCGGCGATTCCCTGCGCAACGGCTCGCTCTGAGAAGGAACTGATCCACGCAGTGGGCCCCCGGGGACGTCCCCGGGGGCCCACTGCGTGCTCGGTGCTTCGTCAGCCCTCCACGCGCTTGAGCTGCGCCGACATGTGACTGGTCATGGGGTGGCCCTTGTAGGCCATGTCCATGACCCACATCAGGTCACCGTCCACCAGGCCGTACAGGCGCTTGGCCGCGGTGTACTCCTCGGCGCCCGCGGTGCGGAGGATGCCGTCGGTGGCCAGCTCGATGCTGGGACGCTCCGGGTGGCGGGCGCCGAAGTACTGCTCCACGTAGCCGGTCGGATGGGCCAGCAGGAGCACGAACTCGCCGTCCTCGCCCTCCGGGCGCCAGAAGCCGGACTCCACCGCGTAGGGCGTGCCGGGACGGCCGTCCTCGTCGAGCAGCCAGGTGCGACTGGTCCAGGTGATGAACTCGCGCCCGTCGTGGGTGGCGATGAGCTCCTGGCCGAACTGGCCGGACTCGCGGTCGGGGTAGCCCACCACGCCGGCGCCCTCCCACCGGCCGAGCATCCAGGCCAGCGGGGCGAGGCGGGGGGACATGTCTGCATCGATGTGGAAGACCATGGTGCTCCTGGGATCGGGAGGTGTGGGGAGGTTCGGGGTGCGGCGGGGCGGTCAGCCGAGGTGCGGACTCACCATCGCGAACAGGCCCGTCACGATACCGGCCAACGACGCGCTGACCACGCCCACGACGACACCCCCGGTCACGCCGCTGCGCACCGCCGGGAGGCGGAGCAGCACCAGGCGGGCGGCCTGCGAGATGGTGGGTGCCAGCACCGCCACGAGACCCAGGATCAGGCTGCGCGTGGTGGAGACGTCGTCCCGCACCAGCCACCAGGTGCCGGCAGCGGCCAGGCCCACCAGGGCCCCCGCCGCCCACGCGAGGAAGCGCTGCCGGGGCGCGAGCGAGTCCACCAGTGCCGTGGCCGCGAGGCCGGCGGCCGCGGTCAGACCGGCCGCCGGGGTGGCCCAGCTCCACAGGAATCCGGCCGTGATCACCAGGACGGCGAACACCTCGGCCGTGAGCACGTCCACCACGCGGGGGCGGCCATCGCTGCGCCACACCTGGTGGGCGAGCGACGCCCAGACGCCGCCAGCCACCGGGAGGGCCCACCAGACCGACAGCGCGAAGGGTTCGTCGTCGACGTGGCTCACCACGGCCGCCACCACGCCGAGGGCCACCACGACCCCCAGCACCAACCGGGTGCCGCGGGGCGAGGGGAGGTCGAGCACCCGCCCCCACCCCAGCGCGACGATGGCGCCCGCCACGGTGGCCGCGGCGGTGGCGGCCAGTGGCCCGGCGGCCCATCCGGCCAGCGCCAGGACGACGGCGCTCAGGGCGGCGGCCCGGGCAGCCGCACGCTGGCCCCGGAAGGACGTGGGAGCGGCGGACCCGCGGCGGGCACCCGCCGACGAGGGGCCGTGGCTCGGCATGCGCTACCTCCTGTGGCCGTGCTGCTCACGGCCGGGACGTGGGGTCGTTGCCAGTAAACTACGGCAATGCCGCGCGTCGTCCTGATCCACCGCGGACCCCCGCCCGCGCTGGACTCCCCGGCGCTCGAGGCGATGGCGCTCCTGGACTGGGCGGTGGACCCCCTGGGGGCGGGACCCGGGCCCGTGCACCCGCCGCGCCGCCCCGGTGAACCACCCCCCGTGCTGGTGGTGGACGCACGGGACCAGCTGGCGACCCACCGCGAGCTCGCGCGGGAGCTGGCCTCCACCCATCCCGACTGCGCCCGGCTGGTGGTGCTCCGCCCGGAGGACCTCGCCGCATGGACCAGCCGCTGGGAGGCCGATGACCTGCTGCTCTCGACCGCAGGCCCCGGTGAGGTGACCGCGCGGGTCCGCGTGGCCGCCCAACGAGCCGCCGTCCGGCGCGGCACCGATGAGGGGAGCGCCGGACCGGGTGCGCCGCCCGCCGAGGACGCTGACCGCATCGACCTCGGTGAGCTGGTGATCCACCGCGACAGCTGGTCGGCGCGCCTCCGGGGCAGGACCCTGGACCTGACCTTCCGGGAGTTCGAGCTGTTGGCCCACCTGGCCGCCCACCCCGGGCGCGTGTTCACGCGCGAGGAGCTGCTGGACGACCTGTGGGAGGGCACCCGGCTCAGCGGGACGCGGACGGTGGACGTCCACGTGCGACGGCTGCGGTCCAAGCTGGGTCCCGAGCACGAGGGACTCATCGCCACGGTCCGGAACGTCGGCTACCGCATGGAGGCACGGGGCTGAGGGGCCGTGGTGGAATGTGCAGATGTCCCCGGACCTGACGCACCGCTCCCCCGAGGAGCTCACCGATGAGGACTCCCGCGCGATCGGCGAGCTCGCGCGCCGCGCCGGGCGCGCCGACGGGGTCGACCCCCTGAACGAGGAGTCCCTGCTCGCGCTGCGCCACCGCACCCCCGGCCGCACCCACGTGCTGGCCACCGAGGGTGACCGGCTGGTGGGCTACGGCACGCTCGCCCACGGGTCCGCCGAGGTGGTGACGGACCCCGAGCACCGCAAGGCGGGCCTCGGAGGACGCCTGCTCGACGCGCTGCTGGAGGAGGACCCCGAGCTGCTGCTCTGGGCCCACGGCGACATGGACGGCGGGCGCCGGCTCGCCGCATCGCGCGGGATGGTCCCCCGCCGCCCCCTGTGGCGCATGGAGCGCCCCGTGGCCGGTGAGTTCTCCGAGCTGCCGCCGGTGGAGCTGCCCGAGGGCATCTCGGTACGGCCCTTCGTGGCCGGACAGGACGACGAGGACTGGCTGCGGGTGAACTCGCGGGCCTTCGCCGACCACGCCGAGCAGGGACGCATGAGCGCCGCCGACCTCACCGCCCGCACCGAAGAGGACTGGTTCGACCCGGCCGGCTTCCTGCTGCTGGTGGACGACACCCGGGACGGCGAGGTCATCGGCTTCCACTGGACCAAGGTCGACGCACTGCCCGTGGGCGAGGTCTACGTGGTGGGCGTGGACCCCGCGCGGCAGGGCGAGGGCCTGGGCCGGGCCGCCACCCTGGTGGGCCTGCACCACCTGGCCGACCGCGGCGTGGAGACGGTGGAGCTCTACGTGGACGGGGACAACCAGGCCGCCGTGAGCACCTACCGTCGGCTGGGTTTCGAGCGCGCCGCGGTGGACGTGCAGTACGGCCCGCCGGCCTGACCCCCACCGGGTCGTACCGGCACCTCGTCCGGGACCGCCTGCGGGCCCCGCCACCGGTGACCACCACCGGCAGGCGCCGATAGGCTGGTGACATGGACTCCTCGGCGACCACGGCAGCGACGCGCGGGGGTCACTCCTCCGCCCCCGAAGGCACCGGGAACGGTGACCGAGCGCCCCGCCCCGGGGCCCACATCATCCAGCCCCCTCAGCCCCGTCGACCCCGTGATGCGGGGGGCCGCTTCGTGCGCTCGACGGAGGCGACCTCCGGCGACGCGCTGCCCGCCGACCGCTTCCTCGAGCGCGAGACCAGCTGGCTGCAGTTCAACGAGCGGGTGCTCGAGCTGGCCGCCGACCCCGCTGTGCCGCTGCTGGAGCGCGCCCGCTTCCTGGCCATCTTCGCCAGCAACCTCGACGAGTTCTTCATGGTCCGTGTGGCCGGGCTCAAGCGCCGGATCGCCACCGGTCTGGCGGTGCGCTCCGCATCGGGCCAGGAGCCACAGGAGGTGCTGAGCATGGTGGGCCGCAGCGCCCACGCGCTCATGACCGAGCAGTCGCGGCTCTACAGCGACGAGATCATGCCCGCACTGGCCGCCGAGGGCATCCACGTGGTGCGCTGGAAGGACCTCGAGGAGGCCGAGCGCGACGCCTTCGAGGAGTTCTTCGTCCGCGACGTCTACCCGGTGCTCACACCGCTGGCCGTGGACCCGGCGCACCCCTTCCCCTACATCTCCGGACTCTCGCTCAACCTGGCCGTCACCCTGGCCGACCCCCGGACCTTCGGCGAGCACTTCGCCCGGGTGAAGGTGCCGCCGGCCCTGCCGCGGCTGCTGCGCGTCTCGCACGTGCTCGGCACCGACGAGAGCGACGAGCAGATCCAGGAGTCCGAGCGCGGCATCCGCTTCCTCCCCATCGAGGACGTCATTGCCGCCCACCTCTCGATGCTGTTCCCCGGCATGGAGATCAAGCAGACCTTCACCTTCCGCGTGACCCGCAACGAGGACCTGGAGGTGGAGGAGGACGAGGCCGAGAACCTGCTCACCGCCCTGGAGCGCGAGCTGACCCGGCGCCGCTTCGGGCCCGCCGTGCGCCTCGAGGTGGAGGAGGAGATGACCGACGAGGTGCGCGCCATCCTGCAGCGCGAGCTCGACGTCACCTCCCACGAGGTGTACGTGCTGCCGGCCCCGCTGGACCTGCGCAGCATGAACACGGTGGCCGACCTGCGCCTCTCGGACCTGCGCTGGCCCGCCTTCCGCACGCACACCCACCCGGCCCTGGCGCCCGTGGAACGCTCCGCCGAGGCCGACGTGCTGGGCACCATGCGGGAGCGCGACGTGCTGCTGCACCACCCCTACGACTCGTTCAGCACCTCGGTGCAGCGCTTCCTGGAGCAGGCCGCCGCGGACCCGCACGTCCTGGCCATCAAGCAGACGCTCTACCGCACCAGCGGTGACTCCCCCATCATCCGCGCCCTCATCGAGGCCGCGGAGTCGGGCAAGCAGGTGCTGGCCGTGGTGGAGATCAAGGCCCGGTTCGACGAGGAGAACAACATCACTTGGGCCCGTCAGCTGGAGCGCGCGGGCGTGCACGTGGTCTACGGGCAGATCGGGCTCAAGACGCACGCCAAGCTGTGCCTGGTGGTGCGTCAGGAGGCCGGTGGGCTGCGACGCTACGTGCACATCGGCACCGGCAACTACAACCCCAAGACGGCCCGCCTCTACGAGGACCTCGGGCTGCTCTCCACCGACCCACAGGTGACCGAGGACGTCACGCGACTGTTCAACCAGCTCTCCGGCATGGCGCCCCGCAGCACCTTCCAACGCCTGCTGGTGGCGCCGCGTTCGGTGCGCAGCGGGCTGGTGCAGCTCATGGACGAGCAGGCGGCGCGGGCCCGCAAGGGGCACCCGGCACGTATCCGCATCAAGGCCAACAGCATCGTGGACGAGGCGTTCATCGATGCCTGTTACCGCGCCTCGCAGGCCGGCGTGCAGGTGGACGTGTGGGTCCGCGGGATCTGCGCCCTGCGCCCGGGCGTGCCGGGCCTGAGCGAGAACATCCGCGTCCGTTCCGTGCTCGGCCGGTTCCTGGAGCACAGCCGGGTGGTGGTCGTGGGGGTACCCGGCGATGCGACCAACCCGCTGCGCGCCCTCATCGGGTCGGCGGACATGATGCACCGCAACCTGGACCGGCGGGTGGAGGCCATGGTGGAGCTGCGCGACACCGCCCAGGTGCGCCACCTCGACGAGCTGTTCGAGCTCGCGTTCTCCCCCGACGTGGCCAGCTGGCACCTGGACGCCGAGGGCGTGTGGACGCGGCACCACCTCGACGAGTCCGGGGAGCCGCTCAGGGACATTCAGTTCGCGATCGAGAAGGACTACGGCCAGCGCCGCCGGAAGGGACGTCGTCGATGAGTTCGGAGCACGTGGTCGAGGCCGCCGGGGCGGTGCCCTGGCGGCGCCGCAAGGGACGCCTCCAGGTGGCCCTCGTCCACCGCCCCCACTACGACGACTGGAGCTGGCCGAAGGGGAAGGTGGACCCCGGCGAGCTCATGCCGCAGACCGCGGCGCGGGAGACCGCGGAGGAGGCCTCGCTGGTGGTCCGGCTGGGCATGCCGCTGCCGACCGCCGAGTACCGCATGCCCAACGGCAACCTCAAGCGGGTGCGCTACTGGGCCGCCCAGGTGGTGGACTCACTCGGCGCCCTGGAGCACGAGATCGACGAGGTGGCCTGGCTGACCCCCGCGCAGGCCCGGGAGCGACTCACCTACGCCCACGACCGGGAGCAGCTGGACCGCCTGGTGGAGCTGGACGACCAGGGGATGCTGGACACCCGGGCCGTGGTGGTGCTGCGCCACGCCCTGGCCATGCGGCGCGAGGACTGGGACGGCGTGGACACCGAGCGCCCGCTGGTGCCGGAGGGCTTCGACCGGTCGAAGGCCCTGGCCCCCTCGCTGCAGGCCTTCGGGGTGGACCGCATCGTCTCCTCCCCCTCGGCGCGCTGCAGCGACACCGTGGCCCCCTTCGCGGCCATCGCCGCCCTGAAGCCGCGCCTGAAGGCCGGCCTCTCGGAGGAGGGGCACAAGAACGCACCGCACAAGGCCGCCAAGCACGTGGCCAAGGCGCTGGGCACCAGCCGCAGCACGGTGCTCTGCTCCCACCGTCCGGTCCTGCCGGCCATTCTGCGGGCCATGGCTGACCGGACGCTCCCCGGCTCCCGGGCCGAGCGCACGGTGCTGCAGCTGGCCCGGGAGGGCATGACCAAGGGCGAGTTCGTGGTGCTGCACGTCACCGGCCAGGGCGAGTCGAGCAAGGTGCTGGCCAGCGAGACCTGGTGAGCCGCGCCTCAGCGCGGTGAGTGGTGGAACTGCTGGGCGGCCTCCAGGCCGTGGTGCAGGAGGCGCTCCACCGCATCGGCCCCGTCCCCGAGCAGGAAGGGCAGTTCGGCGCGCTCCGTGGAGGAGAAGTCCCGCAGCACGAAGTCGGCCACGTCCATCCGCCCCGGGGGACGGCCGATGCCGAGGCGCACCCGGTGGTAGTCCTGGGTGCCCAGGGACTTGGTGATCGACCGCAGACCGTTGTGGCCCCCCTCGCCGCCGCCCTTCTTGAGGCGCACGGCCCCGAAGTCGATGTCGAGCTCGTCGTGCAGCACCACCAGGTGGTCGAGCTCGATGCCGTGGTACTTCATGAGTCCGCTGACGGGCCCCCCGCTGAGGTTCATGAAGTCCAACGGGGTCGCGAGGACCACACGCGGGCCGGGACGCCCGCCGGGCAGGGTGCCCAGTCGGGTCTCGGCGCTGACGGCGCGGGCCTGGCGGGCGGCGGAGAGCCGCACCCCCGCGGCGGCGGCCACCTCCGCCACCACCATGGCGCCCACGTTGTGGCGGTTCCCGGCATAGCGCGGGCCGGGGTTGCCCAGGCCCACCACCAGCCACGGGCCCTCGTCGATCTCCATCGGTCCACTCCTTCGTCGGGTCTGTCAGCGGCCCCGGCCTGCCGGTCGTGCCCGGCCGGCCCGGCGGCGCGCAGGGCGCGCCCGCACACGGGCGCGGGGCCCCACCATGGTGGCAGGGCCCCGCGCCGGGCACTGGGTGCAGTGCGCCGCACGACCGCGGCGCGCTGGGATCACTCGGACTTCTCGTCCTCGCCCTCGGCGTCGTCGCCACCCTCGGCAGCCTCGTCGCCCTCGGCGGCCTCGGCGGCCTCCTCGTCGGACTCGTCCTGCTCGATGCCGGCCTCGGCCTCGGCCTCGGCGAGCTCGGCCTCCAGGGCCTCCTCGGAGATGGCCTCGGAGACGTTGACGATGGTCTCCTCGGCGTCGGTGACGAGCTCCACGCCGGCGGGCAGCTCCAGGTCACCGGCGTGCACCAGGGTGCCGGCCTCGGCGCCCTCCACGGACACGGTGATGTACTCGGGGATGTCCAGCACCGGGGCGTTGACGGTAACGGTGGAGGTGGGCACCGAGACGACGGTCTCCGGGCCGGCCTCACCCTCGACGTGGATGGCCACGTCGACGGCGACCTTCTCGTTGCGGTCCACGATCACGAAGTCGACGTGCTCGATGATCGGCTTGATCGGGTCGCGCTGCACGTCCTTGGCCAGCACCAGGCGGTCCTCGCCGGAGCCCCAGGTCAGGGTCATCAGGGCGTTGGTGTTGCGCAGGGCGATGAAGGCCTCGTGACCCGGCAGGATCACGTGGAAGGGGCCCTCGCCGTGGCCGTAGACGACGGCGGGGATGCCGCCCTCGCGGCGGGCCTGGCGGGCAGCGCCCTTGCCGAAGGTGGTGCGCTCGGTGCAGGTGAGCTTGATGGTCTTGCTGGCCATGGGTGTCTCCTCGGGTCTTCTCTGGTGTGCTCGAAGGTGGCGAGGGCCGCGAGAAGAACCCGCCCCGGTGGAGATCCGCTGGAGCGCTTCCTTGTCGCCGCGTCGATCACGGGCGCGCCCGCATCATGGATGCCGACCGCCCCTCGCCGAAGCTCAGGTGGGCAGCAGTGTAGACCGCAGGCGCCGCCGGACCGAAATCCGGCGGCGCCTGCGAGGACGGGATGTCGGGCTGTCAGGCCCGTCCGTCGAACATGCTCGTGACCGAGCCGTCCTCGAAGACCTCCCGGATGGCGCGGCCCAGGAGCGGGGCGATCGACAGGACGGTGAGGTTCTCGAACTGGCGGTCCTCGGCGATGGGCAGGGTGTCGGTGAGGATCACCTCGCGCGCCACCGAGTCCCGCAGCCGCTCGGAGGCGGGGCCGGAGAGGATGCCGTGGGTGGCGGCGATGATGACGCCCTTCGCCCCCTGGGCCATGATCGCGTCCGCGGCCTTGCAGATGGTGCCGCCGGAGTCGATCATGTCGTCCACGAGCACGCACATGCGGCCCTCCACGTCACCGATGACGCGGTTGGCCACCGACTCGTTGGGGCGCGTGATGTCACGGGTCTTGTGGATGAAGGCCAGCGGTCGGTTGCCCAGGCGCTCGGCCCACTGCTCGGCCACCTTGATGCGGCCGGCGTCCGGGGAGACCACCACGAGGTCCTCGGAGCCGTATTTGTCGTTCACGTAGTCGGCCAGGATGGGCATGGCCATCAGGTGGTCCACCGGCCCGTCGAAGAAGCCCTGGATCTGCGCGGTGTGCAGGTCCACCGCCATCAGACGGTCGGCGCCGGCGGTCTTGAACAGGTCGGCCACCAGGCGGGCCGAGATGGGCTCGCGGCCACGGTGCTTCTTGTCCTGTCGGGCATACCCGTAGAAGGGCAGCACCACGGTGATGCGCTTGGCGGAGGCCCGCTTCAGCGCGTCGACCATGATCAGGTGCTCCATCAGCCAGGTGTTGATGGGCGCGGTGTGGGCCTGGATGACGAATGCGTCGCACCCGCGGACCGACTCGTTGTACCGGACGTACAGCTCGCCGTTGGCGAACTCGTAGGCCTCGGTGGGCACCACCTGGGAGCCGAGGTTGTCGGCGATGGCAGTGGCCAGTTCGGGGTGGGCCCGGCCGGAGAAGACCATGAGGTTCTTCTCCGTGGTCCGCTGGATGGCCAGCGGCGTGTCCTGCTCCGCCTCGTTCACCCGGGCGTCCCGGTCCTGGTCACTCATGCGCGAATCTCCCTCGGCTCGGTCACACGGAACAGTTTCTCAGGCCTCCGAGGAGCGCTCGCGCGCGACCTCGTCGGCGGCCTGGGCGGCGGCGGTGCCGGCCCGCTTCTCCTGCACCCAGCCCTCGATGTTCTTCTGCGGTGCCACGGTGATGGCCAACGCCCCGGCCGGGACGTCCTTGCGCACCACCGTGCCCGCACCCGTGTAGGCACCGTCACCCACGGTGACGGGGGCGATGAACATCGTGTCCGACCCGGTGCGGCAGTGGCTCCCGATGCGGGTGCGCGACTTGGTGACGCCGTCGTAGTTCACGAACACGCTGGAGGCTCCGATGTTGCTGTGGTCGCCGATCTCCGCATCGCCGACGTAGGTCAGGTGGGGCACCTTGGTGCCCTCGCCGATGGAGGAGTTCTTGGTCTCCACGAACGTGCCGATCTTGGCGTCACGGCCCAGCTCGGTGTTCGGACGCAGGTAGGCGAACGGCCCCACGCTCGCGCCCTCGCCGACGACGGACAGCTCGCCGTGGGTGCGCACCACGGTGGCTCCACGCCCGACCTCCACGTCGGTGAGCGTGGTGTCCGGGCCCAGCACCACGTCATCGCCGATGGTGCAGGCACCCAGGAGCTGCGTGTTCGGGCGGATCACGACGTCGCGGCCCAGCGTGACGTCCACGTCGATCCAGGTGGTGGCGGGGTCCACCACGGTGACACCCTCCATCTGCCAGTGGCGCACGGTGCGGCGGTTGAGCTCGGCGCCCAGCTCCGAGAGCTGCGCCCGGTTGTTGACGCCCTCGGTCTGCAGGGTGTCGGTGATGACGTGGGCGGCCACGGTGCCGCCCGCATCGCGAGAGAGACCCAGCACGTCGGTGAGGTACTTCTCGCCCTGGGTGTTGTTCGTGCCCAGCTGCGGCAGGAACTCGCGCAGGACCGCGGCGTCGAAGGCCCAGATGCCGGAGTTGATCTCGCGCACGTCGACCACGTCCGCGTCCTCGCCGCCGGCCTCGCGGGCAGCCAGGGCGTCCTTGTGCTCCATGACCTTGAGCACCGAGCCGTCGGTGTCGCGGACGATGCGGCCGTAACCCGTCGGGTCCTCGAGCTCGGCCGTGATGACGGTGACGGCCGCCCCCGCGGACTCGTGGGCGGCGGTCAGGTCGGTGAGGGTCTGCGCCGTGAGCAGCGGCACGTCCCCCATCGTGACGATGACGGTGCCGGTCAGGTCCTCCGGCAGCACCGACAGGCCCGCCTCCGCAGCACGACCCGTGCCCTTCACCTCATCCTGGTCGGCGATCAGCGCGGCAGGGTCGACCTCGGCCACGTGCGCGGCCACCCGCTCCCGCTCGTGGCGCACCACGACGGACAGGTGCTGCGGCCCGGCCTGGCGCGCCGCGTGCAGCGCGTGCCCCAACAGGGTCCGCCCACCGATGGGGTGCAGGACCTTGGGGAGGGTCGACTTCATGCGCGTGCCCTCACCGGCGGCGAGGACGATGACGGCGGCGGGCTGTGCAGTGCTCAACGGGGCTCCAGCGATTGAGGGGGTGCGGGCCACGCACGCCGACGGCCGCCGGCGTCCGTGCATCGTCTCCGACTCTACTGCGTGTCGCGGGCGGTCCACCCCGGCGCGCGAAGGCTCCCCGGGTAGGAATCGAACCTACGTCCCTAGTCCTGATTCAAAGTCAGGCGGCCCCTACCAGCAGAGCAACCGGGGAACGCCCCCATCGGGGCCGGGCCAGCCTACGCCGCCGACGAGGTCAGCCGGATGCGGGCCGGTCGCCGCGGTGGTCCAGACCGTCGTCGTGCCGCTCCTGCAGAGCGCGCTCGCTCTCCGCGGCACGGCGGGAGCTGCGGAACATCAGGAAGACCAGCAGCACCACGGCGGCGAGCAGCAGCAGGAAGGTGCCACCGGCCAGCACCGCGGCCATTGGGTTGTCGAAGAGGCGCCCCATGGTGATCCCTCAGACCGCTGCGGTGTGGAAGAAGGTGGTGCGGCGCGTGAAGCGGCTCTGGGCATCCAGCAGGTAGAAGTCGGCGAAACGCACCGAGGCGGCGCTGCCGTCCTTCAACGTGCCCTCGAAGCGGCCGTGGACCGCCACCTGGCCCCCCTCCTCGTCGGCGACGACCATGTCGAGCACGTGCTCACCCGAGGCGATCACGCGGTCACCGGTGTAGAAGGCGCGCAGGGCGTCGTGACCCACGAAGGGCTCGTAACCGGGGCGCTCGTAGGTGGCATCCGGAGTGAACAGCCCGATGAGGGTGTCCACGTCATCGGCGTCCACGGCGACGTAGTAGGCGCGGACGGCGGCCTCGTGCGGACCGGAGCCGGGGGCGGTGGCGGAGTCGGTGGAGTCCATGGCCCCACCGTACGCCGCGGTCCCGCGTGTCAGCCGGCCTCCCCTGTGGCGTGGGGCCAGTTCTCTCGACCTCGAGAATCTCGGCGGGCGTAGGCTGCGGGCATGGACAGCACCCCCTCGACCCCGGCCCCGGACAGCGGCGGCCGCGACGAGGTGGATGCCGTGCTCGCCGCCTGGGAGCGCGAGCGGCCCGACCTGGACCTCGCCCCGCTGGCCGTGTTCTCGCGCGTGTCCCGCCTCGCGCGGCTGCTCGACATCGCCCGCCGCGAGGCCTTCGGCGCCGGCGGCCTGGAGCCCTGGGAGTTCGACGTGCTCTCCGCCCTGCGGCGGGCCGGTGAGCCGTACGAGCTGTCGCCGGGGGCGCTCGTGGCCCAGACGCTGGTCACGAGCGGGACGATGACGAACCGCATCGATCGGCTGACGGCGCGCGGCCACGTGGAGAGGACCCGCTCGGCCACCGACCGACGCGGCGTCATCGTGCGCCTCACCCCTTCGGGGAAGACGGCCGTCGACGGCGCCATGGAGGTGCTGCTCACCCACGAGCGCGAGCTGCTGGTCGGGGTGGCCCCTCACGACCGTGAGCACCTGGCGGCCACGTTGCGCCAGGTGCTCACGGGTCTCGAGGGCTGAGGCTCAGCGGACCTTGGGGAAGTCCTGCGAGGGGGCGCTCTCCCCATCGTCCACGGCGTCCTTGGCGGACAGGACGATGTTGCGGTCCGGCGTGCCGACCACGGACTCGTCCTTCATCGGGTAGTCCACCTGCGAGAGCACCACGCGCATGGCCTCCAGGCGGGCGCGCTTCTTGTCGTTGCTGCGGATCACCGTCCACGGGGCGTCACCAGTGTTGGTGTAGAAGAACATCGCCTCCTTGGCCTCCGTGTAGGCCTCCCACTTGTCCAGCGAGGCGACGTCGGTGGGGCTCAGCTTCCAGTGGCGCACCGGGTCGGTGTGGCGCTTGGTGAACCGGACGGCCTGCTCGGCGCGGCCCACGGAGAACCAGAACTTGAAGAGCTTGATGCCGGAGTTCACCAGCATGCGCTCGAACTCGGGAGCCGAGCGCATGAACTCCTGGTACTCGGCGGGCGTGCAGTAGCCCATCACGCGCTCCACGCCGGCGCGGTTGTACCAGGAGCGGTCGAAGAAGACGATCTCGCCACCGCTGGGCAGGTGGGGGACGTAACGCTGGAAGTACCACTGGGTCGCCTCGCGCTCGGTGGGCTTCTCCAGCGCCACCACGCGCGCGCCACGGGGGTTGAGGTGCTCGGTGAAGCGCTTGATGGAGCCACCCTTGCCGGCGGCGTCGCGCCCCTCGAAGAGGATGGCGATCTTGTCGCCGTTGCGCTTGATGTGGTGCTGCATCTTCAGCAGCTCGATCTGCAGGTCGTGCTTGGTGGCCTCGTACTCGGCGCGCTTCATCTTGGTGTCGTACGGGTAGCCGTGCTTCCAGGCGTTGCCGTCCACCGGGGTGCCGCGCGCGGCCAGCCGCTCGTGCAGCGCCTGGAGCTCCTTGGCGATCTCCGGGTCAGGCTGCCGCGGGTTCATCCCGGGGGTCTGCTCGATCGGGGTGCTGGTGGCCATGTTGCTCCTGGGGTGGTGCACAGTGCATGGGGCCGTCCCGTGACGGGTTCACCTGCGCGGGGTCCCATTCTACGACGTGGCGTCGTTTCCGTGGGGGACGGCGAGGCACACCTCATCCGGGGGCTGGCCCGGCGTGCGGACCCGACGCGGCCCCTTGTGTCCGGCCCCTATCCCCGCGCCAGACTCACTCCACCGCGCCACAGCACGGTGGAGTGAGTCCCGCCCGGTCAGGCGCTGGCGCGCACCTCCGCAGCAGCCGCGCGGCCGGCAGCGATCATGTCCTCACGGCTCACGACCTTCACACGCTCCCGCTCGCTGGCCTCACCCAGCGCCATCTCGTGGGCGTCCAGACGCTCCCACTCGTCGAAGAGCGTCAGGTCCACGCCCCGCTCGCGCAGCTGCTCCAGCATCGCGTCCGGGGAACCCGGTGCCACGGGCAGCGACTCGAGGTCGGCCACCAGGCACTCGATGGTCTCCTTGGCGTCGGACTTGGTGTGCCCGATGAGGCCCACCGGCCCACGCTTGATCCACCCGGTGACGTACGCGGCCTCCTTGGGCGCGCCGTCCTCCAGCACGCGCCCGGCATCGTTCGGGATCACGCCGGCACGGTGGTCGAAGGGCAGCCCCGGCAGCGGAGTGCTCAGGTAGCCCACGGCGCGGTACACGGCCTGCACGTCCCAGTCGCGGAACTCGCCGGTGCCGCTGACGGTGCCGTCGCCGTTGTACTCCATGACCTCGGTGCGCAGACCGGTCACCGAGCCCTCACCGAGCACCTCCACCGGCGCCTGCATGAGGTGCAGGTGGATGCGGTGCGGCGCCCCGGTGGGCTCCTTCTCCAGGTACTTCAGCAGGGTGTCCACGACCAGCTTGGTGGACTTGGCGGCCTGGATGGCCTCCTGCCCCGCGTCGTCGATCTCGAAGCCCTCCTCGGTCATCACCACGTCCACACTGGGGCTGTGGGAGAGCTCGCGGAACTCCATGGGCGAGAACTTCAGGTGCGCCGGGCCGCGGCGGGCGAAGACGTGGATGTCCTTGGCGCGGTTGGCCTTCAGCCCCTGGTAGACGTTCTCCGGGATCTCGGTGGTCAGCTGCTCGTCGGCCGGCTTGGCCAGCATGCGCGCCACGTCCAGGGCCACGTTGCCCGCACCCACCACGGCCACGGACTCGGCCTCCAGCGGCCACTCACGCGGCACGTCGGGGTGCCCGTCGTACCAGCTCACGAAGTCGGCGGCACCGAAGGAGCCCTCCTTGTCGATGCCGGGGATGTCCAGCGGGCGGTCCCCCATGGCGCCGGTGGCGAAGATGACCGCCTCGTAGTTCTCCCGCAGCTGCTCGAAGGTCACGTCCGTGCCGAAGTCGACGTTGCCGATGAACCGGATCTGGTCACCCGCCAGCACCCGCTTGAGGGCCTTGACGATCTCCTTGATGCGGGGGTGGTCCGGGGCCACGCCGTAGCGGACCAGGCCGTACGGGGCGGGCAGGCGGTCGTAGACGTCGACGGTGGCCTGCTCGAGCTCCTTGGTGAGGATGTCCGCGGCGTAGATACCCGCCGGGCCGGCGCCGATGACAGCAACACGCACAGGACGCATGGTGACCTTTCGATGGGGTGCACGCGGGCTCGCGCAGAGGGCGGGAGCCCGAAGTGGGCAAGGTCAACCTTACCAACCCTCGATGGGGTGGAGCCCACCCACGGGGTCACTTCGTCGGGGGCGCCCCCTCGTAGTAGGCCAGGGTCCAGTAGGTGTCGTCCTCCAGCTCGATGGTGAGCGTGCGATCGGTGGATGCCAGGGGCGTGTCCACGATGGCGCCGCAGTGGAACACCACGGAGTGGCCCGTGCCGGTGATCAGCCTCCCGGTGCCCTTGCCACCGCAGGTCACCACCACACCGTCCGCCCCCTGGGGAGCCTGGTCCGAGTAGGCCGCGGCGCCACTCATGGCACCCACCACCCCTCGCGTGGCCCGGCCCTCGTCCGTGACGCCCGGCTCGATCCCAGCGGCCATGGCCTGGACCCGCTTCTCGGTCTCCTCCCAGTCGCTCGGCGGCTCAGGCGCGGGGGGCCTCTCCTCCTCCGGCCCGGCGGGGGTGACGCGGATCGTCGGCTCGGCTGCCACCTCGGAGGAGGCCGCCGACTCGGGAGGCGTCTCAGCGCTCGTCGTCCCGCCCGACGTGCTGGGCGCGCTCGACGCACTGGACACGCTCGACGACGTGCCGGAGCCGGACGGCCCGGCCGACTCCTGATCAGCGCCGTTCCCTCCGGTGCAGGCGGCACAGCCCAACAGCGCCGCGCCCAGAAGGGCGGCGCGAACCACAGGTGACGTGCTCATGGTGTGGAACCCCTCTTCGGGAGCCGAGAACCGGCTCGACCAGTGAAGGCTTGAGCATCCCCCGCGGCGGGCCCCGGCGCGATCCCCGCGCCGACATCTTAGGCAAACCGTGACCTTTCCCGCCACGCGCCCGACCGCCGGCTCAGCCGAGCTGCTCGGCGGCCTCCAGCCACTCGGCCTCGGCCGCGTCGTGCTGCGCGCGCAGATCCCGCTCGGTGGCGGTGAGCTCGGCCAACCGCTCGGGGTCCGTCGCCGCCTCGGCCATCTGCGCGTGCACCTTCTCGGCCTGGGCGGTCAGCTTCTCCATCTGCTTCTCCGCCCGGGCCATCGCCTTGGTCAGCTGCCGTTCCTCCGCCGGGCTCAGTCCCGATGCCGGACCGCCCGATGCCGGACCGCCCGCCCCGCCGCTGCCCGAACCACCCGCACCCGCCGAACCACCCGCACCCGCCGCACCCGCGGAGCTCCCCGCATCGGCCAGGTCACGACCCCCACGGCCGGTGCCCACCCCTGCCGCGCGACGCTCCCGGCGCAGCTCGAGGTACTGCTCCACCCCGCCGGGCAGGTCACGGATGCGGCCGTCGCCCAGCAGCGCCACCTGCCGGTTGGCCATGCGCTCCAGCAGGTACCGGTCGTGGCTCACCACCAGCAGGGTGCCGGCCCAGCCGTCGAGCACGTCCTCCATGGAGGTCAGCGTCTCGATGTCCAGGTCGTTGGTGGGCTCGTCCAGCATCAGCACGTTCGGCTCGTCCAGCAGCAGCCGCACGAACTGCAGCCGCCGCCGCTCCCCGCCGGACAGGTCCGAGACCCGGCTCTGCTGCCGCGGCCCGGAGAAGCCCATCCGCTTGGCCAGCGAGCTCGCGGAGATCTCCTTGCCGTCCAGCACCGTGAAGGACCGCACGTCGGTGATCGCGTCGATGACGGTCATCCCCGCCACCTCGTCGAGCTCCCGCAGGTCCTGGCTGAGGATGGCCGGCTGCACCGTGCGCCCCACCTTCAGCTTGCCGCCGGCCAGGGGCACGCGCTCCAGCAGCACGCGCAACAAGGTGGACTTGCCCGCGCCGTTCACCCCGACGATGCCGTAGCGGTCGCCCGGGCCGAGGCGCCAGGTCACCCCATCGAGGAGGGTGGTGCGCTCCTCCCCCTCCCCCACGGCGACGGTGGCGTTCACGAGGTCGTAGACGTCCTTGCCCAGCCGGGTGGTCGCGAAGCGCGCCAGCTGCACGTCGTCGCGGGGCTCGGGCTCCCCGGCAATGAGGGCGTCGGCGGCCTCGATGCGGAACTTCGGCTTGCTGGTGCGGGCCGGGGCGCCGCGACGCAGCCACGCGAGCTCCTTGCGCAGGATGTTCTGGCGGCGCTCCTCGGTGGCCCGCTCCACCCGCGCCCGCTCCGCCCGGGCCTGCACGAACGCGGCGTAACCCCCCTCGTACTGGTGGACCTGCCCCTCGACGACCTCCCAGGTCTGCTCCACCACCGCATCGAGGAACCAACGGTCGTGGGTGACGACGACCAGCGCGGAGCCGGGCCGACGGCGCCCCTGCAGGTGCTCGGCCAGCCACGCCACGCCCTCGACGTCGAGGTGGTTGGTGGGCTCGTCCAGCAGGAGCACGTCCGGGTCGGCCACCAGGAGCGCGGCCAGCGCCATGCGCCGGCGTTCCCCGCCGGACATGCCGGCCACCGGGGCGCCCAGACCGCCCAGGCCCTCGGCATCGAGCCCGCCGAGCAGGCCGTTGAGGATGCCGCGGATGCGGGCGTCGGCCGCCCACTCGTGCTCCTCCAGACCCGGCAGCACGACGTCACGGACCGTGGCCCCCGCGGCGAAGTCGTCCTGCTGGCGGAGGCGGCCGATGGTGGCCCCCCGCGAGCGCACGACCCGGCCGGAGTCAACCGCGAGCTCCCCCGAGAGGGCACGCAGCAGGCTGGACTTGCCCCCGCCGTTGCGGCCGACCACGCCGATGCGGTCGCCGTCGTTCAGGCCGAGCGACACGTCATCGAGGAGCACCTGCGTGCCCACCACGAGGTGGAGGGACTCGGCGTTGACGAGGTTGGCGCGCGGGGAGGGGGGATTCACGGTGGGTCACCCTACGGGGCGGTGCCGGGCACGGGGCGGGCCCGGGGCTGGCTCATGCCTCCGTGGACACCACGCGCGCACCCGGTGCGGGCCCGGAGGTGACGAACACCTCAACCTCCGGCCGCAGCGCCGCCATGCCCACGGAGATGTCGATGGCGTGGTCGTGGCTCGCCGCCAGCAGCGCGATGGTGGGCCCCGAACCCGACACGATGCCGGCGAGCGCCCCCACGTCCGCGCCGGCGGCCAGGGTGTCGCGCAGTCCCGGCTGCAGCTCCACGGCGGCGGCCTGCAGGTCGTTCTCCAGGTGCTGGCCCACCTCGACGGCGTCGCCGCTGCGCAGGGCCTGCAGCAGGTCCTCCGGCGGCTCGGGCACCTCCTCCCACGCCGGGAGCGTCTCCGGGGTCGGCATCTGGTCCCACCCGCTCAGGCGGTCGAACGTGCGGTAGACCTCGGGCGTGCTCAGGCCCTGGTCGCTGACGCAGAAGACCCAGTGCAGCTGCCCCTGGGCGAGCACCGTGGACAGCTCGTCGCCGCGCCCCACGCCCAGCGCGTTGCCGCCCAGCAGGGCGAAGGGCACGTCCGCACCGAGCTCCTCGGCGATGGCGCTGAGGTCACCCGGCATGAGCTCGTTGCCCCACACCGTGTTGGCGGCCAGCAGGGCCCCGGCGGCGTCGGCCGAGCCCCCAGCCATGCCCCCGGCCACGGGGATGTTCTTCTCGATGCTGATCGCCACCGGCAGCGGGGTGCGCACCCCGCAGGTCTGCCGGTAGTAGTCCCGCAGCAGCTCCACCGCACGCCAGGCGAGGTTGGTGTGGTCGGTGGGAACGCCCTCGGCGAACCGGCCGGTCACCTCCAGGGAAAAGCGACGCGCCCGCCGCACCGTCACCTCATCGGTCAGGTCGACGGCGTGGAAGACGGTGGCCAGCGGGTGGTACCCGTTGTCGAGCTTCGGGGCACCCACACGCAGCGCGAGGTTCACCTTGGCCGGGACACGGACGGTGGCGATGCGGGGGGCCGGCTCAGCGGTCATGGCCTCACCCTATGGGCAGGCCAGCCGGCGCGCTCAGGTGCTGCCTCAGCCCTTTCGAGCAGCAGCGATCGCGGCGAACGCCTCGATGTCGAGTGCCTCGCCCCGCGTGCGGGGGTCGATGCCGGCGGCCACCAGCGCCTCTTCGGCGGCCTGCGGGGAGCCCGCCCATCCAGCCAACGCCGCGCGCAGCGTCTTGCGCCGCTGGGCGAAGGCGGCATCGATGCAGGCGAAGACGTCCTCGCGGCGGACCCCGAGCGCCGCCTCGTCACGGGGCTGCACGTCGATGCGGACGAGGCCCGAGTCGACGTTCGGGGCCGGCCAGAACACGTTGCGCCCGATGCGGCCGGCCAGGCGCGTGGGGCCGTACCAGGCGCACTTCACACTCGGCACCCCGTAGACCTTCGACCCCGGGGCGGCCGCCATGCGCTCGGCCACCTCGAGCTGCACCATGACCAGCACGGTGCGCAGGCTCGGGAAGCGCTCCAACAGGGTGAGCACCACAGGCACGGCCACGTTGTACGGCAGGTTGGCCACGAGCGCGGTGGGGGCCGGACCGGGCAGCTCGGTCACCTGGAGCGCGTCGGAGTGCACCACGTCGAGCCGGTCGGCGTGGTCGGGCGCCAGCGCCTGCACGGTCTCGGGCAGCGCCTGAGCCAGGCGCGGGTCGATCTCCACCACGGTGAGGTGCTCCACCACCGGCAGCAGCGCCAGCGTCAGCGAGCCCAGCCCGGGCCCGACCTCGACGACCGCCTCACCCGGCCCCACCCCGGAGGCCCGCACGATGCGGCGGACGGTCCCCTTGTCGATCACGAAGTTCTGCCCCCACTGCTTGGTGGGGCTCACGCCGAGCCGGTCGGCCAGCTCCCGGATCTGCGCCGGACCGAGCAGGCCGGCGTCCGGGGCCTCGGTGGCACGGGGGGCAGGGTCCTGGTCGGGGGTCACGGGCGCCATTGTGCCCCGCATCGGGGACGCTGGTGGCCATGACGCCGAGCGACCCGCCCCTGCCCAACCGGCCCGCGCCACCGGAGAACCCCGCGGTGGGCTACACCCTCACCGACGAGCACGGCACCGTGCTGGCCGAGCACGAGGGCACCCGTGAGTTCTACGCCGCCTCCACCATCAAGGTGGCCGTGCTGCTGACGACCCTGCGGGCCGTCGAGGCCGGGCGCGCCTCCCTGACCGACCCGCTGGTGGCCACACGCACCTTCACCGGCGCCGACGGTGCCCCCTTCACCCTGGTGGGTGACCACACCGACCCCGAGCTCCCCGCCCCGGGCAGCCCTCTCACCCTGCGCGAGGCCCTGGCGGCGATGATGGCGCGCTCCTCCAACGAGGCCACCAACCTGGTGCTGGGCCAGGTGGGACTGCCCGCGGTGGCGCGCACCGTGACCGATGCCGGCGCCACCAGCACCCGGGTGGACCGCCTCATCGGCGATCCCGTGGCCGTGGCGCGCGGCTTGGCCCTGCGGACCAGCCCCGCCGACCTGGCCCGGCTGCTGCGCCTGACCACCGCCCCCGGGCTGCTCACCGAGCAGCACCACCTGGCCGCGGAGCTGATGACGCACCCGCGCCTCGCCCCCATCGGCGCGGCCGTGGCACCCGGGGTGCCGTGGCTGTCGAAGTCCGGCGAGGTGGAGGGGTACCGCCACGACGTCGCCCGCATCGGTGCACCGGGCTCGCCCGGGTGCCGCTACCTGGCGGTGTGCACCCAGGGCGTCAGCCGGGCCGCCGGCGACGCGGTGGTGGCCGCTCTCACCCGGGCGCTGGTCCCCCAGCACTGCGGGGGCTGAGGTACCGCCGGGCCCCGGAGAACTCGCGCCCCGCGTCCCAGGCCCGCCAGTCCACCACGCAGACCGACTCCCGCGGGTTCGGCGCGTGGATCATGCGGCCGTCCCCGTGGTGGATCCCCACGTGGTGCACGAAGCCCACCCCGCCGGGCTCGGCGAAGAAGAGCAGGTCCCCCGGGCGCAGGTCCTGCTCCGCGACCGGCTCCCCCGCCTCGGCCTGTGCATCCGCGTCACGCGGGATGTCGATGCCGTGGATGCGGTGGACCAGCAGCGCGAACCCGGAGCAGTCCAGCCCCCACGGGGACACCCCCGCCCACAGGTAGCGCAGCCCCAGGAAGCGCTCGGCCGTGGCCACCAGCTCCTCGCCGGAGGGTGCGTCACCCGGGCCACCGGCGGGCACCCGGGCGACGTCCCCCGCATCGGCCCAGGCGGCGGAGCCGTCCGGCAGGGCGAGCTGCACCGCTCCCGGGCCGGCGGAGAGCACCGGCAGGGTGGTGGTCACTCCCGCCGCGAGACGTGGACGACCCCCCGACGGGGTGGCGCACAGCGTCGCACTGTCGGCGGTCACCACCGCCAGCGCGCGCTCGGTGAGCTGTCGGGCGAAGGTCGGGTTCGTGCGCACCTGCGCGACCGGCACCCAGCCGGGGTAGCCGCGGGGGTCCCGCGGCGTCGGCTGGTCGTGCACCACCACGTGGGCCCAGTCGCCGCGCCGCTCGGTGACGGTCACCCGCGTGCCCAGCAGGGCCTGGGTCTCCACCCGCCCCACCATCCACTCCCTGGCCGCATCGTCCAGCACCCGGTTCCAGGCCACCGGGTCCACCGGCGCACCCACGGCCGGGGCGTCCAACGACCGGTCGGTGCCCGGCTCCACCCAGAGGGTCGCCACGGCCACGTCCACGAAGGCCGTGTCGCCGGCCCGCAGCTCCTCCCGGGGCTCCTTCGCCCAGAGGTAGCGCCCGCCGGTGAGCCGGTTCACCCACCGGTGGCCCGGGGGCTGGCGCCGCCACCCCAGCCGGCAGGTGTGCAGCGCCCGCCGCACCCGGGTGGCCAGGTGGCGGGGGCTGTCGAAGATCCGCGCCTCGGCGGTCACCCGCATGCCCGGCACGCGGCGCACCCGGGCCAGGGGACCCAACACGAAGGAGAGGTCGAGGTCGTCGTGCACCAGCGGGTCGTCACGGTGCACGGCGTCCCGGGCCTGCCGCCAGGCCGTGGCGCGCAGGGCCAGGTTGGAGCCCCACAGCGCGGGCCGGGCCAGGGCCAGGTGCATGCCGACCCCCATGCCGACGCGGTAGAAGAGCGTGCCCAGGACGCCCCGCCACCCGGGCAGGTCGTGGAAGGCGATGGTGCCGGTCACCGCATCGAGGCCGGGGTCGTCGTCGAAGGCCTCCACGAGGGCCTGCACCCACACGTCGTCGGGACGGCAGTCGGCGTCGCAGCGGGCGAGCAGGTCGCCGTGGGCGGCATCGAACCCCCGCGCCGATGCCGATGCGGTGCCCCGCCGGGGCTCGTGCACCACGCGCAGCGCGAAGGGCAGGTCGGACCGGCGCACGAGACCGGCCGTGGGCTCCGGGCCGTTGTCGACCACCACCACCTCGTCGGGGAGGACCCGCTGGCGCAGGAGGTGACCGAGACAGACGTGCAGGGCATCCGCATCGTCCAGCACGGGGATGATCACGCTGACCGTGGTCATCGGGCCTCCCGGGCAGACGGTGCGGAGGGGCCCGACCCGCTGCGGGCGGGCAGGAACGCCAGGGCCCCGCCGCCCACCAGGCCGGCCAGCAGGTCGGTGACCGTGTCGTCGTAGCCCACGCGGATGGTGTCGTCGACCAGGTGGTGGCCGAGCCACTCCCCGACCTCCCACAGGACGCTCAGCAACGCGGCCAGGCCCACCAGCAGGACGGCCCGCAGCCACCACGGGCCGGCGCCGGCCCGCGGGTCGACCCGGCGCATCGCGTCCAGCACGGCTCCGGTGGCCACGGCCGTCCCGACGACGTGGGCCACCAGGTCCAGGCCGGGCACCACCTCGTAGAGCCCGGTCACCGCGGCCCAGGCCACGGCCGGCAGCACCAGACAGGCCATGACGTCGGCCACGGGACGCCACCCCAGCCAGCGGATGCCCATGACCCCACCACAGACCAGGAACAGGCAGGCACCGGAGGCGAACCCGGCATGCCACCAGGCCAGGGGGACGCTGACGAAGGCCACCGCCCGCAGCAGGTCACCGGGCCTCACCGGGACGGCCCCGGAGCAGCCGCCGGCCGGCGCACCCGCCGACCGTCGATGACGACGTGACGGCCATCGGGGGTGCGGTCGGGCATGGCACGGACGGTACCCGGACACGACCGGGTGCGCCCGGCGAGAGACACCGCACACGGTCGGGCACGGGCCCGGGGGTGATGCGCGGTGGCCCCGTCACGCCCAGGGGCCGTACACCCGCTCGGAGTTCTGGGAGATGGCCGTGCACAGCTCGGGCACGGAGACGTTCAGCGTGCTCGCCATGGTGCGCACCGTCAGCGGCACCAGGTACGGCGCGTTCGGTGCCCCCCGGTGCGGGTGCGGCGTGAGGTAGGGCGCGTCGGTCTCCACCAGCAGGTTCTCGAGCGGCACCACCGCCAACGCGTCCCGCAGCTCGCGGGCGTTCTTGAAGGTCACGGTGCCGGCGAAGCTGAGCATGTACCCGCGCTCCACGCATTCCCGGGCCATCGTGATGTCGCCGCTGAAGCAGTGCATCACCGTCCTGTCCGGTGCGCCCTCCTCGGCCAGGATCCGCAGGACGTCGTCATGGGCGTCCCGGTCGTGGATCTGCAGTGCCTTGCCCAGCTCCTTCGCCTTCGCGATGTGCCAGCGGAAGGACTCTGCCTGCACGCCGCGCCCCTCGGGCCCGGTGCGGAAGTGGTCGAGCCCGGTCTCCCCCACCACCCGGATGCGCTCGCCCCGCAGCAGCTGGTCGATCTCCTCCAACGCCGCCTCGAGCTGCCCGGCCTCCGCGAGCGCGGGCACCTCGTTGGGGTGCAGCGCCACCCCACCCAGCACCTCGGGGTGCCGGTCCACGACCGATGCGGTGTGCCGCGCGGACTCGAGATCGCACCCGATCTGCACCAGTCGGTCCACCCCGACCGCCCGGGCCTCGGCGATGACGCCGTGCACGCCCTCACCGGCACCCATGTCCACCCCGTCACGCTCGATGTCCACGTGCGTGTGGTTGTCCACCACGCTGATCGGCAGCGGTTCGGGCGCCGGTGGGCGCTCGGCGCTGCGGGGGCTCGAGTGCGGGCTCACGCGACCGGCGCGGTGGTCAGCTCACGCTCCCGCGCCACCGCCTCGTCATCGAGCTTGCGGAAGATCGGCGTGGGCTTGGCCACCGGGGCACCCACCACCACGTCGCGCGGCTCCCAGCGCACGCCGGCGGTGTAGTCGCCGGTGATGATCGGGTAGGAGCGCGAGGGGTCGTCGAGGTCCGTGACCTCCTCGGTGCGGGGGCTCGGCGCGATGAGCAGCTCCCCGCCCAGCGCGCGCTCCACCTCGTTGGCGGTGTGCGGCAGGAAGGGCGACAGCATCGTGTTGAGATCGGTCACCGCCTGCGCGCAGGTCCACAGCACGGTGGCCAGGCGCTCGGCGTTCTCCTCGCCCTTGAGCTTGAACGGCTCGGTGGTGGAGATGTAGGCGTTCGCCTCGCCAACCAGCCGCATCGCCTCGGCGAGGGCCTGCCGGTTGCGGAAGCGCTCGAGCAGGCCGCCCACGGTGGCGAACCCGCCGCGGACGGTCTCCAGCAGCGCGCGGTCCACCTCCTGCAGCTCTCCCGGCTGCGGGATCTCGCCGAGGTTCTTGGCGATCATCGATGCGGTGCGGTTCACCAGGTTGCCCCAGCCCGCCACCAGCTCCCCGTTGGTGCGGCGGGCGAACTCCTCCCAGGAGAAGTCGGCGTCGGCCGTCTCCGGCGCCACGGCCGAGAGGTAGTAGCGGATCGCGTCGGGCTGCTGGCGCTGCATGACGTCGCCCACGTAGATGACGTGCCCGCGGGAGGTGGAGAACTGCTTGCCCTCCAGGGTCATGAACTCGGTGCTCACCACCGTGGTGGGCAGCACGAGCTCGCCGTAGGGCCCCGGCTCACCGCCCTTCGACCCCTGCCCGTTGTGCGCGAGCAGCTCGGCGGGCCAGATCTGGGAGTGGAAGACGATGTTGTCCTTGCCCATGAAGTACGAGCTGATGGTCTCCGGGTCGTTCCACCAGGAGCGCCACGCCTCGGGGTCACCGCTGCGGCGCGCCCACTCGATGGAGGCCGACAGGTAGCCGATGACGGCGTCGAACCACACGTAGAGGCGCTTGGGGGCGTCCTCCCAGTCCGGCAGCGGCACCCTGATGCCCCAGTCGATGTCCCGCGTCATGGCGCGTGGGCGGATCTCCTTGAGGATGTTGCGCGAGAAGGCGATGACGTTGGGGCGCCATGCGCCGGTGGCCTCACGCCCGTCCAGCCACTCCCCGAGCGCCTCGGCCAGCGCGGGCAGGTCGAGCAGGAAGTGGTTGGTCTCCACGAACTGGGGCGTCTCCCCGTTGAGGCGGGAGCGCGGGTCGATGAGGTCAGCAGGGTCCAGCTGGTTGCCGCAGTTGTCGCACTGGTCACCGCGCGCCGAGTCGTCCCCGCAGAGCGGGCAGGTCCCCTCGATGTAGCGGTCCGGGAGGGTGCGCCCCGTGGACGGGCTGATGGCGCCGAGCTGCGTCTGCTCGACGAAGTAGCCGTTGTCGTGGACGGCGGTGAACATCTCGCGCACCACCTGGTGGTGGTTGGCGGTGGTGGTGCGGGTGTACAGGTCGTAGGAGAGCCCCAGGGCGACGAAGTCCTCACAGATGCGGCGGTGGTTGGCGTCCACGAACTCCTGCGGCGTCTTCCCCTCGGCCTCGGCCTGCACGAGGATCGGCGTGCCGTGCTCGTCGCTGCCGCTCACCATCAGCACGTCGTGACCGGCCATGCGCATGTAGCGGGAGTAGACGTCCGAGGGGACACCGAAGCCGGCGACGTGCCCGAGGTGGCGCGGTCCGTTGGCGTAGGGCCAGGCGACGGCCGAGAGAACCTTGCTCATGGGGGGCGAGTCTACGAGGAGACCGGCACGTACTCCGGGTCCGGTCGGCGACGCGCGGTCAGGCGCTTGAACCGGCGCCACAGGCTCCAGATGATCCAGGCCAGCACCACCAGCAGCACCAGCACGAAGAGCGGCGCGAGCACCGCGACCACACTGAGGGAGATGGCGGCGGCGTCCTCGGCCACGGAGACCACCGGCGCACCCACGCCGGCCGTGCTGGCGTTCACCACCGGGCGCGCTGCGGCCTTTCCCGAGTGCACGATGCCGGCCACGATGATGCCGGCGATCACACCCACCCAGGGGTGCTCCGCCATCCACTGCGAGTTGTCGATGCTGTCCGCCGCCGAGGTGGCTGCGAAGACGAGGCCGCCGGTCATCGGCCGCAGGAAGGTGCCCACGGCGTCGTTGACGTGGTCGACCACGGCGATCTTGTCGACCGTCATCTCCACCACGAGCAGGACGGCCGCCCCGGTGATGGCCCACCAGGACTCGATCCAGGCGAACTCCGGGGGCAGGGTGACCAGCGTGGTGAACCGGGCCGCGCAGGCCACGATGAGGAAGGGGATGTAGGCGTTGAAACCGGCCGCGGCGGACAGGCCGAGACCGGTGAGAGCAGCAAGCACGGTGGCCTCCGGGGGTCCGCGGCGGGGACCACCGGGTGTGGTCCCTGGTCGCCGACTCCCATCGAATCGCACCCCCGGGGGGCCGCTGACCGGTTTTGCCAAACCTTGCCTGGTTTGTTGCCGTCTTGTGACCATCGACCCGCCGGGGATGATGGGGGCATGACCACCGGAGCCCTCGTCCTGGCAGCCACCCCCATCGGAGACCCCGCGGACGCCGCGCCGCGCCTCTCCTGGGAGCTGGCGGGGGCCGACCTGGTGGCGGCCGAGGACACGCGCCGCACGCTCCGGCTCGCCGCCGCCCTGGGTGTCACCATCGACGCGCCGATCGTGAGCTACCACGAGCACAACGAGGCCTCCCGCACCGCCGAGCTGACCGACCGCATCGCGGCGGGCGCGCGGGTGGTGCTCGTGACCGATGCGGGGATGCCCTCGGTGAGCGACCCCGGGTACCGGTTGGTGCAGGCCTGCGTGGAGCGGGACCTGGTGGTCACCTGCGTGCCCGGGCCCAGTGCGGCGCTCATGGCGCTGGCCGTCTCCGGGCTGCCGGTGGACCGGTTCTGCTTCGAGGGCTTCCTGCCGCGCAAGGCCGGTCCTCGCGCCGCGATGCTGGCCGATCTGGCTGAGGAGCGCCGGACGATGATCTTCTTCGAGGCCCCGCACCGACTGGCCGAGACCCTGCGGGCGATGGCCGAGGCCCTGGGCCCCGACCGCCCGGCCGCCGTCTGCCGGGAGCTCACGAAGACCTACGAGGAGGTGCGCCGGGGCCCGGTCGAGGAGCTGGCGCAGTGGGCCGAGGAGGGCGCCCGGGGTGAGATCACCGTGGTGGTGCAGGGGGCCGCTCGCCGCGCGGCCGACCCCGCCGCAGCCGCCGGGCGCGTGCAGGCCCTGGTGGACGAGGGCATCCGGCTCAAGGACGCCTGCAAGCAGGTGGCCGCGGAGACCGGGCTGCCCTCCCGGGAGCTCTACGAGTCGGCGCTCAGCAACCGCTCGACCTGACCTGCCCCGCATCGCCGGACACACCCGTCCCGCCGCTGATCTCCACCTGGTGGGCCCACGCGGCGACGACCAGCCGCTCCAGCGCGTCGAGGTCGATCTTCGTCAGCCGCCCCAGCCAGAGGCAGCCCGCCCCCAGCTTGTGGGGCCCCAGGGCCTCGATGAGGTGGTCGGTCGCCGGCCCCTGCATGCCGTAGACAGCCAGGTTGGCCTTCCGCGGCGAGAAGCCGATGAGGGGCATGTCCCCCTCCCGCCCCGACTCGTAGCGGTAGTGCGTCTGCCCGTAGCCCACGATGCTGGGACCCCACATCACCGGCTCCACGCCGGTGGCCCGGTTCATCATGTCGAACAGCACGAAGCCGTCCTCACGGCGCCCGGCGGGCTCGGCCCGGTCCAGGAATGCCTCGACATCGGCCTCGGTGGGCACCATCACGGGGTCGCTCATGACCGAACGGTACGCCCGGCCGGCGCGCAGGGCGAGGGCCCCGCCCCACCGGAGGGTGGAACGGGGCCCTGTGGCCGATGAGGGGTGCTCGTCAGCGCTGCTTGCGGTCCCAGTGGCGGAAGCCGGCTGCGATGGCCGACTCCTCGTCGAAGAACCAGACCTCGGCCTGGGTGTTCTCGTAGCCGGGGCTGTCCTCGGTGTGGAACAGGCCCGAGTCCGCGTTGCCCTTGATGGCCCAGCCCTCGGGGCCGGAACCGTCGGCGGCCGGACGGGCCGACCCGGGGCCGTAGGGAGCGTCCTCGATGGGCTCCACCTCCTCGGCATCCACCACCGCGGGCTCGTCCACGAGCTCGGTGTGCCCGTCCACGGGGTCCACCTCGTCGGCGTACTCGGCATCGGCGTCCACGGGCTGCAGGTCGTCGGCGGGCTCGTCGTCCACCATGCCCTCACCGACCATCGGGATGGCCTCGGTGTGCGCATCGGAGGCGTTGCGGGGCGCCGGGTCCACGACGTCGTCCGTGTCCTCGACGTCCTCACCCGGGTCCAGGGCGTCCTCGTCCCGCAGCTGGGACCCGGCCGCCGGACCGGCCGCCCCGGTCGCCGCGCCGGCTCCGGCCACGGTGGTGGTGTCGACCGGGTCGTCACCCGCCAGGTCGGCGTCGGCGTCGACCACCTCGGCATCGGTGTGCACGAGCTCGTCGTCCGTGAGGGCCCCGTCGTCATCCACCTCGTCGTCGAGGTCGCCCAGCGCGTGGGCGCCCGCCGACTCCTCCTCGGCGTTCACGAGGACGTCCTCGTCGGTGGAGTCGACGCGCTCGTCGTCCAGGTCCTCGTCGTCCCCGAGGGCCACGTCGTCCCGCTCGGTGTAGCGACCGTGGTCCTCGTCGACCTCGACGTACTCGTCGTCGTCCCGGTCGGACAGTGCAGCAGCACCTGCTGCGCCGCCCGCGAGACCGGCGGCGCCCGCGGTACCGACCGAACGATCTCGGTCGCGGTCCGCGTCCAGGTCCACGTCACCGTCACGGTCCAGCTCAGCGTCGCGGTCGCGCGACAGGTCATCGTCCTCGTCGGCGTACCGCGCGTCGAGGTGGCGGTCGTACTCGCTCGCCGGGATCACCCGCGTCACCGTGCGGACCGACCACAGCCACGTGGTCAGACCACCCAGCACGAAGGACAGGATCATCAGCAGCCAGTTCACGCGTCGTCTCCGATCTCACGGGCACCGGGCAGGTCGGCGAAGGCGGCGTCCTCGGAATCCGCCGGCACCGTCATGCCGATCACCACATACATCGCCAGCGCTCCCACCACGAACGCCACGAGGTACCACAGCCACTCCATCAGGAATTCAGCCATCGGTCCTCTCCTCTCACTTCACCAGGATCTCGACGCGACGGTTCTTGGCCCGCCCGTCCTCGGTCTCGTTGGACGCGATGGGCTGCGAAGCGCTCGCGTTGGACTGCTGGATGCGGTCGAAGTCCACACCGGCGACCACCAGGGCCTGGGCGACCTTCTCGGCGCGGAAGGCGCTCAGGCGCTCGTTGACCTGACCACCCACGTTGTCGGTGTGCCCCACGACAACCACGTCGAAGTCACACCCGGCCAGCTTCTCGCCGATGCGGGCCGCGTTCAGCGCCGAGTCCCCGTACAGGGCGTCGCTGCTGGAGGGGAACCGCATCGGGTACTGCGCCGAGATGCCCTTCATGGACGCCGGAGCGTTCTTGCAGGTGAGGTCCTCGATCTTGTTGACCGCGGCCAGGCCCGGGTCGACGCTCGGGTCGGGGCCCGGCTCGTCGGTGCGGCTCGGGTCCGGCGTCTTCGTCGGCTCCGAGGTCGCGCTGGGCGACGGCGCGGGGCTCGAGGCGCTCGGGCTCGGCTCCGGCTCGGAGGTCGCGCTCGGCGACGGCGCCGGGCTCGACTCGGCCGGGCTGGACGGCGAGGGGCTCGACGGGGCCGGGCTCGACGGGGCCGGGCTCGACGCGCTCGGGCTCGACGGGGCAGGGCTGGACTCGCTGGGCTTGCCCGAGGGGCTCTTGCCCCCGCCGCCACCGGCAACGGTCAGCTCGTTGGTGATCTCGGCGTCGGGGTAGACCTTCGCCAGCTCGGAAGCCACCTTCTTCTTGGCCGCAGCATCGGCGACCTCGCCACTCAGCGTCAGGGCCTCGGCGTCACCGGAGATGGACAGGTCGTCCCCACCGGCGGTCAGTGCCGCGGTGAGTGCCCCCAAGGCCGGGCCGGCGACGAGCGGAGCACTCTCGTCCACCGACACCTCGGAGGTCACGGTCTTGCCCTCGTTGGCGTCCTCGACGGCCTTCACCAGGGCGTCACGGTCGGACTCGCTGGGTGCCGTCGCGGAGAAGCTCACCTCGTCGGCCCCACCGGTGTAGGACACCGCGGCGGCAGAGGGCGCCTCGGCCGAGTTCGAGGAGGAAGCGTTGCCCGAGTTCGTGCTGGAGGACGCGTCTCCGTCGCCCTCCCCCTCGTCGTCGCCCCCGAAGAGCATGCCGAGCAGGGCGAGCAGCAGCGGGATGGCCAGCAGCGCGAGCCACCACCACCCGCCGAGCCCACGCCGGTAGCGGCGCGAGACCTCGTACCACTCCTCGTGGTCCTCGCCGCCGATGTCGTAACGGTCGACGCCGTCACCGTCGCGGGCTTCGAGGCGGTCGTCCTCGCCCCAGTTGTCGCTCATGAATGCTCCTTCGTCCGCCGTGACTGAGGGTGGCCGAACCGTCCCCCCGGCGGCCCGGGGGACGACTCTCCTGAGCAGAGGGTATCCGCTGCAGACCGCGCAGAGCCGTTGGCGTGCGGGCCACGTCACGCCCTGCTCGCCCGGGACCTCGCCCGGCCCCGTGAGGACCCTGTGAACTTCGTGGCGCACACTGGCAGGCGACTTCTTCCCCACCAACCCCCGAGGACGTCGTGCGCCACCTCTTCCGCCGCCACAACTGGGTACTCGCCGCCGCCGGCTCCGTGCTGGTGGCTGCCTGCTCCGGAGCCGACGAGGCGCCCCAGACCCACGGGGAGAGCAGTGCGAGCGCCCCGGCCTCCCAGGTGGCCACGCAAGAGCTCTCGGCCCAAGGGGGCGCCGAGGACGGGAGCCCGGCCCCCGAGGTCGGTGCCGAGCCCATGATCCTCGACTGCCTCGGCGAGGGGTCGATGGTGCGTCCGGAGACGCTGAGCCTCGACTGCCAGGAGACCAACGCGACGCTGAGCAAGCTGCAGTGGTCGCAGTGGGACACCGAGGGCGCCAAGGGCAGTGGCGAGTTCAGCGTCAACAACTGCACGCCGAACTGCGCGGAGGGGACGGTGGAGACCTACCAGGTGGACGTGCAGGCGCCCGACGTGAAGACCTCCGAGGCCGGCAGCGTGTACACCTCGATCACCGTGAACTTCCACGACGGGCGGCCCGTGGGCTCGACCTCGCGGGAGACCTACGAGCTGCCGCACTGACCCCGCGCGCCGGTGGCTCAGTCCGCCGGCTCGAAGTGCAGCACCGTGCGAGCGCCCCCGCCGCGGGCGCGGTCGAACTCCACCGTGGCCCCCATCGTCGCGGCCTGCTTGGAGATGATGGTCAGCCCCAGCCCGGTTCCCTTGGTGGCACCGCTGCCGTGGAAGCGCTGTGGCCCTCGCTCGAGGATGTCCTCGGGGTAGCCCTCCCCGAAGTCATCGACCACGACGGCGTGACGAACCACGGTGATCACGCAGTGCCCGCCCCCGTGGCGCTGCACGTTGACCAGCAGGTTGGCCATGATCCGCTCGAAGCGCCGGGGGTCGATCATCACGCGGCGCGGCGCCTCGCCCCGCAGCTCGACCCGCTCACACGGGGCGGAGACCGCCAGGAAGCGCACCGTGCGGTCGACGATCTCGCCCAGGTCGTGCTCCTCCAGGGTCGCGACCTCCGAGCCGCTCTCCAGGCGGGACACCTCGAGCAGGTCCTCGACGAGCCGCCGCAGCCGCCCCACCTGGGTGCGCACCAGCGTGGCGGGGCGCCCCTCGGGCAGGAGCTCCACGGCCGAGACCAGCCCGGTCACCGGCGTGCGCAGCTCGTGGGCCACGTCCGCGGTGAACGCCCGCTCCGCCTCCAGACGCGTCTGGAGGGTGACCGCCAGGGTGTCCACGGCGCGGGTCAGCGCCGCCACCTCGTCGCTGCCGCCCTGGTCGGTGCGGGCCGAGGTGTCGCCGTGCGCCATGGCATCCGCGGCCACGGCCGCCCGCCGCAACCGGCTGGACAGGGCATTGCCCAGGAGCCACGCGGCGGCCGCCGCGGTCAGGGCGGTCACGGCCAGCGAGGGCAGGAGCGTGCGGTACCGCGCGGTGTCCTGTTGCTCCAACAGGTCGTTCTCCAGCTGCACCGTCAGCAGGACGTCCCGGCCCAGCCGCTCACTGGCCCACATCGTCTCGCCGTCGTAGTAGCTCCGGCGGTCCCCCTCCTGCATGCCCTGGGTGAGCTCCAACGGCGGGACGTCCGGGTCGGCCGTCGCCCCGAGGCGCACGCGCCCGTCGAGACGGTAGGAGTCGCTGACGGTGTCGAGCCGGGTGATGGCCTGCTGACGCAGGCTCTCGCGCGCCGCATCGGCCGCCTGGGCGGACAGCAGCGCCCCGAGCCCGGCGCTGGTCATGATCGAGACCAGCATGACGGCCAGCACGATGCGGGTGCGGATCGAGTCCCGCCAGTGCGTGGTCCCCGGGTGCGAGGTCTCCCGCGAGGTGCGGCCACTGACCCGCATCGGGCCGGTGACCGCGGCGTCCAGGCGGTGGGTGGGGATGCCGCCACTGTGGGCGGGGGCGGCCCGACGGCCGCCCCGGGGGCGGTCCTGGGTCACGCATCCACCAGTTTGTACCCGGCTCCCCGGACCGTGACGATCCGCTCGGCCCCGATCTTGCGGCGCAGGCGCTGGACGGTCACCTCGACCACGTGCGTGTCGCCCCACGACCCGATGTCCCAGACCATCTCCAGCAGCTGGTGGCGCGACAGCACCCGCCCCCGGTGGTCCAGCAGCACCTCGAGCAGCCGGAACTCCGTGGCGCTGAGGCTGACGGTCTCGCCGGCCCGCTTCACCACCATCCCGTCACGGTTCACGCTGAGGTCCGCGACCCGGATCGTGGCGGTCACCGGCTCCTCGGGCACCGTGTCGACGCGACGGAGCACCGCGCGCAGGCGCGCGGCGAGCACCTCCCCGTCGAAGGGCTTGGTGACGTAGTCGTCCACCCCCACCTGGAAGCCCGCGAGCTGGTCGTGGGGCAGGTCGCGGGCCGTGAGCAGCACGATCGGCAGGTCGGAGCCCTCCCGCACCTTCCGCGCGAAGGTGATGCCGTCCATGCGGGGCATCATCACGTCCACCACGGCGACGTCGAAGGACTCGCGCCGCAGGGCGTCGAGGCCCTCCACCCCGTCGGAGGCGGTGGAGACGGTGAAGCCCTGCCGCTCCAGCACCAGCGCGGTCGTCTCACGCAGCATCTCGTCGTCCTCGACGAGGAGGACGTGCACGGCGGTCTGGGTCTGGTTCACACGCCCCAGAGTAGGGGAATCCCCCGGCGAGCCAACTTGTGAGGATCCTGTGAGGGAGGCGTGCGCACGGTGAGATTTCAGCGGGTTTGAATGAGGACATCGAGAACGAGGGACACGTTCTCGGCCGACGGGCCTTCTGGAGGGAGCCCCGTATGGCGCACAAGGGACAGGGAGCCACCGTACTGAGGGGTCCGGTGGCTCCCTCCTTCTGCGTCTGGGCAGATCACACACCGCACCGCACCCGACGTCACGGCTTGCCCCCCGCGCCATGCCGCGTATGGTCGGGGCGTGAACTTCGAGAAGGTCGTCTTCGGATTCTTCGTGCTGCTCGCGGCCACCGTGAACTTCGGGTACGTGCTGGGGGACATCGGGGACCCCACGCTGCACAACCCCTACGAGCTGTACATCGCCGTGGCGGTGAACATCGTGGCCGCCATCCTGAAGGTCGGGGACCGCACCCACGTCGGCGCCATCCACCTGGCCGCGAGCCTCGTGGCCTGCCTCCAGCTGGTCGCCGCGGCGGGCCTGTGGGTCGTGGCCGACCAGACCGGTGACGGCATCCCGGACGCCCACGAGATGGCCTCGGTGGTCTCCATCGCCGCGGGCGCACTGCTCGCCAACCTGGTGTCGCTGGTGATCCTGGTGGTCGAGACGGTCAACTACCGCGGGCGCTGAGGGGCGGGGCACCTCGTGGTCAACCCCCTGACCCGCATGACCGCGCAGCACCGCGCGATCCGCACCGACTCCCAACGCCGCGAGAAGGTCGACGTCCCCCGCGATGACAGCGCCCTGGACGTCCTCCAACTGGCACTGCGCCGCATGCGCATGCCGGTCCTGCTGGTGGTGCTGGTCTTCAGCATCTCCGTGATCGGGCTGTCGCTCATGCCGGGCGTGGACGCAGAGGGCAACCCCCACCGGTTGACGCTGTTCGACTCGCTGTACTTCATGTCCTACACGGCCACCACCATCGGCTTCGGCGAGATCCCCTACTCCTTCACCATCTACCAGCGCATGTGGGTGATGGGGTCGATCTTCGCCTCCGTGGCCAGCTGGACCTTCGCCATCACCTCGATGTTCTCGCTGCTCTCGGCGCCCGGCTTCCGAGCGGCCATGACCTCGCTGCGCATCCAGCGGGTCCTGCGCCGCACGCGGGACCCCTTCTACATCGTGGTGGGCAACGGCCAGACCGGGGCGGCCGTGGTGGAAGGCCTGATGGCCATCCACCGTGACGTGGTGGTCGTGGACCGGGACCCCGAGCGCCTGGAGCGCCTCACGATGGGGCAGACCACCAGCTCCGTCCTGGGGCTGCACGGCGACGCCCGCAAGGTGGAGACCCTGGGTTCGGCCGGACTGGGAAACGCGTACTGCCACGGTGTGCTGGCCATGACCGACGACGACGAGACCAACCTGGCCGTGGTCATGAGCGTGAACCTCCTGCGCCCGGACGTGCCGGTGATCGCACGGTCGAACACGGTGGCCATGGCCGACCGGATGCGGGACTTCTACCCCGAGCACGTCGTGAACCCGCTGGACGAGTACGGCAAGTACCTGACCATGCAGCTCAAGCGGCCCCACACCCACCGCCTGAGCCAGTGGCTCATGAACACCCCGGGCACCCCCATCGGGCCCTACCGCCCCGGACTGGCCGACGGCCCGTGGGTGGTGGTGAGCGACGGCGAGTTCGGCGAGGAGGTCGCGCGCGACCTGACCAACGCCGGTCTGGAGGTCACCCGCGTGGACCCGGTGGGCGAGCTGGTGGACCTCACCGACGTGGCAGGCGTGGTGGTGGGCGCCGAGAGCGACATCGTGAACATGTCCGTGGCCGCCCGGGTGCGCGCCGCGAACCCGGACTGCTACCTCGCGCTGCGCCAGAAGTCGCTGGCCCGCCGGTCGACCACCGAGGCCTTCGCCCCCGATGCGGTCTTCGTGCCCGCCGAGCTGGTGGCGCACGAGGCGATGGCCTACCTCATCAGCCCGAACTACTGGCACTTCGTGCGCAAGGTGATGGAGCGGGAGGACGAGTGGGCCCACGAGGTGCTCTCGTCGCTGCAGCGGCGGGTGGGTCGCCGCACTCCGGAGGCCGCGCGGCTGGACGTGAGCCGTGAGCACTCGCCGGCGCTGTACTCGTGGCTGCAGGGGCACCGGATGACGCTGGGCCAGCTGCTGTGCCACCCGGACACCGGCCGCAAGCTGCCGGTCTACGCCGCGGTCCTCTCGCGGGACGGGGAGCGCATCGAGGCCCCGGAGCCCGACCTGCCCCTGCAGGTGGGCGACGTCGTGATGGTGCTGGGCACACCTGGGGGCCTGGCGGACCTGACCTCCACGGTGCACAACTCGGCCGACGTGGAGTACCTGGCCACCGGTGTGCGGGTGCCCCGCACCCTGGTGTTCCGGGCACTGCGCCGGCTGCGCCGCGGCGGGCCCGGCGCCGCAGCCGGGCCGGGCCCCGACGGAACGGGCTCGGGACGCGGTGCCGGGACGGCCGGGAAGCCGGCTCGCGGGGGACGCATCACGCCACGACCCGGCCACCGGCCGCCCCCACGCTGGACCGGCGCCCACCGCCGACGCGGCACGATGCGGCGCCGGCAGGGCGGGAAGGGCGCCCGGGGCTGAGGTCCCCGGCGCTGCGGCCTGCTGGCCGAGCGTTCGGCCTCAGGTCGCCGGGCTGGCCAGCTCCGCGGGGACGGCGCGGAGCAGTCCGGCGAGCTCCGGCATGAGGTCGCCCTGCACCGAGGAGGTGCGCCAGGCCAGCACGATGTCCCGATGGGGCGCGGGCGCGGCGAACTCGACCGTCGCCACTCCCCCGGCGCCTCCGGGGCGGTCCACCGCCATCCGCGGCATGAGGGTCACACCCACACCCGAGGCCACCATGTGTCGCAGGGTCTCCAGGGAGGTGGCGCGGAAACCGTCCATCTCCACGGCGCCGGACGAGCGGCACACGTCGAGGGCCTGGTCGCGCAGGCAGTGACCGTCCTCCAGCAGGAGCACGGACTCCTCCCCCAGGACCGAGGGCTCCACCTCGTCGTGCTCCGCCAGCGGGTGGTCCAGCGGCACGGCCAGCAGGAAGTCCTCCCGGAACAGGGGCTCCACCGTCAGACCCGGGTCGGTCAGGGGCCCGGCGAGGACCACCGCATCGAGCGTGCCCTCCCGCAGCTGCTGCAGGAGGTCCGGCGTGCGCTCCTCCACCAGCAGGAGATTGAGCTCCGGCAGCGCACGGTGCACGGCCGGCACCACGTGGGGGAGAAGGTACGGCGCCAAGGTGGGGAAGATGCCCAACCGCAAGGAGCCGGAGCGCGGGTCACGCGCCTGCTCAGCGATGCGGCGGATCGCCTCGGCATGGCCCATCATGCGCCGCGCCCGGCCGGCGATCTGCTCGCCGGCCGGGGTCAACAGGGTCTGGCGGCCCGCACGCTCCACGAGCGCGCACCCCAGGACCGCCTCCAGCTTCTTGACCTGGGTGCTCAGCGTGGGCTGGCTGACACCACAGGCAGCGGCCGCGCGACCGAAGTTCCCGTGGTCGCCCAGCGCCACCAGGTACTCGAGGTCGCGCAGGTTCACGAGCGCGAGTCCGCCAGGTCGGCGACGTCGGTGGGCTCGTTCTCGCCGTCCACGACCTTGGTGGCCGCAGCCGTCTCGGAGGCCGACTCGTCCGCCGGGGCGGAGGTGCGGATCAGGTGGTCGAAGGCGCTCAGCGAGGCCGTCGAGCCCGACCCGAAGGCCACCACGATCTGCTTGTACGGCACGGTCGAGACGTCACCGGCGGCGAAGATGCCGGGGACGTTGGTGGCACCGCGGTCGTCGATCACGACCTCGCCGCGGTCGGTCAGCTCCACGCCGGACTCCTTGAGGAAGGCCGAGTTGGGCACCAGCCCGATCTGCACGAAGACGCCCTCGAGCTCCAGCTGGTGGCTCTCGCCGGTGGCCCGCTCCTCGTAGGCCAGGCCGGTCACGCGGGAGCCGTCACCGACGACCTCCTTGGTGGCCGCACCCAGCACGATGTCGACGTTCGGCAGGCTGCGCAGCTTGTCCTGCAGCACCTGGTCGGCGCGCATGGAGTCCATGAACTCCAGCACGGTGACGTGACCCACGATGCCGGCCAGGTCGATGGCGGCCTCCACACCGGAGTTGCCACCGCCGATGACGGCGACGCGCTTGCCCTTGAACAGCGGGCCGTCGCAGTGCGGGCAGAAGGTGACGCCCTTGTTGCGGTACTCGTCCTCACCGGGCACGCCCATGGTGCGCCAGGAGGCGCCGGTGGCGATGACCAGCGAGCGGGAACGCAGCGTGGCGCCGGAGGCCAGCTCGACGGAGTGGTAGCCGCCCTCCTGGGCGGCCGGGGTGACGCCCACGGCCTGCTGGGACTTCACCAGCTCCACCTCGTAGTCGTTCACGTGACGCTCGAGGTCGGCAGCCAGCTTGGGGCCCTCGGTGTGCGAGGTGCCCGAGACGTTCTCGATGCTCATGGTGTCGTTCACCTGACCACCCATGCGCTCGGCCACCAGGCCGGTGCGGATGCCCTTGCGCGCCGCGTAGATGGCGGCGGTGGAGCCGGCGGGGCCACCACCCAGCACGAGCACCTCGTAGGGGTCGGCCTCGGAGAGCTTGGCAGCGGCGGCCTCGGCGGCGCCGGTGTCGATGCGCTCGACGATCTCCTCCAGGGTCATGCGCCCGGAGCCGAAGTCCTCCCCGTTGTGGAAGACGGTCGGCACGGCCATGACACCGCGCTCGTCGGCCTCCTCGGGGAAGGCGGAGCCGTCGATGGCGACGTGCGTGATGTTCGGGTTCAGCGTGGCCATGAGGTCCAGCGCCTGCACCACGTCGGGGCAGTTCTGGCAGGACTGGCTGAAGAAGGTCTCGAAGCGGTGCGTGCCCTCGATGCCGCGGACCTGCTCGATCGTCTCGGCGGCGGCCTTGCTGGGGTGGCCACCGATGTTCAGCAGCGCGAGCACCAGCGAGGTGAACTCGTGCCCCATCGGCAGACCGGCGAAGGTCACCGCGGAGGAGGTGTCGGCCGCGGCCTGGATGCGGAAGGAGGGCGCGCGGTCGGCGCGCTCCTCGCCCTGTGCCTCACGGGCGGTGACGAGCTCGGACATCTCGGCGATCTCGGCGCACAGCTCGAGGGTCTCGCGCGAGGTCTTGTCGGTGGCACCGTCCTCGACGGTGGTGAGGAGCTCGACGGGGCGCTTCAGGTTGCCCAGGAGCTGACGGAGCTGGTTGGCGAGGTTCTGGTCGAGCACGGGTGCCTCCTGGCATGACGAACAGCGGTGACGAGAAGTCGGGGAGAACGACCGGGCGGGCGGTCGAGGAGTGGCGCGCTCACGGCATCGAGGATGGGGCGCAGCCGGTGGGGATGACGTCGGGCGCGGGGTCGGGGAAAGGGGACCCGACCCCACGCACGACGGTCAGGGGTGGTCAGCCACTCGCTGACCGGGAGGAGCCTCGGCTCAGATCTTGCCGACGAGGTCCAGCGAGGGCTCGAGCGTCTCGGCGCCCTCCTCCCACTTGGCCGGGCAGACCTGGCCGGGGTTGTTGCGCACGTACTGGGCGGCCTTGACCTTGCGGACCAGCTCGGCGGCGTTGCGGCCGATGCCCTCGGAGGTCACCTCGGTGAACTGGATGACGCCGTCCGGGTCCACCAGGAAGGTGCCACGGTTGGCCAGACCCTCGTCCTCGCGCAGGATCTCGAAGTTGCGGGAGATCTGCTGGGTGGCGTCGCCGAGCATCGGGTAGGTGATCTTGCCGATGGTCTCGGAGGAGGAGTGCCACGCCTTGTGCGTGAAGTGGGTGTCGGTGGAGACGGAGAACACCTCGACACCGAGGCCCTTCAGCTCCTCGTAGTAGTCGGCGAGGTCACCGAGCTCGGTGGGGCACACGAAGGTGAAGTCGGCCGGGTAGAAGAAGAAGATGGCCCACTTGCCCTGGATGTCGGCGTCCGAGAAGTCCTTGAACTCGCCGTTGACGAAGCCGGTGGTCTGGAAGGGCTTGATGGTGGTGTTGATCAGCGACATGCGTGTATCCCTCACTACGTGTTGGCGTCTGGGGTGCAGCTCGGTCTCTGCCGCGCTGCCATAGTCACTGTATATGACTTTGCCCGAAAGTCATAGTTGGGGGCTATGGAGCGGTGGAGTCGTGGTGTGGGGTGGAGGCCTGGGGTGGTGGTGCGCGCCGGGCACGGGACCCTGCCTGGGGTGGGTGGGGTTGGGGCGCCTGCCCGGGATGGGTGGTGCCATCTGTTCGTCGTCGTTGGGCACACCCCCGCCGGGACCCGGCACGGCAAAGGTGAACTCGGCACGCCGAGTTCGGCGTGCCGAGTTCACCTTTGCCGTGCCAGCTCGCCGTGTCCGGCCCCCGTCCCAGTGCTTGCCCCATCGAGTCGTCGCAGTTGGGGCGCACCCCCATCGAGTCGTCTGAGCTGGGGGACATTCCGCCTTCTGAGCGCACACAGCGACGAACAGTTCACCCCGCCCCAACAACGACGACTCGATGCGGGGCGGCCGGCTGTGCGCAGGCAGCGAGGGGTGGACACAGCAAAGTACGGGCTGACCTGTCCCCGACGGTGTGTCAGACCGCACTTTTGTGTGTCCACCCCGGGGTCATCAGACCGGCCACGCAGGTCAGTCCGGGCGCACCAGACGGTCCTCCAGGGCATCGGTGCCGGCGAGGGGCTTGGTGGCACCGTCCCGCACGAACCCCCGCTTGCGGTAGTACGCCGCGGCCCGCTCGTTGCCCCGCAGCACCCACAGGTAGGCCGGGCCGGGCGGCAGCGAGGCGTCCATGAGCACGTCCGCCAGCCCGCTGCCGTGGTGCTCAGGGGCCAGGTAGAGGCTCCACAGCTCCTGCGACGCGGGGGCGTCGTCATCCCGCGGCGGCCCCGCTCCCGCGAACCCCACCGGCACGCCGTTCACCGTGAGCACCCGGGTCACCGCACCGGTGCTCGTCCGGCCATCGCGCTCCAGCACCCTCCCCAGCTCCCGCCAGCGGCCCACCGACGCGGCGTCGTCCAGCGCATCCAGCCGCTCCTGCGGGACCAGCCCCGTGTAGGTCAGCCGCCACATCCGGTTGTGCAGCGGGCCGACCGCCTCCGCATCGGCCGCGCGCAGCAGGCGGACCTCCACCGTGCCCGGACGCGCTCCCCCATCGGCCCCGGTCACATCAGGCACCGGGCAGGGCGTGGACGATGTCGGTCACCAGGCGTGCTGCGGCCCTGGCGGTGCGGGAGTCGATGTCGTACCGCGGGTTGTACTCGGCCACGTCCACGATGCGGAGCTTGCCGCTCGCCGCCACGTGGCGCACCACGGCGCTGCAGGTGCGCATCGGCACCCCGTAGGCGGCCGGGGCACTCACCCCGGGGGCGATGTCGGCGGGCAGCACGTCGAGGTCGATCTCCAGGTGCACGTGCTCCGCGAGAGCCATGACCTCATCCAGGAAGGACAGCGCACGCTCCTCGGTGGAGTCCACGTCCGTGAGCCACCGCACCCCCAGCTGCCGCGCGGTGTCGAACAGCACGGTGGTGTTGCTGGGCTCGGCGATGCCCACCACCGCGTAGTCCAGGTGCCGGCCGGCCTGCTGCTCCGCGTGAGCCATCTGCAGGAAGGGGGTGCCGCTGCTGGGGCGCTCGGCGTGGCGCAGATCGAAGTGGGCATCGAGGTTCACCACCAGCGTCCGCCCCATGGCCTCGTCGCTGCCGAAGCGCTGCGAGCGGGCCCGCCCCAGGTAGCAGCCCCAGGCGGTCTCGTGCCCGCCGCCGAGCACGAGGGTGAGGTCGTCCGCATCGAGGGAGGCGGCGATGGCGTCACCCACCGCACCGTGTCCGGTCTCCAGGTCGTCGCCGTCGTACCCGGTGTCGCCGTGGTCGATGAGGGTGAACGGGCGGTGGGCGGCCATGCCGGCCAGGGCCGCGCGCAGCAACGGCGGCGAGTCGACCGCGCCCTGGCGGCCGGAGTTGCGGCGCACCCCCTCGTCGCTGGCGAAGCCGACGACGCCGACCTGGGGCCCCCGCACCTCACCGCCGTCCGCGGCCCCGTTCGCGATGTGGTGCCACCGGCGGTGCTCGGGGCCGGGGCCGTCGTCGCGTCCGGTCCAGGGGGAGGTCTGTTCGCTCATGGGGCCAGTCTCCCCCGCGGGCCGATGGGGGGCGCGGCGCCCCGCGTGCGTGGCGCGCGGCTCAGGCGTCCGGCAGGTCAGCGGTGTCGGCGGCCCACTCGCGGGCCAGCCAGTCCAGGTCCACCCGGTACTCGGCGATGCGGCAGCCGAGCCCGTTGGGCTTGAGCTCGATGCCCTCCTCCTGCCAGTGCGGCAGTGCGCGGGCGAGCAGGTCGGAGCGCAGGTCGCCCGCGTGGCTCGTCACACGCCACCAGCTGACGAGGTGCCCGTGCGTGGCCATGATCGCCCCCACCACCCGCGCGGCCGTGCCGACGATGCGGGCGACCTCGCCATAGGCCACCACCTGCCCCCGTGGAACCAGCTCCACGCAGCGCAGCACCTTCTCCACCAGCAGCTCGTCCACAGTCGTCAGCGTGCCACGTGACCGGTGCGCGGCACGGCCCGGATCGTCAGCCTGCCGGCTGCGCAGCCGGAACGGCCCGGGAGCGCTCCCGCAGCAGGATGACCACCCACACCAGCAGGCCACCGGTGGCCAGCAGGACGCCCACCCAGCCGGTGGAACGCCATCCCCAGCCGGCCGCGAGCGCCGCACTGGCGACGGCCGGGCCGAGCGCGTTGGCCGCGTTGAAGGCCGCGTGGTTCAGGGCCGCGGCCATGGTCTGTGCCTCCCCGGCCACGTGCATCAACCGCGTCTGCAGGGGCACCACCATGCCGCCACCGAATCCCACCAGCGCCACCGAGACCAGCATGAGCCACCAGTGGTCCACGGTGAACGAGTACACCAGCGTGGCCACGCCGATGAACGCCTGGAAGGCGCCGGCGGTCACGAGCAGCCGCGCCTCCGGGGCGCGCCCGGCCACCAGGTTGCCCAGCGTGCCGCCCACGCCGTAGGCCATCAGCACGATGGGGATGGCCCACCCGGGTGCGTGCGTGTGCTCCAGCAGGGTGGCCGACAGGAACGAGTACACGGCGAACATCCCGCCGAAGCCGATGGCGCCCATGGCCAGCGGCAGCAGCACGTCCGGGTTGCGCAGGGCGCCCAGCTCCTTGCGCGCAGAGCCCTGCCGCGCCCCACCGCCCGGGGGTACGAGCCGGGCCAGCATGAACGCCACGACCACTCCCCCGAGCGCCACCAGCACGAAGGGCACCCGCCAGCTGGTCGCCTGCCCCAGTGCACTCAGCGTGGGCACCCCCACCACCGTGGCCACCGTCAGACCGGTCAGCACCCAGGCCACGGCCTGCGCGGCCCGCTCCCGCCCCAGTGCCGTGGCGGCCACCAGCTGGGCGATGCCGAACAGCGCCCCGTGGGGCAGGCCCGCCAGGAAGCGCGCAGCCACGAGGGTCTCCATGGAGTTCGCGGCGGCACCCAGCAGGTTGCCGATCACGAACAGCCCCAGCAGGGCCAGCAGCGCCTTGCGCCGCTCCCAGCGGGACACCGCCATGGACAGCACCGGCGCTCCCACCACGACACCGAGCGCGTAGGCGCTCACGGCCCTCGATGCGGTGTGCTCCGGCACGCCGAACTCGGCGGCGTAGAAGGGCAGCAGCGTCATGGCCGCGAACTCGGTGATGCCGATGCCGAAGGTCGCCGCGGCCAGCCAGAGGATCAGGACGGCAGGGCGCGGGGAGCCGGGGGCACCCTGGCGGGCGGAGGCAGCAGACACGCCCGGACCAACGGGGGGTCCGGGCGTGTCATTCCGTCTGGGGTCCGGGTGTGGCGCGCGCCTCAGGCGCCGTCCCCCGGCAGGTTGCAGTGCCACTGGATGCCGTAGCGGTCCTCGGACAGGCCGTAGACGTCGCCCCACATCTGCTTCTCCATGGGCATGATCACCCGTCCGCCCGCCGTGACCTTCTCGAAGACCTCGGTCAAGCGCTGGACGTCGTCGCCGGAGAGGGAGATCTGCAGGTTGTTGCCGGGACGGTGCTCCTCGGGCATGCCGGGTGCGGTGTCACTGGCGAAGAGCGTCCAGCCCTCGGGGGACTCCAGGCTGGCGTGCATGATGCCGTCGGTGTCCATGCCGGCGTCGCGGAAGCGCAGGAGCTGCGGCTCGGCACCGAAGGCCTCGCCGTAGAAGCGCATCGCCTCCTCACAGGTGCCGTCGAAGGTGAGGTAGGGGTTGAGCTTGGATGCCACGGTGGCTCCTTCAGGGACGGTCCGCCGCACCGTGCTGCGGAATCACCACCCAGTCTGCACCCCTGCACCCCGTCGGGGAAGGGCTCAGAGCTCCTGACCCAGGACCCGCGCCCGCTCCAGGTACGGCGCCGCCTCCTCGTGGCGCCCCTGACGCTCCAGGGAGCGCCCCAGCAGCATTGCCATGTACGCGTCCTCCGGGTGCTCGGCCAGCCGCTCGCGCGCCATGTTCTCGGCCCGCTGCAACTGCGCGGAGTGGTAGTACGACCGGGCCAGGAGCAACCGCACCTCGTCGAGGCCGTGCCCCGGGTCGGCCGTGCCCAGCAGGGTCTCCAGCTCCACCGCTGCCTCGGTGAAGAGCCGCTGTTCGAACAGGAACTGGGCGCGGCGGAAGCGCTCCAGGTCGTCCAGGCCGTCGCGGGGCAGGGGCTCGCGCTGCGGGGTGGGCTCCGTCATCCGCGCTCCAGCAGGTCGCCCATCTTGCGGGTGATGTAGTTGGCCGCCCACTGCGGGGCCACGCGGGAGGCCCAGTCCACGAACTTGGCGTCCTTGCCGATCACCAGGCGGTAGGCACCGGACTCGATGGCGCCGATGGTCGCCTCGGCCGCGTCAGGCGCCGAGGTCATGGGGTGGCTGCTGGCCTCGGAGGCCGCCGTGTCGTCGGCCGGGACGTTGACGCTCACCCCGGAGTTGCCGGCGATGTCGGTGGCGATCGCGCCGGGGAACACGATGGTGACGGCCACCGGGCCGTCCTTCAGCTCGCAGTACAACCCCTCGGTGAAGAGCTTCACCGCCGCCTTGCTGGCGCCGTAGGCCGACTGTCCCGGCACTGGCGTGAGCGCGCCCATGCTGGCGAAGTTCACGATGGCGGCCTCGGGGCGGGTCTGCAGGTGCGGCAGGAAGGCCTGGCAGGTGTTCACCACGCCCCAGAAGTTCACGTTCATGACCTTCTCGATCTGCTCCACCTCGAGGGCGTCGACCTTCACGAAGGGCTGGATGATGCCGGCGACGTTCACCAGGCCGTCCACGGCACCGTGCGCGGCGACGACCTGCTCGGGCAGCGTGCTCACCGCATCGCGCTGCGTGACGTCGACGGGGTGGGTGGTCAGCATGGCCGCCGACCCCTCCGCCTCCGCCTCGGCGACGGTGGCCGCCAGGCCCTCGACGCTGAGGTCCAGCGCGGCCACGCGCGAACCCGCCCGCAGCAGGCCGAGCACGACCTCCCGTCCGATGCCGTTCCCGCCGCCGGTGACGGCGAAGACCTTGCCCTCGAGCTGCATCTCAGTCCTCCATCTGGTGGTCGGTGCGCCACCACGTGTCGTGGATCGTGACCGGGGTGGTTCGCTTGTGTCGCGAGGTGCGCCACTTCTGCTCGATGCGGTCGGCCACCTCGTCGGGGACCTCACCGCCCTCGAGGTAGGTGTCGATGTCCGCGTAGGTGAGGCCGAGCTCGTCCTCGTCGGGACGGCCGGGCTGGTCATCAAGCAGGTCCGCGGTGGGCACCTTCGCCCAGAGCCGCTCCGGCGCCCCCAGGTGACGCGCGAGCTCGCGGTTCTGGCCCTTGTGCAGGCCGAACAGCGGCAGGATGTCCGCGCCGCCGTCGCCGAACTTGGTGAAGAAGCCGGTGACCGACTCCGCCCCGTGGTCGGTGCCGACGACCAGCAGCGAGCGCTCGCCGGCGATGGCGTACTGGGCCACCATCCGCAGCCGGGCCTTGATGTTCCCCTTGTTGAAGTCGCTGACCTCCTGCCCCAGCGCGACGGCGAACTGCTCCTCGAAGGCGTCCACCGCCGGCCCGACGTCGTAGGTGACCTCCTCGTCGGCGGCGACGAACTGCATCGCGGCCCGGGCGTCGTCCTCGTCGTGCTGCACGTGGTGCGGCAGGCGGACGGCGACGAACACCGCATCGCCCCCCTGCTCACGGTGCCGCTCGGCGGCCAGCTGGGCCAGCCGCCCGGCCAGGGTGGAGTCCACGCCGCCGGAGATACCCAGGACGAAGCCCTTCGTGCCCGTGGCGCGCAGATAGTTCACGAGGAAGTCGACGCGGCGCTCGACCTCCTGCGCCGGGTCGATCTGCGCCCGCACGCCCATCTCGTCGACGATGACCCTCTGGAGTTCACTCATGCCACCAGCCTACGGAGTGCGCTCCCGCGGCGCGATGCGCCATGATCGGGCCATGGCCAAGAACTTCATCGTGTCGCGCTCCCGTGAGATCGCCGCCGCCCCCGAGACCGTCTTCCCCTACCTCGACGACCTGCACCGCTGGCAGCTGTGGTCCCCCTGGGAGGGTCTGGACGCCGACCTGCACCGCACCTACTCCGAGCCCGCCAACGGGGTGGGCGCCCGGTACGCGTGGGAGGGCAACCGCAAGGCCGGCAAGGGCCGCATGCAGATCACCCACGCCGAGCCGTCGCGCGTGGCCCTGGACCTCCACTTCGACAAACCCTTCCGTGCGGACCACCAGGTGGCCTTCACGCTGGAGCCCACGGCGCTCGGCACGCTGGTCACCTGGGCCATGAGTGGCCGGAAGAGCCTCATGATGCGGGCGCTCTCGCCGGTCGCGGACATGGACAAGATGCTCGGCCAGGACTTCGAGAAGGGGCTGGCCCAGCTGCAGGTCGCCGTCGAGCGCGGCGCCTGAGACCCGCCACACGCGAGAGGGACCACTCCGTCGGGGTGGTCCCTCTCGCGTGTGGCGGGTCTCAGCTCACTGGGCCATGAACTTCGGCAGGAACACCGCGAGCACCGAGGCGGTGACGGCCACGTAGACCACGATCACCGTCACCCAGGTCCACTCGCGGGCGAAGCGGCGCACCCCATCGGACAGGCCGAAGGTGCCCCGGCTCACCAGGGCGCCGGTGAGGCCGAGGAACATCGGGATGGTGGCGGCCCACGCGACCATGCAGTAGATGCAGAGCTTCACGATGTCGAACAGCGCCTGCGACCACAGCCAGATGAGGAACACCCCGGCCAGGGCGACGCCCACCCAGATGCACGCCCACAGCCAGCGGGAGAAGTGGGCGCCGGCCAGCAGGGCGACGCCGAAGGCCACCACCAGCGCGTAGCCGACGATGCCGATCAGCGGGTTGGGGAAGCCGAACAGCTCGGCCTGCGGAGTCTGCATCACGGTGCCGCAGCTGACCAGCGGGTTCACGTCGCAGGAGGTGCGGTGCAGCGGGTTCTCGTACAGGTTCAGCCGCTCCCAGACCAGGGTGGCGCTGGCGCCCCAGCCGACCAGGCCGGTGAGGGTCAACAGCCAGCCCAGGGCCTTGTCCGTGGCCCACCCGGGCCCGGACGTGCCGGTCTCCTCGATGCGTTCGCTCACGCTGCGGTCCTTTCTGTCGAACCTGCTCCGACCCCGTGCCGGGCCGGGCCATTGTGCCGCTCCGGGCTGGGAGTCCGGTCACACGGGCTCCTCACCGGGCCAGGGGCGTTCAGCCCGGCTCGCCGGCCAGGGCCCAGACCACCTGCGCGAGCCCGTCCTCACCCACCGGGTCGGCGTCGTGCAAGGGGATCTCCAGGGCGGGCAGGTCCGGCAGCGCGGTCCGCACCCGGTCCAGGTGCACCTGCTCCTGGTCATGCCGGCGGGCGAGGAACTCCCCCTGGTCCCGCGGGGACCGCCGGTTCACCACCAGCCCGTCGATGCCCACCCCCAGGCCGGCCAGGGTGTCGTGGAGCTCCAACGTCTCGTCGGCGGGCAGCCGCTCGGCGGTCATCACCAGCAGGAAGCCCGTCTCCGGGGCGGTGAAGGTGGTGCGCAGCAGCTCGAAGCGGGCCCGGCGGCGCTCGAGCACCCCGCGGATCTCCGCATCGCGCCGGGCCCGCCGGGAGCTCGCATCGGCGTCCCCCAGGCCCCGCAGCGCCTGCCCGAAGCGGGCCGAGGAGTCCTGCCGCGCCAGCAGCGCGTCGGTCCAGGCGCGGAGGTGCTCGGGCAGGGAGAGCAGGCGCGAGGTGTGCCCCGAGGGCGCGGTGTCGAACACCACCAGGTCCCGCTCCGGGGCGCCGGCCACCACGTCCGCCACGGCCTCCAGCAGCGCGGCCTCCTGCGTGCCGGGGGCCTCCCGTGCGGCGTCCAGATGGCGGGCCACCTCGCCATGCAGGTGCTCCGGCATCATCCGCCGCATCGTGCGCCCCACGGCGGCCAGGTGCTCCTCCACCTCGCGGGTGGGGTCGATCTCCAGCACCTCCAGGCCCTCGCGCACCGCCGTGACCCGGCCCCCTAGGCGGCGGCCCCACAGGTGCCCGAGGTTGTGCGCCGGGTCGGTGGAGACCAGCAGCGTGCGCCGGCCCCGCCGCGCGGCCTCCAGGGCCACGGCCGAGGCCATGGTGGTCTTGCCCACCCCACCCTTGCCCCCGACAAACAGGGTGGAGCGGGTCAGCAGGGTCTCCAGCAGTGAGCTCATGGGCCCTTCCCCGTCAGCAGCAGGACATGTGGTCCAGCGGAGAGCGGTCCATGCCCATCCGCTGGTGCCACACGTGGAAGCGTTCGTAGACGGCCGGCAGGAGCTCCAGGGAGTGGTAGCCCATCGGGTTGGGCAGACCGAGCGACTCCCCCAGCACCATCAGCATGAACAGGTCGTCTTCATCGGCCTGCGCCCGGGCCAGCGTCGACCGGTAGGGCAGGTGGTAGCTCTCCTCCGCCCACGCACCGACGGCCCGCAGGCCGGCCCGGACGCGCACGCCCAGGCCGGCCAGGCCGTCGGGGGACTCAGCGGGAGACGGCATCTCGGGCCGTCGCCCCCTCACCCGCGTCGAGGGGGTCGTGCTCGTCGTCGTCGACCTCACCGCGGGAGGCACGCACCATCGCGCCCACGGCCTCGACGATGACCCACACGGCGGCCACCAGGATGATCACGTCCAGCACCAGCAGCAGCCAGTTGCCGTCCTGCCAGAAGGTGCCCATCTGCACCAGCAGGGCCAGCACGCTCATGATCAGCACGAAGGTCAGCGGGATGATCGCCGGCAGCGCGGGGCGCCCACGGCGCAGCAGCATCACCGCGACGATGGCGAGGGTCAGCCCGGCCATGATCTGGTTGGTGGTGCCGAACAGCGGCCAGATGAGCATGCCACCGGAGCCGTCCGCACCGGCGGCGAAGGTCAGGCCCACGGCCACCACCAGCACGATGGCGGTGGAGACCCACTTGTTGAGCGTCACGCCCATGACCTCGCCGATCTCCGAGACCACGAAGCGCTGCAGGCGCACCCCTGTGTCCATGGTGGTGGCCGCGAACAGGACCGCCGTGGTGGCCAGGATGGTGGCACTCAGCGACTGCGGCAGGCCCAGGCCGTTCTGGACGATGGAGCCACCGCCCTCGACGAACGCGGCGACACCGCCCTGCCCGAACGCGCTGTAGACCTCCTCCCAGTCCGCAAGGGTCTGGAAGCCGGCGGTGGTGGCGACGATCGCACCCAGGGCCAGCAGCCCCTCGCCCACGGCGCCGAAGTACCCGACGAAGCGGGCGTCGGTCTCGTTGTCGAGCTGCTTGGAGCTGGTGCCCGAGGCGACCATGCCGTGGAAGCCGGAGATGGCGCCGCAGGCGATGGTGACGAACAGCAACGGCACGATGCCCGGCGTGCCCTCCGGCACCGCGTCGTTGATGGCCGGGGCCACCACGGTGGGGGTGGAGATGAGCACCGCGGCGAACAGGATGCCCAGCGCCAGGAAGAGCTGCAGACCGTTGATGTAGTCGCGCGGCTGCAACAGGAGCCACACCGGCAGCACCGAGGCGATGCCCGCGTAGGCAAACAGGATGACGATCCACACGCCGCTGGCCGGCATGCCCAGGACCGTGTCCGGCAGCGAGACCGGGTACTGGTCACCCAGCCAGATCAGGGCGTACAGGGCGACGACGCCCACCACGCTGACGATCGGCAGGTTCCAGCGGAAGCGGTAGATGGCCTGGCCGATCAGCAGGGCCACGGCGATCGCGCCCCAAGTGGGGATAACCGCGCTCGGGGTGCTGACCAGCAGACCGGAGATGACCACCGCGAAGGCCGCGTTCACCATCAGCAGCAGCAGGAAGATGACGACCAGGAACAGGTTGGCCCCGCGACGCCCGATGTACCGGGCCGACAGCGAGCCGATGGACTGCCCCCGGTTGCGCACCGAGGCCCACAGTGCACCCAGGTCGTGCATGCCGGCGAAGAAGATGGTACCGAGCGTGACCCACAGGAAGGCCGGGAGCCAGCCCCAGATCACCGCCACCGCCGGGCCCACGATGGGAGCCGCACCGGCCACGGAGGTGAAATGGTGGCCCCACAGCACGTACTTGTTCGTGGGCACGAAGTCCACGTCGTCGCGCAGGGCGTGGGAGGGGGTGCGGAACCCCGCATCGAGCGTGTACACCCGGGTGGCCAGCCACCGGGAGTAGAGGAGGTACCCGGCCAGGATCATGGCGATCCCGACCAGGACGAGGACGAGCGAGTTCATGGGCTCTCCAATGGTCGGCGTGACGGGGGGCTGTGGTGCAGGTCACGCCATTGTGCCGGAGGGGGTGGCGTGCCCCACCCGCCGCCCCGATGGCGCACGTCACTGGCAGAGTGGGGCCATGCGCATCGGAGTCCCCACTGAGGTCAAGAACAACGAGTACCGGGTCGGCATGACCCCCGTCGGCGTCCGGGAGCTCACCGGCCGCGGCCATGAGGTGCTTGTGCAGGCCGGAGCCGGCGTGGGCTCCTCGATCACCGACGAGGAGTACGCCGCCCAGGGCGCCCGCATCGTGGAGTCCGCGGACGAGGTCTGGGGCGAGGCCGAGATGGTCGTCAAGGTCAAGGAGCCGATCGCCGAGGAGTACGGCCGCCTGCGCGCCGACCAGGTGCTGTTCACCTATCTGCATCTGGCCGCCGAGCCGGAGCTGACGAAGGCACTGATCGATGCGGGGACGACCTCCATCGCGTACGAGACGGTGCAGCGCCCCGACCGCTCCCTGCCGCTGCTGTACCCCATGAGCGAGGTCGCCGGCTGTCTCGCCCCCCAAGTGGGCGCGGCCTCGCTGCTCAAGGCCCGCGGTGGCCGTGGGGTGCTGATGGGCGGCGTCGGTGGCGTTGCGGGCGCAAAGGTGGCCGCGCTGGGCGCCGGGACCGCCGGCCAGAACGCCGCGAACATCGCGATGGGGATGGGCGCCGACGTCACGCTGCTCGACATCGACCTGGAGAAGCTCCGCATGAGCTTCTGGCGCTACGGCAACCGGGTGCACGGCATCGCGTCCTCGGAGCTGGCGATCGAGCGCGCGGTCACCGAGGCCGACCTGGTGATCGGCTCGGTGCTGATCCCTGGCGCCGCGGCTCCCAAGCTGGTGACGAACGACCTCGTGGCTCAGATGAAGCCGGGCAGCGTGCTGGTGGACATCGCCATCGACCAGGGCGGCTGTTTCGAGGACTCCCACCCCACCACGCACGACGACCCCACCTTCGAGGTGCACGACTCGATCTTCTACTGCGTGGCGAACATGCCCGGCGCCGTGCCAGCCACCTCCACGCAGGCCCTCACGAACGCGACCCTGCCGTACACGCTGCGGATCGCCGATGCGGGGTGGAAGGCCGCGCTGGGCGCTGATGAGGCACTCGCCAAGGGCCTGGCCACGCACGCCGGGTCGCTGTACTCCGGGCCGGTGGGCGCGGCACTCGACATCCCCACCGAGGAGCTCGCCTCCGTGCTCGACTGAGCCGGCCCGCCGGTCACCGCAGCACCCCGGGGGAGCCGCCTCGCTGCACCGCAGCGGGGCGGCTCCCCCGTACCCCAGAGTCCCCGGGGTCGCCATGGAGAACACGAGCCGCGCCCCCAGCGCCCACGAGGCCCAGGCCGCCCTGGCCATGGTGGAGACGGCCAAGTTCGCCGCCATCCGTGATGCGGTGGAGATCTCGGACTCGACCCTCAGCAAGCAGGCCTCGGCGCTGGAGCAGGCGCACGAAGCCCGTCTTGCCGGGGACGAGTTCCGCCTCGTCCATGAGGGCCATGCGGCCAGCGTGGGCGGCCGAATCGCTGGCACGCGCCCGCGCCGGAGGACCGGCATCGTCGCTGGTGGGTCTTGACCCTGACACCGTGCGAGGCACCAGAGTGGCGACATGACCGACACCCCGAACCCGATGTCGATCGGGCAGTTCTCCTCCCTGACGCGGTTGAGCGTGCGCATGCTCCGTCACTATGACAAGCACGACGTCCTCACCCCCGCCGAGGTGGATGCTGCGAGCGGCTACCGCCTCTACACCAGCGACCAGCTGGCCGAGGCGGCGGACGTGCGCAGGCTGCGTGACGTCGGGTTCGGCGTGTCCGCCATCGCCGCCCTGCTCACCAGCCGTGGCACACCGGCCTGGGAACACGCCCTGCGGATGCAGCGGCAGTCCCTCACCGCCGATCTCCTGGCGGCGCAGCAGCGGATGGCGCTCCTCGACCGGATGCTCCAGACAAAGGAGAAGACCATGAGCATCGAGATCAGCGAGACCACCCTGCCGTCCACCACGATGGTGCTGCTGCGGGGCGCCATCCCCAGCTACTCCGAAGAGGGGGTGCTGTGGGAGCAGTTCATCCCCGAGCTCGGGCGCCAGGGGCTCACCCCCATCGGCCCCGGGGGTGTGGTGGAGAACGACCCGACGTACGTGGAGGCCGGCCCCGACGTGTCCGTCTGGCTGCCGGTGGCCCCGGGGACCACGGCCAGGGGCCCGTTGGAGGTGCACGAGCTGCCGGAGCAGCGGGCGGTGAAGGCCACCATCACCGGCCCGTACTCCCAGATCAGCGAGGCGCACGCCCAGATGGCGCAGTACATGGGTCAGGAGGGGCTCACCGAGGCGAGCCCCGGTGACGGGCCGGTCGGCAAGGTGGTCAACCGCTACCTGAGCGACCCGTCGAACACGCCGGAGGCCGACCTGCTGACGGAGGTGTACCGCCCCCTGGCGTGAGTCCGGCCCCACCGCACAGCGCACCGGCCGCCCGCTCGACCAGAGGGGCGGCCGGTGCGCGCCCGGCTCCGGCGTCTACCGTGGGCACCCCGACCGGAGGTGACACCGTGCGACGCCAACTTCCCAACCCTCGTGAACTCGCCCCGCTGATGCGGTTCAGCAAGCCCACCCTGAACCGCACCACCGCGCGGCTCGCCAAGGCGGCCGACATCGCCGACGTCCGACGCATCGCCCGCCGGGTCACGCCCACCGGACCGTTCGACTACGTCGACGGCGCAGCCAACTCCGAGGAGTCCATGCGCCGCAACACCGAGGCGTACCGCAACCTCGAGCTGCGCCCCACCGTTCTGCGCGACGTGGGCGAGGTGGACCTCTCCACCGAGGTCTTCGGCCAGCGCAGCGAGCTGCCCGTGGGCCTGGCCCCCACCGGATTCACCCGCATGATGCACGCCGCGGGTGAGCCCGCCGTGGCCCGCGCCGCACAGTCCGCCGGGGTGCCTTACACCCTGTCCACCATGGGGACCACGGCCATCGAGGACCTGGCGGCCCAGGTGCCAGACGCCCGCCGCTGGTTCCAGCTCTACTCGTGGCGCGAGGACCGCGATCGCGCTCGCGGCCTGGTGGAGCGGGCCCGGGAGAACGGGTACGACACGCTCATGGTCACCGTGGACACCGCCACCGGTGGCCTGCGCTACCGCGACCACCGCAACGGCATGACCATCCCGCCGCAGCTCACGGCCCGCACCCTGGTGGACGCTTCCTACCGGCCGCGCTGGTGGTTCGACTTCCTCACCACCGAGCCGCTGCGCTTCGCGACCCTCTCGAGCTCCGCCGGGGACTCGATGGACGTGATCATGAAGACCTTCGACCCCACCCTGTCGTGGGCCGACATCGAGTGGATCCGCGAGGTGTGGTCCGGTCCGCTGCTGGTCAAGGGCATCCAGACCCCCTCGGACGCCCAGCGGGCCCTCGATGCGGGGTGCGACGGCGTGTACCTGTCGAACCACGGGGGGCGGCAGCTCGACCGGGCACCCGTGCCACTGGCCGAGCTGCCCGGCATCCGCGAGGTGCTGGGGCCGGACGTGCCGATCATCGTGGACTCCGGCATCACCAGCGGCGGCGACGTCCTGGCCGCCCTGGCCCTGGGTGCGGACTTCACGATGATCGGCCGGGCCTACCTGTACGGCCTCATGGCCGGCGGGCAGCGCGGCGTGGAGCGGGTGCTGGAGATCCTCCGCGCCGAGCTGCAGGTGGGCATGCAGCTGCTGGGCGTGCGCTCCGTGGACGAACTCGGGCCGCAGCACGTGCGGCTCGACCACCGCGCGCCGCAGGACTGACCCAACCCCCGGTTCTGCCTTCCCCTCGTCCAGCCTGACCCGCGTGCGCGCGTCAGGTTGGACGGGGGGAAGGCAATGTGCGGAGGGGGTGGGCAGCGGCCGGTCCGCACCTCATCGCCCACTCGCGCCGGCGCCGCATCGCACCTAGCGTGGAGGGCAGGTGCCGCCCGCCCGGGCGGCCACGACAGCAGGAGGAACCATGGCTGACAAGGACCCCCGCGAGATCGTCGAGAAGATCATGAAGGACACGCGCATCGCGGTCCTCACCTACACCGATGCCCAGGGCCGCCTGGTGTCCACGCCGATGGGCACCCAGGACTTCGAGGACGCGTCCGTGGTCTGGTTCATCACCGGCCTGGACACCGACAAGGTGGAGGCCATCCGCGCCAACCCGCAGGTGAACGTCTCCTACTCCAGCGACGACGGCTGGGTCTCCTACTCGGGCACCGCCACCCCGAGCAAGGACAAGGCCAAGCTCGACGAGCTGTGGGACGCATCGGCCTCGGCGTTCATGGACACCGAGAAGGACGACCCGCGCTCCGGCCTGCTGGAGGTGCACGGCCAGACGGCCGAGTACTGGTCCAGTGACGGCGCGATCAAGACCGCTTTCGAGTTCGCCAAGGGCCTGGTGAGCAAGGGCGACAAGCCGGACATGGGCGACAACGACACGATCGCCCTCTGAGGCACGGCAGCGGCTCGCGCGTCGCTGCCCACCGACCGGCCCGGTTCACCACCACGCGTGGAAGTGGTGGACCGGGCCGGCTCCGTGCCCGACCTCGAGCTGATCGGAGTGCTCGAGCCCCCTCGTGAGGTAGTCCTTGGCCTCCTGCACGGCGGGGCGCCACCCATCGCATCGGGGAAGCAGGGCCGCGATCGCCGAGGAGAGCGTGCACCCGGTGCCGTGCGTGTTGGTCGTCTCCACCCTCGATGCGGTGAGCGTGGCCGTCCCGTCGTGGTCCACCAGCACGTCCACCGCCCTCGGTCCGGGCAGATGACCGCCCTTGAGCAGCACCCGGGTGCCGAGTCGCCGGTGCAGCTCTTGGGCCTGCTCGCGCTGTTCCTGGGCGTTCCGCGCCTCCTGGCCGCCCAGCATCACCGCGGCCTCGGGCCCGTTCGGGGTCACCAGGTCAACCAGTGGCGCGAGGTGGCACACGGCCTCCACGGCGTCCTCGGCCAACAGGCGCGACCCGGCGGTGGACACCATCACCGGGTCGAGCACCACCGGGCAGTCCAGGACCTCGCGCACCAGCTCGGCGACCACCTCGGCCACCCCGACGGCTCCCAGCATGCCGATCTTCACCGCATCGAGCGCCACGTCGTCCACCAGGGTCAGCACCTGCTCGCGCACGAACTCCGGCGGCACCGGGTGGATGCCGGTGACCCCCTGCGTGCTCTGCGCGGTCAGCGCCGTCATGGCCGCGCAGCCGTAGGCGCCGAGCGCACTGAAGGTCTTCAGGTCGGCCTGGATGCCGGCGCCACCCGAGGGGTCGGACCCGGCGATGGACAGGACCGTCGGGGCGCTCACCGGGCCCACGCCCCGCACAGCTCGCGCGTGGCCGCCGTGACGTCCTCGGCGGCGCAGATCGCGCTCACCACGGCCACCCCCTCCACCCCGGCCCCGGTGAGCTCACCCAGGGTGTGGGCCTTCACCCCGCCGATGGCCACGGCCCGGTGACGGCTGCGACGCCGCAGGTCCGCCAACCCCTCGGGCCCGATGGGGGGTGCGTGCCCCTCCTTGGTGCCCGTCGCCCAGACCGGTCCCAGACCGATGTAGTCGAGGGTCGCCGGTGGCAGGGCGTTGGCGGCATCGACCTGCGCTGCGTCGTGGACGGAGAGGCCGATGATGGCCTCGGGGCCCAGCGCCGCGCGGGCCGCGGTCGGTGGGGTGTCCTCCTGGCCGATGTGCACCCCATCGGCCCCGATGGGGTGCACCAGGTGCACCCGGTCGTCGATGAGGAGGGGCACCCCGGTGCCCGCGAGCACCTCGACGAGCTGTCGCCCCAGGGCGACCACCTCCGCATCGGAGGCTGCCTTCTCGCGCAGCTGCACGCAGGTGACCCCGGCGGCGACGGCCCGCGCGACGACGTCAGCCAGGCCTCGTGACCCGGCCATGGCGCTGTCGGTGACCAGGTAGAGCGAGAGGTCCACTCGTGGTGGGCCCCCGGTCGCCGGGGTGGCGTGGGGGGATGGGGTCCAGGTGGCGTGCTGCATGGCGACGTCCCTCCGCTCGCGTGAACGAGATCAGGTTCGACGGGTCTGTTCTCAGCCCCCTGGTGGGGCACCCCGCGTCGCCCTCCACCGTAACCTCTGGCCAGGGTGGGCATGACGGGGTGGAGCCGGCGCTCCTACGCTGGCCGACATGCGTACACGAAACCTCGGGAACGACACGGTCGGGCGCCACCAGGTCGGCGCCATCGGCATGGGTCTGATGACGATGAGCCAGGACGGTGAGCCGCCGCGCCAGCAGCTGCTGGACACGGTGACCGCGGCCCTGGAAGCGGGCGTCACCCTGTTCGACACCGCCGACGCCTACGGGCAGGGCACCGCCGGCGAGCAGGCCATGGGGCAGAACGAGCGCCTCATCGCCGGCCTGCTGGACGAGCTGGGGGTGCGCTCCGAGGTCGTCCTGGCCACGAAGGCCGGCCACACCCGTGGCGAGGACGGCTCCTGGGGCCTGGACTCGCGTCCCGAGTACCTGCGCGAGGCGGCGGAGGCCAGCCTGGCGCGGCTCGGGGTGGAGCAGATCCAGCTGTGGCAGCACCACCGGCCGGACCCGGAGTGCGACTACCGCGCCACCATGGAGGCCCTGCGCGAGGTCGCGGACTCCGGGATCGTCGCGATGGTCGGCATCTCCAACGCGGACCCGGAGCAGATCCGCACCGCCCACGACGTGCTCGGCGACCGGCTCGTGAGCGTGCAGAACCAGTTCAGCCCGAAGTTCCGCAGCAGTGCGCCGGAGATTGAGGTCTGTACCGAGCTCGGCCTGGCCTTCCTGCCGTGGTCCCCGCTGGGCGGCCTGAACGAGGCCAAGGAGCTGGCCGAGAAGCACCCGGCGTTCGCCGAGGTCGCCGACGAGCGGGGGGTGAGCCCCCAGCAGGTCGCCTTGGCCTGGGAGCTGGCCCAGTCCGAGGTGGTCATCCCCATCCCGGGCGCCAAGCGTCCGCAGTCGATCACCGACTCCGCCGCCGCGGCCGAGATCGACCTCACGGACGCCGAGCTGGAGCGCCTCGACGCGAGCTGAGCGGCCCACCGGTGGGCCACATGGAGCTGACACACCGAAGGGGCACCTGACACACCGTGTTCGGTAGGTCAGGTGCCCCTTTGCCGTGTCAACCCCCGCCGACCGAGCCCCGCCCGGCGTCAGAGCTGGACGGCCGCGGCCAGGGACTCGGGCGTGAGCAGCGCGAGCTCGTCGAGCAACGCGGGGACCAGACTCCCCGGCCCCCGGGAGAGCTCCGCAGCCCGCTCGGCCGCCACCGTGTAGGCGGCGGTGGCGGTCGCCGCGGCCAGCAAGGGGTCCGCGGTGCACGCGACGCACGCTGCCATCAGCGCCCCCAGGGCACATCCGGCGCCGGTCACCTGGGTGAGCCACGGGTGGCCGTGCCCCAGGAGGGCCAGTCGTCGCCCGTCCACGAGGTGGTCGACCGCCCCGCTGATGGCGACCGCTCCCCCGCTGCGCTCGACGAGGCGGCAGGCGGCACGCACCGCGGACTCCGGGTGGTCGGTGCTGTCCGCGCCCCGCCCACCGCGCCCCCCGGCCAGACCGATCACCTCCGAGGCGTTGCCCCGCACGATGGTGGGGCGCTTGGCCAGCAGCCCGGTCGCGATCCCGCTGCGCCACGGCAGTCCCCCGGCCCCGATGGGGTCGAGCACCCACGGCGTCCCGGACTCCCGGGCGCCGGTCACCGCCTCGGCGACCCCCTGCATCGACTCCTCGGTGGGCGTCCCCAGGTTCACCAGCACCGCGGAGGCGACCCCGGCGAACGCCCGTGCCTCCCGGGGCGTGTCCACCATCGCGGGGGAGGCGCCGGCGGCCAGCAGGACGTTGGCGCTGAGGGTGGTGGCCACCCGGTTGGTCAGGCACTGCACCAGTGGCGAGCGCGTGCGCAGGGCGTCCCAGGTGGCGCCCAGCTGAGGACGGGTGAGGTCGTGGCCCCGTAGGGCATGGGCGTGGGTCATGGTGCGACGTCCCTCCGCTCGCGTGAACGAGATCAGGTTCGACGGGTCTGCTCTCAGCCCCCGGTGGGGCACCCCGCGTCATCGGCCACCGTAGCGGCCGCCGCACCCTTCGCCAAGGAACGGCGGCCGCCCGGGGCCCATCCAACCGCTGGTTCAGACCGCGGGCATCCGCCGCACGATCAGCCAGTGGGCCACGGTTAGCAGGGCGGCCTGAGTCAGTTCGGTCCACAGGTTCGCGGCGTCCCCGACCGCCCGGGCCTCGGTCCCCCCGACGGCCACGGGCGGCCACAGCACCGCCGCCACCACCTGAGGCACGTCCACCAACGACAGCCCCACGGGCAGCACGATCCACCACAGCCCCAGCACCACCAGGGCGGGGAACGCCCCGAAGCGGACGAACAGCAGCGTGACCACCAGAGCGGTGAGGAGCAGGGTCACGCCGCTGGCGAGGTAACCCCAGTCCAGCGAGCCCACGGAGGACCACGAGGGGCCGCCCGACCCACTGCCCGTCCGGGCGAAGCGCGCTGCGAGCAGCACCGCTGCCAGACCGGCCGCCCACGTGGCGAGCACCGTCACCACCGCGGCCCAGTGGCCGGCCCACACCGACCGCCGCGTGGCACCGGCGGCCAGCCACACCCGGGTGTACCCGGTGACCGTGGTGACGACCACCACGATGCCAGCGATGACCAGGACGAGCGCCAGGATCAGGGCGCCCAGGCCCAGGGTGAACGACCCCGCATCGGACCACATGCCGCCGGCCTGGTCAGAGGTCTCCTGGGGGACGACGAAGAACCACAGCGCCAGCAGTGCCACGGCGGCGAGGCCGACGGTCACCCCCAGGCCGATGGCCAGGTCCACGACCACGTGGCGCACGATCGATCGCGCCACGGCGAGCCACTGGGGCCGTCCGGTGGCAGGTCCGCCGTCCTGGCGGTCAACGGGTGCAGCACTCGTGCTCATGACGCTCCTCCTGACAGGTTCTCCAACACGTCGGTCAGCGAGGCCAAGCGGCCCCCGCCCCGGGTGTGCTCCTCGCGCAGCTCCCCCGCCGGGCCCGCAGCGATGATGCGACCCTCGCGCAGCACCACGACGTCCTCCATGACCTCCTCCACCTCGTCGAGGAGGTGGCTGGAGAGCACGATGGTGCGGGGCCGCTCGGCGTACTCTTCGAGGATCGCCTCGGTGAGGCGGCGGCGAGCCACGGCATCGAGGCCGATGTGGACCTCGTCCAGCAAGGTGACCTCCGCCCGGGAGGCCAGGGCGAGCGCCGCGGCGAACGCGGAGCGCTGGCCCGTCGACAGGCGGCTGGGGCGTCCGTCCAAGGGCACCTCCAACCGGTCGACCACCCGCCTGAAGGCCGCCTCGTCCCAGTCCGGACGCAGCATCCGGTACAGGTCGAGCGTGGCAGCGATCCTCACGTCCTCGAGCACTCCCCCGGTGTGGCCCAGCAGGCAGACCCGGGAGGTGCGTGCGGCGTCCTCCCATACGGGTGCGCCGTCGACGAGGACCTGGCCCTCGGTGACGGGGCGCAGCGCGGCCACCGCCTGCAGCAGCGTGGTCTTGCCGGCGCCGTTGCGGCCGATGAGGCCGGTGATCACCCCGGGACGGAACGCGACGTCCACCCCATCGAGAGCGGTGGTCCGCCCGAATCGTTGGATGACGCCCTGGAGCGTCACCTCCCACCCGCCGGTCATGACGTCCTCCTGACGTGGTCGATGATGGCCGCGGCCTCGATGCCGAGAGCCCGCGCCTCCGCGAGGGCCGGGTCGAGCACCTCGGTCCAGTAGGTGGAACGGCGGGCCGCGACGACGCGCTCCCGCGCGCCCTGGCTGACGAACATGCCCACCCCTCGCTGTTTGTGGACCACGCCCTCGGCCACGAGCAGGGCCATCGCCCGGTTGGCCGTGGCCGGGTTGATGCGGTAGGTCGTGGCGTACTGCGTCGTGGACATGACCTGGTCCCCCTCCCCAAGCTCGCCCGTGGCGACGTCCCGTCGGATCTGTTCGGCGATCTGGAGGTAGATCGGCGAGCGGTCGTCGAACTCGTGCACACCGACCTCCTCGTTAGTTAGTTACTTGAGTAACTAACCATTGAGGATGGGTGGCTGTCAACACGTGGTGGTCGCCCGAAAACGGGGTGCCCCTGCCCAGACCGGCGGGATACGGTCCCGCCATGCCCCACCTGGAACTGCACGACATCGAGTACTGGCTGCCCGACGGCCGGCCCCTGCTGGGCGGCGTGGGCTTCCGCGTGGGCGACAGGCACCGCACCGCCCTGGTGGGGCCGAACGGCACCGGCAAGACCACCCTGATGCGGATCCTCTCCGGCGAGATCACCGACTTCGAGGGGCAGGTCACCGCATCGGGCAGCGTGGCGCTGATGCCGCAGTTCATCGGGCGGGTGCGCGACGACTCGACCGTGCGCGACCTGCTGCTGGGCGTCGCCCCGACCCCGCTGCGCGATGCGGGCCGGGCCGTGGACGCCGCCGAGCTGCGCATCATGGAGGTCGACGACGAGGCCGCCCAGATGGACTACGCACAAGCGCTGGTCGACTGGGGCGACGTCGGTGGCTACGACTACGAGACCCAGGTGTGGGACGAGGTCACCCTCGCCGCGCTGGGAGTCCCCTTCGAGAAGGCCCAGTTCCGGGCGGTGAACACCCTCTCCGGCGGTGAGCAGAAGCGGGTGGTGCTCGAGGCGCTGCTGCGCGGCCCGGCGCAGATCCTGCTGCTGGACGAGCCGGACAACTACCTGGACGTCCCCGGCAAGCGGTGGCTGGAGCAGCGGTTGCGCGAGTGCGGCAAGTCCGTGCTGTTCATCAGCCACGACCGCGAGCTGCTCAGCGAGGTGGCCACCCACGTGGTGACCCTGGAGCCCCACGCCGCGGGCGCCACCGCCTGGACCCACGCCGGTTCGTTCTCCACCTGGCACGACGCCCGCGAGGCCCGGAACGCCGCCCTGGAGGAGCGACTGCGCCGTTGGGAGGAGGAGCACGCCAAGCTCAAGGCCCTGGTGCAGCGCCTGAAGGTGAAGGCCGAGTACAACGACGGCATGGCGCCCCGCTACCGCGCCGCCCAGACGCGCCTGGCCAAGTTCGAGGAGGCCGGCCCGCCGGAGAAGGTGGCCACCACCCAGAACGTGCGGATGCGGTTGCGCGGCGGCCGTACCGCCAAGCGCGCCGTGGTCACCGAGCAGCTCGAGCTGCGGGTGCCCGCCCTCGATGGGGGTGAGCAGGCCACGCTGATGGACCCCTTCGACCTGGAGATCTGGTTCGGCGAGCGCGTGGCGGTGCTCGGATCCAACGGATCCGGCAAGAGCCACTTCCTGCGCCTGCTCGCCGGCGGGGGCACCGACCCGGAACCGGAGCACCGCCCGGTGGGCGACGTGACCCCGCCGCCGGTGGACCACCGCGGCGTGGCCCGGCTCGGATCCCGGGTGCGCCCCGGCTGGTTCGCGCAGACCCAGGACCACCCCGGCCTGGTGGGCCGCAGCCTGCTGGAGATCCTGCACCGCGGTGACGAGCACCGTGACGGCATGGGCCGCGAGCAGGCCGCCAAGGTGCTGGACCGCTACGGCCTGGCCGGGGCCTCGGAGCGGCTGTACGACCAGCTCTCCGGCGGGCAGCAGGCGCGCTTCGGCATTCTGCTGCTCGAGCTCTCCGGCGCGACGCTGCTGCTGCTGGACGAGCCCACGGACAACCTGGACCTGCACTCGGCCGAGGCGCTGCAGGAGGCGCTCGAGCCGTTCGAGGGCACCGTCCTGGCCGTCACCCACGACCGTTGGTTCGCCCGCACCTTCGACCGCTTCCTGGTGTTCACCAGCGAGGGCCGTGTGGTGGAGACCCCCGAGGCCGTGTGGGACGAGGAGCGGGTGCGCCGCCGCCGCTGAGCGGCGCCAGGACCCTCAGCGGCCCGGCGCCCTCAGGCGCGCTGCGCGCCGGCGGCGAGCAGCGCCGCATCGACCATGGGCGCGATGCGGGGCTGCAGCTTCGACTCCCCCTTCGCCATGGAGGACAGCGCGCCCCAGCTCGACCCGTCCGCCACGGTGGGCTGCCCCGCCCAGACGGTCCCGGTGAGCTCCAGGCCGGCGAGGGCGGGGTCCTGCTGGGCGGCCTTCTGCGCCTCGATGATCTCGGTGGCCTGGGCGTCGGTGAAGTCCTCGCTCCTGGCGGCCCCCACCGCGCCGAGCATCCACTTGCCCCAGGGGCCGTGCAGCTCGTTCACCTTCAGCATGCGCGAGACCTTGGTGGAGACCTGGGCCGCGGGCACGTCGGCCACGATGCGGTCAGCGGCGGCGATCACGATCCGCCCGGGGCTGATGGTGACGACCACCGGCGTGCTGCGCTGCGTCATCACCTTCTCGAACAGGAACATGCCGATCTTCAGCGGCGTCCCCGACTGTGGTGCGTTCATGGGTGTCCTCCTCGCGTGTGACGGAGGAGCATCCCCTCCCCCGGTGGCTGCCCGGTCAAACTAACAGCGACACCCATCGGCGGAACACGGCATCATGGGGGCAGGACCGCGCCCACCCGACGAACTGGAGAGACCCATGAGCCTGGAATCAGGCCTGCACGCACGTTTCGCGCAAGCCTTCGGCGAGGTGGCGGACCAGGTGACCGACTGGGACGCCCCCACCCCGGTCAAGGAGTGGCGTGCCCGCGACATCGTGGAGCACCTCATCGACTGGTACGAGTCGGTGCTCGAGGGCTGGGTGGACATGGACCTGCCCGACCGCGACCCGCAGGCCGACCCCGCCTCCGCGTGGCACCGCCGCACCGCAGACGTCCAGGAGCTGCTCGACGACAGCGAGCGCGCCACCATCGAGCTGGCCGACGGCCCCTTCGCCGACCAGACCATCGCCGAGATGACCGGTGAGCTGTACGTCTCGGACATCTTCATGCACACCTGGGACCTCGCCCGTTCCGCGGGCGTGGAGGCCGACCTGGACCCTGAGTACGCCGAGCAGATGCTGGAGGGGATGCTCCCCATCGAGACCATGCTGCGGCAGTCCGGCCAGTACGGCCCCGCCGTGGAGACCGACAGCGAGGACCCGGTGAAGCGCCTCATGGCCTTCATCGGCCGCGACGTGCACGCCTGGCAGCCCAGGGCCTGAGCATGGCCCGCCCCATCGAGAGGAACATGGGGGGCGAGGCGCTGCGCGCCGCCACCGGGAGGGACCACGAGGGCTGGCGCGCCCTGCTGCTGGGGGCCGGGGCCCGGGACTGGGACCACGCCCGCATCGCCCGCCACCTGGTGGAGGAGCACGGCGTGGACGGCTGGTGGGCCCAGGGCATCACGGTGGACTTCGAGCAGACCCACCAGGGCCGCCTGCCCGGCCAGCAGAAGGACGGCACCTTCACCGCCGCCACCACCCGTACCGTGCCCGGCGACCGCCTGGACGCCCTGGCCCGCGTGGCCGATGGGGTGAGCTCCCGCCACGGGCAGCCGCACGGGGAGAACCTCACCGCCAGCCACCCCGTGGTGCGCTGGCGGCTGGCGGACGGCACGCGCCTGGCGGCCTCGGCGCTGCCGCTGAACGCCTCGGGCACCCCGGTGAACCTCACCTGGCAGAAGCTCCCCACCGCCGACCGCGTGGACACGGCGCGTGCGGAGCTGCTGGAGATCCTCGCCGAGGCCGCGGGCGGCTAGCCGGTCAGCGCCCCGGCGTCAGCGCGCTCCTGCCGGGCCACCCGTGCAAGCTCCGCGTACGCCCCGCCCCGGGCCAGCAGCTCGTGGTGCGTGCCGCGCTCGGCGACGCGCCCCGCATCGAGCACGACGATCTGGTCGGCGGACTCCACGGTGGACAGGCGGTGGGCGATGGTGAGCGTGGTCCGCCCCTCCTGGAGCCGGTCCAGCGCCACCTGCAGCGCCCGTTCGGTCTCGTTGTCCAGGGCGCTCGTGGCCTCGTCGAGGACGAGCACCGGCGGGTCCCGCAGGATGGTCCGCGCGATGGCGAGCCGCTGCTGCTCCCCGCCGGAGAAGCGGTACCCGCGGGAGCCCACGACGGTGTCCATCCCCTCGGGCAACGAGGCCACGAGGTCGGCCACCTGCGCGGCGCCCAGGGCCTGCCAGAGCTGGGACTCCGTGGCCTGGGGGGCGGCGCGCAGCAGGTTCTCCCGGATGCTGGCGTGCACCAAGTAGGTCTCCTGGCTCACCACCCCGACGATGCGGGCGAGCACCTCCGGGTCCAGGTCGCGCAGGTCCACCCCGTCGATGGTGATGCGGCCGACCGTCGGGTCGTACAGCCGGGCCACGAGGGCCGCCAGCGTGGACTTGCCGGAGCCGGTGTGCCCCACCAGGGCCAGGGAGGAGCCCGCGGGAACCTCCAGCGACACCTCGCTCACCGCGTCCCGATCGGACCCGGCGTAGCGGAAGCCCACCCCATCGATGCGGAGGTCACCGCGCACGGTGGCGGGGTCGAGGTCCACGGGCCGGGCCGGAGCGGTCACGTCGGGCTCCAGGTCGAGGTACTCGAAGACGCGGCTGAACAGCGCCATGGAGCTCACCCACTGGGCCCCCACGTTGAGCAGGCCCATGAGCGGGCGGAAGATGCCCGCCTGCAGGGTGGTGAAGGCGATGAGCGTGCCGATGGTCATGCCCCCGGAGGTCGCGGGCAGGCCGGCCGCCAGGTAGATGGCCGCCGGGATGGCGGCGAAGATGATCTGCATGGTGGCCATGCGCCATCGACCCGCCAGCTGGGCGCGCATCTCGAGGTCGATGAGGCCGTGGCTCACCTCATCGAAGCGCTCGGCATCGCGGCGGGTGGTGCCCAGGGTCTTGGCCAGTCGCACCCCGCTGACACTCAGCCCCTCCTCGATGCGGACGTGCAGGTCCGCCAGCGCCGCCTGCTGCTGGGCGGTGATCTCCCGGCGCAGCAGCGCCACCTTGCGCGTGAGCCACACGGCCGGGGGCACCACCAGCAACGAGATGAGGGACAGCCGCCACGAGAGCGCGAGCATGGCCACCATCGTGGCCACGGCGGTGGTGACGTTGCTGGCCATGGAGGTTGCCGTGGTGGTCACGACGCCCTGCATGCCCCCGACGTCGTTGACCAGGCGCGACTGCACCTCCCCCGCGCGGGCGCGGGTGAAGAACGAGAAGGACTGGCGCTGCAGGTGGGCGAACAGCCGCGAGCGCAGGGTGTGCATGACCTCCTGGCCCACGCGGGCGGCCATCCACGTCTGCACCACCCCCAGCAGTGCGGTCGCGGCGGCGACGGCCACCATGCCGCCGACCAGCCACAGCAGCAGGGGGACGTCCTGCTGCGGGATGGCGCGGTCGACCGCGGCACGGATGAGGAAGGGGGAGGCCATGGAGACCACCGAGGTGAGAACGATGATGGCGGTGACCACCGCCAGGGTGCGCCCGTGGGGCCGGAACAGGGCCACCACGCGGCGGTGGTCCACGGGGCGCTTGGCGAGCTGGGCGCGGTCGGCGCGGCTGATCTTCTGCGGGCCGCGGCGCCCGGGGCCGCCACCACCGGGGCCCGGGCCCATCGCGTGCATGGGGTTGTCCGTCACGGGCATCCCTCCGTTCTGCTCATTGCTGAGGTTGACTCAGTATGAGTGAACATCAGCACCGGCGCTAGCATTCCCCCCATGGCCACGCCCCGCGAGAAGTCCCCCGACCCCGCACCACCGCGGGAGCGGGGCGCCGCGGACCCTGACACGCAGGACGCCCTGGGGGAGCTGTACCTGGGCACCTCGCGGCGGCTGCGCCACCACATCGCCCGCTCCCTGGCCCCCACCGGCATGGTGCCCCACCACGCACGGGCGCTGCGCCTCATCGACCGCGACGGCCCGATGCGGCTGGGCGAGCTGGCAGCGGCACTCCACGTGGTGCCCCGCAGCGTCACCGACGTGGTGGACGCCCTGGCCGATGCGGGATGGGTGAGCCGCTCTGCCGACCCGGCGGACCGGCGGGCCACGGTCATCGCCACCACAGCGGCCGGCCGGGCCCGGGCCCGCGAGGTGGAGCAGGTGCGCAGGGCGGCCGGGGACGCGTTCTTCGCCACCCTGTCGGCGGACGACCGCAGGACGCTCCGGCACCTGCTGGAACGCCTGGGCGAGGGCTCCTGAGGCCCACCGTGCCCCCGGGCGGGGGCTCGGCAGGCATGATGACGACATGTCCCGCGTGAGCCAGGCCCCCGCGCCGGGGACCAGTCCTGCCCACGAGCCGTCGGACGACCGGGAGGACACTGCGCCCACCCCGGCGCCCGTGGTGGGCGGCCGGGTCCCGGCACCCCGCTTCTCCACGCCCAGCGAACAGGTGGTGCGCAACTACTCGCTCTACTCGGTGGTCTCCGTGGTGTTCATCCTGGTCTCGTTCCTGCTGCTGGACGGGGCCATCATGTGGACCGCGCTGCCCGACCTGCGGTGGGTGGGCATTCCTGCGCTGCTGGTGGTCTTCGTGCTGTCCCTGCTGTTGACCCGGGGTGCGCTGCCCCTGGACGGTCGGGCGGTGCCGGCGGATCCCCCATGGGTGCTGGTGCTGGCGACGACGGGCGTCACGGTGGTGCTGTCCGTCGTGCAGGCGTGGGTCGACGACCCCGGACACCGGGCCAGCACCTACACCGTGCTGGTGCTGGGCATGGTGCTGAGCCTCTCGGTGCGCATCCGGGTGGCGACGCTCCTCACGGTGGTGGTGGCGGGAGCGTCACTGGCGACCACCTTCCTGCGCCACCCGGACCAGATCGAGGCGGCGACGGCCGGCATGGTCCTTGCCCTGGTGGGACTGCCCATCGGCTACTTCAGCGCCTGGGCCATGGAGGTGGTGCGGCAGCAGGCCCGCAGCCGCCACCTGCTGGCCGACCTGGCCGTGGCCGAGGAGCGGCTGCGCTTCAGCCGCGACCTGCACGACACCTTCGGACGCACGCTCTCGGTGGTCTCCCTGAAGGCCGAGCTGGGGGCCGAGCTGGCCCGCCGCGGCCGCACGGAGGAGGCCGCGGCGGAGATGGATGCGGTGCGCACCCTCACGCAGGAGGGCGCGACCGACGTGCGGCGCGTGGTGAGCGGGTACCGCAACCTGGACCCGGCGGCCGAGCTGGCGGGCGCCCGATCGGTGCTGCGCTCCGGCGGCATCGAGGTGGAGGTCACCGGGGAGCACCTCCTGACGGGCAGTGGCGCGTGGCCCGATGCCACCCGGGAGGCCGTGGCGTGGACCCTGCGCGAGGCCGTGACCAACATCCTGCGGCACTCCGAGGCCCGCCGCGCCGAGCTCACCGTCCAGCATCGCGCCGACCACCTGCAGGTGCAGGTGGTCAACGACCGCCCCCACGCGGCGGACCCCGGCCACCACGGCACGGGACTCACCGGCCTGCGCGAGCGGCTCTCCCGGGCACGCGGCCACCTGGAGCACGAGGCCACCGACCGCGACTTCACCCTGACCGCCACCGTCCCCCTGGAGGAGTCCGCATGAGCGACCCGATCCGCATCCTCCTGGTCGAGGACGAGACCCTCATCCGCGAGGCCATGGCCTCCCTGCTGGCCCTGGAGGACGACCTGGAGGTGGTGGCCCGCGCTGGCTCCGTGGACGAGGCGAAGGCGGTGCTCCGCTCCACCGAGGTGGACGTGGCGCTGCTGGACCTGCAGCTGCCCGACGGAGACGGCATCGACCTGGCCGTCCACCTGGCCGAGGTGCAGCCACGGGCCGCGAGCCTCATCATCACCAGCCACGGGCGCCCCGGGTACCTCAAGCGGGCCCTGGAGTCCGGGGTGCGGGGCTTCCTGCCCAAGACGGTGGGGCGCCGGGCGCTGGGCGAGGCGGTGCGGACCCTCGCCGAGGGGGGCCGCTACGTGGACCAGGAGCTCGCGGCCGACGCGCTGGCCGCCGGGGCCTCGCCCCTGAGCGCGCGGGAGGCCGACGTGCTGGAGCTCTCCGCGGACGCGGCGCCGGTGGAGGAGATCGCCGAGCGGGCACACCTGTCGGCCGGCACCGTGCGCAACTACCTCTCGGCGGCCGTGGCCAAGACCGGCACCAGCAACCGGCACGAGGCGGCACGCGTCGCACGCTCGAAGGGGTGGATCTGAGGGGTGGACCCGAGGGGTGCGAGCGAGCCCTGCCGGGTGGCATGACATCCGTCACCCCGGCAGCGTGAGGTGAGCACCCACATTCGGTGGGTGCGCGCACCGGGTGAGCGCCCGCATCGGGGAGAGGGTGGAGACATCACCCCGAGACCCAGGAGGTCACGATGTTGGAGAACCTGCAGCAGTTCACCGAAGGCCTGCCCCCCGCCCTGCAGTGGGCCGGCGTGGCGCTGGTCAGCGCCATCCCGTTCGTGGAGAGCTACTTCGGCTCGACCATCGGCATCGTGGCCGGGCTGCACCCCGCCGTCGCCATCCCGGCGGCGATCATCGGCAACGCCATCTCGATGGTGGTCATCGTCTCGCTGGCGGGCAAGGGACGTGACCTGGCCGTCGGCGAGAAGGAGGAGTCGCCGCGGCGGGCCAGGTTCCGTCGCGCCTTCGACCGGTGGGGCGTCCCGGGTGTCTCGCTGTTGGGCCAGACGCTGCTGCCCAGCCAGATCACCTCGGCCATGATGGTTGGCCTCGGCGCCGACCGCCGCGCCGTCATCCTGTGGCAGTGCCTCAGCATCGCCCTGTGGGGAGTGGCGTTCGGGATGCTGGCGATGGCCGGCGTGCAGTTCATCCGCTGAGGAGCCCGCACCACCCCGGTGGAGGGGCCGGGGGCGGTGCGGTTCAGGCGTTGCGCACCTCCAGACCGTCCAGGGTCTGGGGGTGCTCGTCGATGGCCTCGACGGCCTCGGTGAAGGGGCGCTCCACGTCGCGACGGCGGTCCAGGTGGATGCCGGCGATCATGCAGCGCACCGACCCACCGGCCAGCTCGATGGTGGGGATGTCCACCGCCACGATGCGGCAGGACTCCTCGATGGCGGCCACCTGGGCGTCGGTCAGCGAGCGCAGTGCCCGGGCCGACATCGCCATGATGCGCTCCGGGTTCCCCTCGCCGTCCCTGCCCAGGAGCTCGATGGCGTTGCCGGCAAACTCGCGCACCTGCTCCTCGGTGATCTCCACGATCTTGCGACCGTTGACGGTGAGGCGCTCCCCCACCGCCCAGCGGCGCTGCTCGTCCGGGATCATGTCCAGGGCGAACAGCGCCACGTCCGTGCCGATGGTCGCGATGACGTTGGTGTGGTAGACGGGAACGCCGGCGGAGTCCACGGCGTCGAAGGCCATCGGCTCGTAGTTGAAGTCCGCGCAGAAGCGCTCCAGCACCGTGGTGTCCGCCCGGTGGCTGCGGGCCGTGTAGGCCACGCGGGAGACGTGGTCCAGCACCATGGCACCGGTGCCCTCCAGGAACACACCGTCGGGCTCCAGGCCCGAGTAGTCGACGATCGTCTGCACCCGGTAGGTGCTCTTCAGCATCTCGAGCACGTCCCCGCGACGCTCCAGCCGTCGGTTCGAGGCGTACATCGGGTACACCGCGACGTAGCCACCGGCGTGCGTGGACACCCAGTTGTTCGGGAACACGCTGTCGGGACGGGTCTGTTCGTCGTCCTCGAAGACGTGGACGGTCACGCCGGCCTCACGCAGCGCGTCGGCCAGGGCATCCATCTCGGCGATGGCCCGCCGCGACAGCTCGGCAGGCTCGGTTCCCGCCTCTGCCTCGGACTGGAAGGCGTTGTCGGCCGCCGTGGAGGGATTGGGGGTGAAGTTCAGCGCGCGGATGAGGATGACGCTGGAGGGGGCCTGTGCACTCATGGGGCGAAACCTACCGACCGGACGGGCTGCCGCCCAGCCCACCCGACGGTCCGTACCTCAGGCGTTGTCGCCGCCGGTGTCCTGGCGCACGGTGCCCTGCTCCGCATCGGCCTCGTTCTGGGCGTCACCCCACTGCCACTGGGCGACCTCGGGCAGGTCCTCACCGTGCTCGTAGGCGTACGCACGGGCGGCCAGCCGCTTGTCCTCCATCCGCTGGCGCAGCCCGGCGTGGCGGGACCCCAAGGACGGCACGCGGTCGATGACGTCCATCACCAGGTGGTACCGGTCCAGCTCGTTGCGCATCACCATGTCGAAGGGCGTGGTGGTGGTGCCCTCCTCCGTGTACCCGCGCACGTGGAAGGCCGAGGCGGTGTCGTGGCGGTAGACCAGCCGGTGGATCAGCCAGGGGTAGCCGTGGTAGCCGAAGACCACCGGCGTGCCGGAGGGGAACAGGTTCTGGAACTGCGCCTCGGACAGCCCGTGCGGGTGGGCCTTCTCGTCCTGCAGGCGCATCAGGTCCACCACGTTGACCACGCGGAAGGTCAGGCCCGGCACCTCCTGGCGCAGGATCTTGGCGGCCGCCAGCACCTCGATGGTGGGGATGTCACCGGCACATGCCAGCACCACCTCGGGGTCCTCGCCGTCGGGCTCGGTCCCGGCCCAGGGCCAGATCCCGATGCCGCGGACACAGTGCGCCACGGCCTCGTCCATCGTCAGCCACGAGGGGTTCGGCTGCTTGCCCGCCACCACGACGTTGACGTACTGCCGTGAACGCAGGCAGTGGTCCACCGTGGAGAGCAACGTGTTGGTGTCCGGCGGCAGGTAGACCCGTACGATCTCGGCCTTCTTGTTGACCACGTGGTCGATGAAGCCGGGATCCTGGTGCGAGAAGCCGTTGTGGTCCTGCCGCCACACGTGCGAGGACAGCAGGTAGTTCAGGGAGGCCAGCGGACGCCGCCACTCGAGCTGGTTGGTGACCTTGTACCACTTGGCGTGCTGGTTCACCATCGAGTCGACGATGTGGACGAACGCCTCGTAGGAGTTCAGCATCCCGTGGCGCCCGGTGAGCAGGTAGCCCTCGAGCCACCCCTGGCACTGGTGCTCCGAGAGCATCTCCAGCACCCGGCCTGCCCTGGCCAGGGGGTCCTCGGCGTCGCTGGGCTCGTACTCGGCGTTCCACTGCTTGTCGGTGGCCTCGTACACGGCCTGCAGGCGGTTGGATGCCGTCTCGTCCGGGCCGAAGAGCCGGAAGGTCTCCGGGTTGCGGCGCATCACGTCGCGCAGGTAACCACCCAGCACACTGGTGGCCTCGGAGACCGGCTGGCCGGGCGCGGTGACCTCGACGGCGTAGTCGCGGAAGTCGGGCAGCATCAGGTCCCGCAGAACGCTCCCGCCGTTCGTGATCGGGTTGGCCGACATGCGCTTCTCACCCTCGGGCGCCGTGGCGGCGATGTCCGGGCGCAGCGCTCCGGACTCGTCGAACAGCTCCTCGGGCCGGTAGGACCGCAGCCAGTCACCCAGCACCTGCAGGTGCTCGGGGGTGTCCCGGGCGTTCGAGAGCGGCACCTGGTGGGAGCGCCAGTGGCCCTCGGTCTGCTTGCCGTCGACCTCCTGCGGACCGGTCCACCCCTTGGGGGTACGGAAGACGATCATCGGCCACGCCGGGCGGGGGGAGTCGGGCCCCGCATCGGCCTTGATCTCCGCGATGAGGTCGAGCGCCTCGTCGAGCACAGCGGCGAAGCGGCGGTGGACGGAGAGTTCGTCCTCGTCGTCGAAACCGGCAGTGAAGAGCAGGGGAGTGTGCCCGTAGCCCCGCATCAGCTGGACGAGCTCCTCCTCGGGGATGCGAGCCAGCACCGTGGGGTTCGCGATCTTGTACCCGTTGAGGTGCAGCACCGGCAGGACCACCCCGTCGTGCTGCGGGTCGGCGAACTTGTTCGCGTGCCAGGAGGTGGCCAGGGGGCCGGTCTCGGCCTCCCCGTCGCCCACCACGGTGAAGGCGATCTGGTCTGGGTTGTCCAGCATCGCCCCGTAGGCGTGCGACAGGGAGTAGCCGAGCTCGCCGCCCTCGTGGATGGACCCGGGAACCTCCGGCGCCACGTGGGAGGGGATGCCCCCGGGGAACGAGAACTGCTTGCAGAGCCGCTGCAGGCCGTCGAGGTCCTGCCCCACGTCGGGGTAGGTCTCCGTCCACGTGCCCTCGAGGTAGGTGGCCGCCACCAGACCCGGACCACCGTGCCCCGGGCCGGTGATGTAGCTGGCGTTCAGGCCGCGCTGCCGGATGGCCCGGTTGAAGTGGGCGTAGAGGAAGGTGAGCCCCGGGGTGGTGCCCCAGTGGCCCAGGAGGCGGGGCTTCACGTGCTCGGGGGTGAGCTCGTCGCGCAGCAGCGGGTTGTCGAGCAGGTAGATCTGCCCGACCGAGAGGTAGTTCGCCGCGCGCCACCAGGCGTGCAGCAGGCGGGCCTCCTCGTCGTCCAGCGGTGTGGCGGGGTCGTTGGGCCATGTGGGCACGGTGGTCATGACACTCCCTGGTCGGTGGAACCGGTGGGTGGGGCCGGTCGGTGCGGGTCAGCCCTTCTCGGCCAACAGCTCCTGGTACTCGGGGTGCTCGGCGATCCAGTTCTCCACGTAGGGGCACGTGGGGATGACCTTCAGCCCGGCCTCGCGGGCGGCGTCCAGGGCGGTGCGCACCACCTCGCCGGCGATGCCCTGGCCCTGGTGTCCCGCATCGGTCTCGGTGTGGGTGATCTCCATGGTCGTGCCGTCGAGCCGGTAGTCGGCGAGCCCCACCACCTCACCGTCCAGGACGGCCTCGTAGCGGCTGGCCTCGGAGTTGTCACGCACGGTCACGTCGCTCATGGATCCTCCTCGATGGGGTGGCGCCGGGGCGTCTCCCGGCCCCTCCACCGTAGGCCGGATCAGGGCTTTCCGCGCACCATCCAGGTGTCGCTGCCGGGGAGCTGCTCGAACCCGTACCGCTCGTAGAGCCCGTGGGCATCGCCGGTGGCCAGCACGATGCGGGAGAGCCCCATCGGCTCGGTCTGCGCCAGGACGGCCTCCACCAGCTGGTGGGAGATCCCCTGTCCGCGGTGGTCGGGGTCCACGTAGACGTCGCACAGCCAGGCGAAGGTGGCGCGGTCGGTGACGATGCGGGCGACGCCCACCTGGGTGCCGTCCGCGGCGTACGCGCCCACCACCATCGAGCCGGCGAACGCGGCCTCCACCTTCTCCCGCGAGCGTCCCCGCGCCCAGTAGGTGTCGGTGGACAGCCAGTGGTGGACGCGGTCGAGGTCGATCCGCGCCGGGTCCGTCGAGAGGGTCACCTCGGTCATGCGCGCACCCCCGTGGCCAGGAAGCTGGTGAAGGTCGTCCCGTGCTTCTCGATGGGGACGGCGTCGCCCACCGCGACCGCGGTGAACCCCGCGTCACCGAGCCACCCGCTGAGTCGTTCGCGATCGAACCCGTCGTGACCGTCGAAGTCGTGGACCTGGGCGTGGAACTCCCCGTCGTCGCTGTCGAGGTCCACGATGGCGACGTGCCCCCCGGGGGTCAGCAGCTCCCGGAAGCCGGTGAGCACCCGGGGCACGTCGGGCACGTGGTGGAGCACCAGGCTGCAGACCACCAGATCGATGGTGCCGGCGAGCTCCGGGGGAACCGTCGCATCACCCAGGTCCAGGTCCAGCACCCGGGTGTCAGGGGGGAACACGCCCGCACCCACCTTGCGCTCGGCGACCTCCCGCATGCCGGCGGACCGGTCCACCAGTGTCACCCGGCCCACGTGGTCGAGCAGGGCTGCGGACACCAGCCCGGTGCCGGCGCCGTACTCCAGCAGGTGCTCGGTGCCCGTGAGCGGCACGGCGGAGCGCACCGCATCGGCCACGGCCCGGGAACGACGCACGGTGCCGGCGTCGTCGTCCCAGGTGGCGGCCCTCTCCGTGAAGTGGTCGTGTGGCATGCGGCCAGCATTCCACGGGACACTGGAGGAGATGACCTCCCTGACGGACTTCACCGCCACCGCCCTCGACGGCACCGACCACCCGCTGGACCAGTACGCCGGCCAGGTGGTGCTGGTGGTGAACACGGCCAGCAGGTGCGGGTTCACGCCGCAGTACGAGGGGCTGGAGGAGCTCTACCAACGGCATCGCGAGGAGGGTTTCGTGGTGCTCGGCTTCCCGTGCAACCAGTTCGCTCGCCAGGAGCCGGGGAGCGCGGAGGAGATCCAGGAGTTCTGCTCGGTGAACTACGGCGTGAGCTTCCCGGTGTTCGCGCGTGTGGACGTCAACGGCGCCGGGGCGCACCCCCTGTGGCAGTGGCTCAAGCAGCAGCGTCGCGGCGTGCTGGGGGGTGCCATCCCGTGGAACTTCACCAAGTTCCTGGTGGGGCGAGACGGGCAGGTCATCGACCGGTTCGCCCCCACCACGACGCCCGCCCGGATCGAGGGCGCCGTGGAACGGGCCCTGACCCGGGCGGGATGAGCTGGGCGTGAGGGCTCAGCAGGCGACGGACTTGATGTTGTCCTTGGTGCTCTTGTCCCTGTAGGTGCAGCTGTCCATGCTCTTGCCCGCCTTGTTGCGGAGCGTGGCGGTGTCGCCGGTGTTGTTCCAGACGTAGCTGGTCTTGCCCCAGTAGCGCTTGCCGGGGGTGGTGCTGCCCTTGGCGTTGGTGTTCGTGCCCTTGCCGGTGAAGATGCGGATCGAGCCCTTGGCGGGGATCGTCGTGGCAGGGAGCCTGTACGTGAAGCCGGTCTTGTCGCGCAGTGTCCACCCGGTGACGGTCTGGGTGCGCGAGGTGGTGTTCTTGAGCACCACGTACTCCGCGTTGAGGCTGCGGTTGGAGTAGTCGTCCTTGGTGGCCCCGAAGGAGTCGTAGACGATCTGACTGATCATGACGGGAGGGAGGGCCTCGGCGGCCGGGGCGATGAGCATGGCGGGGGCCAGCAGAGCGGCCGAGGTCAGGCCCCCCAACATGCGAACCTGATTCTTCACATACCCATTCTGCCCCACCCTGCCGCGCCTCGCGACCACTCCGGCCAGGCCGCGAGGGGACACCCGCGCTCCTGCTCGCCGGGGACTGGCAGAGTGACCTCACACTTCCCGGAGGACGAGGAGAGGCACGATGGGGCGACTGGGCTCGGTGAAGCCGGGGGACGGCTCGGAGCTCGCACCGGTGACCGGGCTGCAGTCGCTGTGGCGCGGCCAGTACCTCACCACGGTGCAGGGCCACGAGTACGCGCTCGACGTGGACTTCTTCGACGCCGGCGAGAAGCTGCACCTCTACCGCGACGGTCGCCAGGTGGCCATGGGGCGCACCAAGGTGGCGTTCGTGCTGGACGACCTGCCCGGCGACGAGGCGGCCGGTGGCGTCACGCCGGCCGTCATCGACGACCGTCCCGCCCGGGAGCGGACGCCCCGCATCGAGGCGGCCATGAGCCTGTACGGCATGAAGCGCGCCCACCTGGTGACCGATGCGGGGGAGCAGCTGATGACGCCGGCGCCGGGCACCGGTGAGGCGTGGCGCAGCCAGTTCGCAGAGCGGCACCCGACTGCGAGCCGGGTGGTCGGGGCACTGTCGCTGGCGGTGCTGCTGGTGGCGCTGGGGTTGGAGCTGCCGCAGCTGCTGCAGGCCTTCACCCGGGCGGACTGGTGGCAGAGCCTCACGGGCTGGACCTTCCGCTCCCCCATCGAGCTGCCCACGCAGGTGAACATCGGGCTCACCGTGGCCGGCGTGCTGGCGGGCCTGGAGCGGGCGCTGCGCATGCAGCACAACGCGCTGCTGGACGAGTAGGAGAGGGGTCGCCCGCCCTGCCGGGGGGTCGACAGCATCCGCGCTGAGCCCTAATGTGAACGGTGCCCACATTCCCCATCGGGTCGTGGCGCACGACCCACCGGAGGCGCGCATGCGCATCGTCGTGACGCAGAACATCACGCTGGATGGCCGCATCGAGATGCTCGACGACTGGTTCGACCCGGCCGACCAGGACGAGGAGATGCTCGCCCTCAACCGCCAGCACAGCGAGGCCCAGGACGTGCTGCTGCTGGGACGCCGGACGTTCGAGGACTTCCGCGGCTTCTGGCCCGAGCAGACCGACGACACCACCGGCGTCAGCGAGCAGCTGGACCGCTGCGACAAGCGGGTGATCACCTCCACGCTCACCGAGCCCGGCTGGCGGAACACCACGCTGCTGGACCGCGACCCGCTCGAGGTGGCCCGCGAGCTGCGTGCCGGGCCGGACGGTGAGGTGTGCGTGACCGGCAGCATCCAGCTCACCCACGCGTTGCTGGCCGCAGGGCTGGTGGACGAGGTCCGCCTGTTCACCTACCCCGTGTGGCAGGGGCGCGGACGGGGCCTGTTCCCCGAGGGGGCGGCCATCCCCCGGATGCGGGTGCGCGAGGCCCGCGCGTTCCGCTGCGGCGTGGGCTACACGGCCCTGGAGCCCGCGACCGCCGGCCCTGCCGACCGCACGCGAGGCACCGCATGAGCGCGCTCACCGACCGTGTGCAGCGGGCCATCGACGAGGGCAGCATCCCCGGCGCGGTGACCCTCGTGGCTCGCGGCGGCGACGTGCACGCCGAGGCGCAGGGCACCGTGTCCTTCGGTGGGCCACCGATGCCGCAGGACGCCATCTTCCGCATCATGTCCATGACCAAGCCCGTCCTCACGGTGGCGACGCTGCGCCTGGTGCAGGACGGCCGGCTCGACCTGGACGACCCGGTGGAGCGCTGGCTGCCCGAGCTCGCCGAGCGCACCGTGCTCCGCACGCCCACCGCAGGCCTCGATGAGGTGGAGCCCGCCCGCCACCCGATCACCGTGCGGCACCTGCTGACCAACGGCTCCGGGTACGGCATGGAGCTGGGCGACACGCCCATCGCCCGAGGCTACGAGGAGATCGGCATGGCCCCCGGCCCCGAGCCCATCTCCCCCGGTGCCGACGCATGGCTGTCGCGGCTGGCGACCCTGCCGCTGACCCACCAGCCGGGCGAGGGATTCCGCTACCACCACTCCTTCTCGCTGCTGGGTGTCCTGCTGCAGCACGTGGCCGGGGTGCCCCGGCAGGAGCTCCTCGAGCGCGAGGTGCTCGGGCCGCTCGGCATGGTGGACACCGGGGAGCGGGTTCCTCCGGAGCACACCCATCGCCTGCCGGCCGCGTACACCTGGCGGGGTGAGGAGCTGGTGGAGCTGGAGCCGGCCGGCGGTGGCTTCCACGTGGGGCCGGCGCCCTACGACACGGCCCACGGCGAGCTGGTCTCCACTGCGGCGGACTACCTGCACTTCGCTCGGATGCTGGCGAACGGGGGCCGGGTGGACGGCGAGATCTTCGTGGACCCCGCCCTCGTCGAGCAGATGGTGTCCGACCAGACCCCTGCGGTCGCCAAGACCCCCGAGAGTTTCTTCCCGGGGTTCTGGGACGCCACCGGGTGGGGGTGGGGCGGCGCCGTGGAGCTCTCCGGTGACCACGCCGGGCGGTACGGCTGGTCCGGCGGCCTGGGCACGGACTTCTTCGTGGACCCCGACGGCACCCTCGGGATCCTGCTCACCCAGGTGGAGATGGGCGAGCGCACCATGCCTCTGGTCGGGGACTTCCAGCGACTCGCCGGGCGCTGAGGGTCCGCCACCTGAGGCGCACCGATGGGGCGCCGCGCACCCGCGGGCGTCACCCCATCGGTCCGCTCAGCCGAGCTGGAACTCCCGGGCGTACTCCGGGGCGAGGTCCATGTACCCCTCCCACTCGATGGTGGACGCCTCCCCCGTCTCCAGCGACTGCTGCAGCCGGTCCAGGTAGTACTCCCAGCCCGGGCCCACCTCGCGCACCATCTCGCGGCTGTTCAACGGCTGACTGAAGGTCAGCGCGGTGCCCGGCTCGGCCTCGGTGAGCTCCACGTCGATGGTCCACACCTGGGCCGGGTCGTCGTGCACGTTCCGCACCCGCAGGTGCCGGGGCGGCTCGCAGGCCTCGATGACGTAGGGCTCGGTGGGCATGGCCTCCTCGTACGACCAGCGCACGTCCACCTGGCCCGATGCGGGGTCCCCCGACCAGGTGGCGAACCACCGTCCCAGCCGGTCGGACTCGGTGAACGCCGCCCACACCTCCTCCAGGGGCGCCTCGATGCCGCGTCGCAGCACCAGGTGGTCCGTCCCCTCTACCTGCTCGTACCGTCCGGTGATCATGCGTCCTCCTGGTGGGCCGCGCCCGGGGTGCTCCCGGTGAGGCACACCCAGCCAAGCGTGGAACGCCAGCGGTGTCCACAGGGGCCGTGCGCCGGTCCCCGGACCGCGGCGCCCACCCCCGCTCCGCGACCACCGCGGCCGCCCTGCATACGGTGACGCCCATGGCCACTGCACAGGGAACGCTCGACTGGACGCCGCTGACCGAGCGGCTCGACCTCGTGGCGCCGCCGGTGGCGGAGGCCGCCCGGGCCGGTGCCCTCCCCACGGCGCAGGTGTCCGAGATCGACCCCGAGCTCGCCGACACCGCGGCCTTCTGCGAGACCTACGACGTGCTGCCGGAGGCCTCGGCCAACTGCGTGGTGGTGGAGGGTCGCCGCGGCGAGCAGACCACCCGCGCCGCAGTGCTGGTGCTGGCCACCGACCGCGCGGACGTGAACAAGACCGTCCGCAAGCACCTGGGCGTGCGCAAGATCTCCTTCGCCGACCAGCCCGCCACCGAGGAGGCCACCGGCATGACCTCCGGTGGGATCACCCCCATCGGCCTGCCGGCGGACTGGCCGGTGCTCGTGGACCGCGCCGTGGCCGAGGCGGAGCTCGTGGTGATCGGCGGTGGGGTGCGCGGCGCCAAACTGCTCGTGCCCGGGGCTGAACTGGCGGCGCTGCCCGGCGCCGAGGTGCTCGACCTCACGATGCCGCAGGCCTGAGGCGCAGCGCGGGCGCGGGCCACCCGGCCAGCGCGGCCGCGCCCCTCAGTCGCCGGGCGCGTCCCCGAACGCCGGCTGGATGCTCTCGTCCATCGCGAAGGGACCGCCCACGTGGCTCCCCTCCGCCTCGTCCTGTGGCCGTGACTCGATGCGGTCGGCGTACGCCTCCGCATCGTCCTGCGGGTGGTAGCCCAGCGCCCGCCCGGGCTCCAGGTCCCACCAGCCGCGCGTGTTGTTGCTGGCGCCGTAGAGCACCGCGAAGCCCGGCGAGGGGGTGGTGAGCGCAGCGTGCACCATGCGCACCGCATCGGCCGGGGAGAGCCAGGTGGACAGGGCACGGACGCTGGTGGGCTCGGGGAGCATGCTGCCGATGCGGCAGGCCACCGCATCGATGCCGAAACGGTCGACGTACAGCTGCAGCAGTGCCTCGACCGCCACCTTGCCGACGCCGTAGAAGGTGTCCGGGCGCGGTGGGGTGTCGGTGGGCAGCAGGTCCACCCGGGGCGTGCGGCCCACGGCGTGGTTGGAGGAGGCGAACACGACGCGCCGCACGTCGTGCGCCACCATCGCCTCCAGCACGGCCGCCGCGGTGTGCAGGTGCGAGGTGAGGATGGTGGGCAGGTCGGCCTCCACCGGGTGGGCTGCCAGGTGCACCACCGCATCGAGGCGCTCGGCGGCGAACACGGCGTCCACGGCCCGAGGGTCGGCACAGTCGATGGCGTGCCAGGGCACCCCGGAGAGGTCGTCCGGTGCCGCCGAGCGGTCCACCCCGACCACCTCGTGGCCCAGGTCCAGCAGCCCGCGGACCACCACGCGCCCGACGTTCCCGGCGGCGCCGGTGACGAGCACCCGCATCAGGCGCCCTGCCCCGCATCGGCCTGCTCGGAGGCCTCGACCTCCTCGGGCGAGCGGAGGATGCAGAACTCGTTGCCCTCCGGGTCGGCCAGCACGACCCACCCGGTGCCCGTGCCGTGGATGCCGCGGCAGTCGTCCACCTGGGTGGCGCCCAGGGACAGGACCCGCTCGACCTCGGCGTCTCGGGTGACCCCGTCACGCGGGCGCAGGTCGAAGTGGATGCGGTTCTTCACCGACTTGGCCTCGGGGACCTCCAGGAAGAGCACCACGTGGCCGGTGGCCGGGTCGTGGATGGCGCACTCCTCGTGGCCGGGCTCGTTCGGGTCGTCGGGGTCCATCTCGTAGCCGAGGAGCTCACGCCAGAACTCCGAGAGCTCGTAGGCGTTGCGGCAGTCGATGGAGGTGTGGGAGACGAAGCAGGTCATGACCCCAGCATGACGGGGATCCCCGCTGTGAACCAGTGGGAATCCCCGTCAGGGACCGCGTACCGACCGGCTGGGGCCAGCTGCGGATCAGGCGCGGTCAGGCTCGGATCAGGCGTCCGGCGCCAGGATCTCCGGCAGCACCGCACGGAAGGCGTCACTCACGAACTGGGCGGGGTGGATGTGCCCCTTCTTGCCCTTGGCGTTCGCCAGCTCGTCCGCCCAGCGGGCGGAGGCCTCGCGCTGGTTGGGCGTGCCGTGGTGGCCGTCGTTCTCGAAGCTGCAGTCGCCCACCTCGCCGAAGGACTCGATGAAGTCCACCACCCGCTGCTGGCGCAGGCGCTCGCCGCGGGGGTGGCTCAGGTAGTAGCCGGCCAGGGCGTCGGCCTCGAGCTCGGTCTCCCGCGTGGCCTCGGCGTCGCGAGCGTGGTCGTCGAAGAGGCCCAGCTCGTACTGCACGTGGTGGCCGTACTCGTGGGCCAGGATGCCGCGGGGGCCCACGTCACCCAGGCCGATGCCCTCCATGGCCTCGATGATGCCGTCACCCATGATGATCTTGTCGTCCAGGCCCAGCTGCTGGTCCTCCGGGGAGGGAGCGTCCGAGTAGGCGAAGGCGTTCAGGGTGAAGATCGGGTGGTTGCCACCCTCGAACTTGGGGTCGGCCAGGAACTCCTGCACCAGGTCGGCCATCTCCTGGGCCTCGGCCTCGGTGACGCCGTACATGGCGGTCAGGAAGGGCACCATGCGGGCGTCGTCCATGATCACGTCGCCGTGCATGGCACCCAGCTGGATGTCCTCACCCTGCGTGTCCCAGAACTTCTTCAGCGTGCGGAAGGTCTTGTTCATCTCGTGGGTGCGCTCGCCCTCGGCGCCGAAGTACTGCTCGCCGTCGGGCTGGAAGAGGAGGGCCTCGTACATGGGCCAGTCCAAGGCGCCGGTCAGCTGCAGGATCAGCAGGTCGAACATGTCCCAGTCGGCCAGCTGCTCGTCGATCCAGCCGTGGAAGTCCGTGGGCCCGCACTCGTACTGCGAGCCGTCGATGGCGCGCTGCAGGGTGGCGTCGCGGCCCTCGGTGTCCACGTGGAGACGCTTGGCCAGGGCGTCGGCCCGGGGCGTCTCGGCCGGCACCAGCTGCTGCAGGCGCTCCAGGATCTCCTGCTTGCGCTCCTCGGTGAGGCCGGCCTCGGCCGTCGCGGCGGTCGGCGCGGGGGCAGTGGTGTCGAGGGGCGCAGCCGTCACGGCCGTGCTCGTCATGCCCATGGCCAGGCTGAGACCGAGGGCGGTGGTCATCCACTTCGAGTGCATGGGGTGTGTGCCTTTCAGGGGGAGTGCCCACCCGTGCGTGGGCAGGTCCCCAGAAGGCATCACGAGCCTCCGACCGGCACAAGGGCCCAGCCGGGTGTCCATACGCAATCGTTATCTTGGGCCCTGCTTTGCCCTGCCTTGACCTGCAGCATGCAATGTGTCGCGAGGCCGCCCCGCCCGGGACCGACGGCACACGCCCAGTCACTACCCTCGCGGTGTGAGCCACGACCACGACCACCTGCCGGCCGACATCGCCGACCACCGCGGCCGGCTCGCGCTGGTGCTGGGTATCACCGTGACCGTGCTGGTGGTCGAGGTCGTCGGTGCCGTCGTCTCCGGCAGCCTCGCCCTGTGGGCCGATGCGGGGCACATGCTCACGGACGTGGCGGGGCTGACCATGGCGCTCGTGGCGGCCACGCTGGCCCGGCGTCCGGCAACGCCCCGCCGCACCTGGGGCTACCTGCGGGCCGAGGTGCTGGGCGCCGCCGCACAGGCCCTGCTGCTCCTGCTGGTGGGGGTGCTGCTGCTCGTGGAGAGCGTGCAGCGACTGGCCGCACCGCCCGAGGTGGCGACCACTCCCATGATCGTGTTCGGCGTCATCGGCCTGGCCGGCAACATGGTGGGGCTGCTGGTGCTGGCCGGGGCGCGGGGGGCGAACCTCAACCTGCGGGCGGCCTTCCTCGAGGTGGCCAACGACGCGCTCGGGTCGGTGGCGGTGCTCGTGGCCGCGTTCACGGTGGCCACCACCGGCTGGCAGCGGGCGGACGTCGTGGCGTCGCTGGTGATCGTCGCCCTCATCGTGCCGCGCACCATCGTGCTGCTGCGCCAGACCGTGCACGTCCTGCTGGAGTCGACGCCCACCGGACTCGACCTCGATGAGGTGCGCGCCCACATCGAGGCCCTCCCGCGCGTCCACGCGGTGCACGACCTGCACGCCACCCAGGTGGCCAGCGGGGTGCCGGTCATGACGGCGCACGTGGTTGCTGACGACGAGTGCTTCCTCGACGGTCACCTGCGCGACCTGCTCGACGACGTGCAGCGGTGCCTGCGCGAGGACTTCGAGATCACGCACTCCACGATCCAGTTCGAGCCGCTGGCCCACGCCGAACACGAGCCCGGCGCCCACCGGTGACAGTGGGTGCCGGGCTCGTGCGCTCCGGGCCGGGACTGGCTCAGGCCACCAGGGCGTCGATCTGGTTCATCGCACCCGTGGCGCCCTCGACAGCGCCCATGTCGACCACCTGCTGGAGCTCCTCGGCGCTGCCGTAGGTGGCCACGGCCACCAGTCGGCTGCCTCCTTCCGCCGGGCTGAAGGTGAACTCCTGGTCGGCGACCGGCATCCCCTCGGCCGGGGTGAAGTCGGGGTTGGCGAACCCCTCGTCGATGCGGATGCGCTGGTTCTCCTGGACCTCCTTGACGTCCCAGAAGCCGTGGTACCTCTCGCCGTCGGGGCCGGCCATGTAGTACGTGACCCGGCCGCCGGGGGTGAGGTCGTGGTCCACGACGGTGGCGGGGAACTCCGGCGGGCCCCAGATCTTCTCGAGCTGGCGCGGGTCGGCGTAGACCTGCCAGAGTCGCTCCACGGGGGCGGCGAACTCCGCCGTGATGGTGAGCGAGCAGTTCTCGGGGTCGGTGTGGGTGTCGATGACGGGCATGGTCAGCTCCTCTGCTGGTCCGTGGTCCCGGCGCGGCTGTCACCCGCCCGCACGCTCGAGCACGGCCACGTGCTTCTGCACGGCGGCGAAGCTCATGTCGTAGTGCTCGGCGAGCTCGGTCACGGAGTGCTCACCGGCCAGCACGCGCCGCAGGATGTCGCGACGGGTTCGGTCGGCGAGCGCGTGGAACAGGGCGTCTGCCCGGTCCTCCTCCGTGGTGTCCATGGAACCAACGTACAACCATGTGGTTGTACGTTGTCAAGGGCCGGCCCCACCCGGGTGCGCCGCGCGGGCTGCCCCACCCCGCCACGTCTCGGAAAGGACGGTGGGCGACCATGGGTCGATGACCACCCAGGCGACCGCTCCCGCATCGGCCACTCCCCCAAGGAGCTCCGGGCGCGCGCTGCCGATTGCGGTGCTCTCGCTGATGGGGGCGACGCTGTTCTGGGCGGGCAACTACGTGGTCGGGGCGGCCGCGGTGGAGACGATCGACCCGATCAGCCTGGTGTGGCTGCGCTGGGTGATCGCCGTGGTGCCGCTGCTGGCCCTGGCCCACTGGCTGGAGCGGCCGGACTGGCGTGCCCTGCTGCGCGCCTGGCCGTGGATCGTGGGGCTCAGCCTGCTGGGCATGCTCGCCTACACGTGGCTGCTGTACGTGGCGCTGGAGCACACCCCGCCGTTCAACGCCTCGCTCATCAATGCGTTCAACCCGGCCCTCATCGCGCTGATGGCGGTGCTCGTGCTGGGTGATCGCCTCACCGGGCGCAAGGTGCTGGGGGTGGCGGTGGCGCTGGTGGGGGTGCTCATCGTCATCAGCGATGGCGACCTTCCTGCCGTGCTGCAGACCGGGGTGGGCACCGGGGAGCTGTTCATGGTGGGCGCGGTGTGCGTGTGGACGGCGTACACCATCGCCGGGCGGATTGCGCCCAAGCTGCCGCCGGTCAGCTCCACCGCCCTGCAGGCCGTGGTGGCCGTGGTGCTGATGGCGCCGGTGACCCTGGCCGCGGGTGGTCCGACCATGCCGCCCACCTCCGGGGCGCTGTGGGCGCTGCTGTTCATTGCCGTCTTCCCCTCGGTGCTGGCCTACCTGCTGTGGAACCGGGCTCTGGAGGTCATTCCGGCCAGCAGTGCGGGGGTGTTCATGAACCTGGTGACCGTGTACGTGGCAGCGTTCACGCTGTTCACCGGGGGTGTGGTGAGCCTGCCGGAGGTGCTGGGTGGTGCGCTGGTGATTGCCGGTGTGGTGCTGACCAATGCGCAACGGCGGGCGCGACCCGGGGCGGCCACGACGCGACCGGCGTGACCGCATCGGGGCTCACTGGGGACATGAGCACCCTCGGAGACTTCACTGCCACCACGATCGACGGCCGCGAGCAGGACCTGTCCCAGTACGAGGGCCAGGTGGTGCTGGTGGTCAACACGGCCAGCGAGTGCGGCCTGACGCCCCAGTACGAGGGGCTGGAGGAGCTGCACCAGCAGTACGGCGACCAGGGGCTGGTGGTGCTGGGCTTCCCGTGCAACCAGTTCGGGGCGCAGGAGCCGGGGAGCGATGCCGAGGTGGCGTCGTTCTGCCAGAAGAACTACGGGGTGAGCTTCCCGATGTTCAGCAAGGTCGAGGTGAACGGCGAGGGGCAGCACCCGCTGTTCGCGTGGCTGAAGGAGGCCTCGGGCGACACCTCGGACATTGCGTGGAACTTCGGCAAGTTCCTGGTGGGGCGCGATGGGCGGACGGTGACCCGCATCGGCCCCCGCACCGAGCCGGGTGAGCTGACTGACCCCATCGATGAGGCGCTGGCGGCCTGATGACGGGGGGGCCGTCAGTGACTCAGCGGCCGGATCCAGTCCTGCACCAACACGTGGCCCTCGGGGAGGGTGGCCAGCCACGCATCCATCTCCGGAATCGGCCCAGTGCGCAGCACGTGGAGAGCGAGGGAGCCGCTGGGGCCCGGCCCGTGAATGGTTGCCAGGAGGTCCCAGGTGCGTTCATGGTCGTTGAGCACGGTGGCCACCTCCTCGAGCGGGATTTCGGTCTCGACACCATCCCGGCGCGGGAATGAGGCCGGACGCCACTGGACGTCCTCGAAGTCGGCGGGTTCCCACGAATCGACCTCGATGACGCGCGGACGCCACGGGCCCCGCACCGTCGCGAACCGAGGAACAGAGCCACGAGCATCCAGACCCACAAGCCGGACCCGCTCTGGCCCCTCCCCATCGGCGCCGCGGTCATCCCCCTGGCAGACCGGCATCGCCGAGACGTAGTTGCCGTCCACCACCAGCCGGGCGGCACATTCCACGCGCATCTCGTGGTGCGAGACCTGCCCCAGAACGCCCGTTGATGCCACGAGAAACCTCTCCTCTGCCCACGTCGATCACGGCGGCTGTGACGACACCGTCGGAGCCTACCGATGCCGGACGTCCGCACCGCGCTACACGGTGAACCCCCTCCCGGCTCGGCACATAGGCTCTCCCCATGCGTGGTGAATACAAGGTTCCGGGCGGCAAGCTGGTCGCCGTCGAGATCGAGACCCAGGGCGGCGAGGCGGAGGGCCGCATCAGCGAGGCGTTCGTCTCCGGCGACTTCTTCCTCGAGCCCGACGAGGCGCTGGAGGACATCAACGGCGCCCTCCTGGGCCTGCCGGTGGACAGCTCGGTGGACGACATCGCCACCGCCATCCGCCAGCGGCTGAGCGACGACGTCTCGATGATCGGCTTCTCCCCCGAGGCCGTGGGCATCGCCGTGCGCCGTGCCCTGGGCAAGGCCTCCAGCTGGGAGGACCACCACTTCGACCTCATCGGCCCGGTGAGCATGGACCCGCGCATGCACGTGGCGCTCGATGAGGTGCTCGCCCGCAAGGTGGCCCGTGGCGAGGCGGGCCCGAGCCTCCGTTTCTGGGAGTGGGACAGCCCGCTGGTGGTCATCGGCAGTTTCCAGTCGTACAAGAACGAGATCGATGAGGAGGGGCGCGCCAAGCACGACATCGACGTGGTCCGCCGCATCACCGGTGGTGGGGCCATGTTCATGGAGCCCGGCAACTGCATCACCTACTCGCTGGTGGTGCCGGAGTCGCTGGTGGAGGGCCTCAGCTTCGAGCGCGCCTATGCCTTCCTCGACGACTGGGTGATGGGCGCCCTGGCCGAGATCGGCATCAAGGCGCGGTACGTGCCGCTCAACGACATCGCGTCCGAGCAGGGCAAGATCGCCGGCGCCGCGCAGCGTCGCCTGGCCGGCGGCGTGGTGCTGCACCACGTGACGATGGCGTACGACATCGACGCCGACAAGATGCTGGAGGTGCTCCGCATCGGCAAGGAGAAGATGTCCGACAAGGGGACGAAGTCGGCCAACAAGCGGGTGGACCCCATGCGCACCCAGAGTGGTCTGCCGCGCGAGGAGATCATCGACGGCTTCATGCGTCACTTCGAGAGCCGCTACGCCACCACGCGCCGCGAGTACTCCGCCGAGGAGCTGGCTGCCGCGCAGGAGCTGGTGGACGGCAAGTTCAGCACCGAGGAGTGGACGCACCGCATCCCGTGACCCCATCGAGCCGATGAGGGTGGGCCGCCACCGCGACCGGGGAACCGGCGTGGTGGCGGCCTTTGTCGTGGTGCCCGAATTCCGCATCCTGATGCGGGTGAGCGCGCCGCCTGTGGACAACGAGACGAGGTTGTCGGTGGCCTCCTCTAGTCTTCATACATCAGTTCGCACCATGGGAAACACTGGTTCTGCAGCATCAAGGGGGTGGGGATGCGACTCGACAGCACCGAGACGCCGGGCGGGGCTTCCGGACGGGTGGCGACGGGGCCGCTGGGACCCGGCCCTCGCCAGCGCTGTGAGCGCCTGCTGGACCGCTGCCTGGATGCGGTGACCGACATCCGCGCCGCGGAGGTGCGGCTGCTCGATGCGGTGGTGGCCCTGCGGTCCGAGATCGACGGCCAGCTGTTCGATGATGGCGATGGTCCCGCATCGGGCCCCATCTCGCGGTGCCGGATGGCCGACACGGACTCGGCGACGGTGGACGAGCTCGCCACCGCATCGGGCATGTCGCGGATGTACACCTACGGGCTCGTCCGACTGGCCGGGGCGACCCCCGCGCGGCGCGGGCGAGGGCGTGAGGCGCTGGCGGCGGGCGAGGTGGAGCTGCGGCGGGTGATCGACTGGAACGAGGCGACCGAACACCTCACGGAGGACGACGCGCTGGCGGTGGGTGACTCGGTGTTCCGCCCGATGCGGGATGGCACCCCGCGGTCGGCGAGCGACTTCCGGCGCATGCTGACCAAGCGCGTGAAGCAGGTCGAGGCGAGGGACCGGGAGGCGCGCCGCAAGGGGGCCGAGGAGGCGCTGGCGGGCCGGGGCTCGTGGGCGTCGCCGGGCGAGGACGGAACCGGGTCGCTGACGGTCGTCGGCGAGGCGACACGGGTGGCCGCTGCATACAGCCGGTTGGATGCCGCGGCACGGCGGGCGAAGGCGGCTGGTGACCGCCGGACGCTGAGCCAGCTGCGCAGCGACCTGCACCTGGACCTGCTGCTGGTGGGCCAGCTGCCTGGAACGTCGCGGGTGAGCCAGGCCCCCGAGGCCACGGCCTGCCCGTCGACTACAGGGACAGCGCCTGTGCGCACGGGCTGCGGCACGGTGTCCGATGACTACCTCCCCTACCCCACCGTGGGAGACCCCGTCCTGCCGCCGGCTCACTGCACGGTGGTCGTCGGGCTGGACGTGTTGATGGAGGGCGCTCGCGACCTCCCACCGGGGACGAGCGACCCGCCCGATGAACCCCGGGGCAGTCCCCTGGGATGGATGCCCGGCTTCGGATACCTGGACCCGGACCACGTACGGCAGATCGCGGTGCGTGAGGGATCGGTGTGGCAACGACTGGTGGCCGACCCGATGTCCGGTCATGCCCTCAGCGTCTCGCCGTTCACCTACCGGCCCACTGCGAGCGTCGCCCGCTTCGTCAGGGCTCGCGACGGTGTGGCCAGGGACCCCGGTTCGGGCAGCTTCGGTGCCACCGAGGCGGAGCGGTGCGAGCTCGACCACATCGAGCCCTTCGAGGACGGTGGCACCACCACCGAGGACAACCTGCAGTCGCTCTCCCGCCGCGGTCACACTCGCAAGACGAAACGTCAGTGGGAGGTCTCGGGCGATGCCGGTGGCACCCTGACCTGGACCAGCCTGGCCGGCAAGGAGTACACCAGCGAACCCCTGGACTACCGGGACTTCTGAGCGCAGCACCCCGAGTACCGTCATCCCATGCACAGGATCTTCACCATGCCCGTCGCCGAGGTGTACCCGCACTACGTGACGAAGGTCGAGAAGAAGGGCCGCACGGTCGAGGAGCTGCACGAGGTCATCGAGTGGCTCACGGGTTTCGACGAGAAGACCCTGCACAAGCACCTGGAGGACCGGACGACCTTCGAGGACTTCTTTGCGGCGGCGACGCTCAACCCCAACGCGTCGTTGATCACCGGATCCGTCTGCGGCGTGAAGGTGCAGGAGGTGGAGGACCCGTTGATGCAGAAGATCCGCTACCTGGACAAGCTGGTCGACGAGATCGCCAAGGGTCGCCCGATGGAGAAGATCCTGCGTGCCTGAGGGGCAGCCACCGCCCCTCCGCACCTGAGCCACAGCCTGCGCCAGGGCCACTCCGGCCGTAGCCTCGATGCGGTGGACCCCCTGAGCTTCCCCCTGGCCGAGGCCCGCTCCCTGTTCGCGCAGCAGGCCGAGCAGTTCCTCGATGCGGTGAGCGCCCTGTCGGAGCTCGACCTCCTGGACCCCTCCCTCTGTCGCGGGTGGGCTCGGCTGGAGCTGGTGGAGCACGTCCGTGTGGGTCTGGACGAGATGGCGGCCGCTGCCGGGTGCACCACCACCGACACCCCTGACCGCGACGCCGCCAGCTACTGGGGGGATTTCGTGTCACCCGTTCAGGGCGCCTCTGGCGAGGGGGACGCCACGGACGATGCCGATGGCGCCTCCGGCTCGGAGGCGGACGACCCCGTCCCCGGCATCATGTGGCTCCGCCGCACGGCGTCGGCGAGTGCCCGCCCCTCTGGCACGGTCGAGCGGCTGCGGGAGGCGACCGCCCGCGCCATCACTGCTGTGGCCAGCCAGGCCGACCAGCCAGTCCCCTTCCAGGGGCACGTCCTGCCCGCCGGCGACTTCGTCGGGTCGTGGGTGGTGGAGCTGGCGATCCACCAGTGGGACCTGGACCTGTCCGCACAGGCCAGCGATCCGGCCGGCACCGCCGGCACCCAACCCCGCGCCCTTCCGGCCGCCCCGGTCGGTGCGAACTACGCCCGCCGGACGGTCGAGGCCATCGGTGGTGAGCTCCCCGCATCGATGCCGGACGAGGCCGCCGTCCTGGCCGCCCTCGGGCGTCGCCCATGGCCCGCGGAGCACCCCCACCCGGAGGGGTTCCCACTGAGTGTGTGACGGGTCAATCAGGCGCTAGGATCCAGCGACGCGATCCATCCGGGTATCGCCCTTCGCACCTGGAGCCCCCATGGCCCTGTTCTCCCCCACCTCCCGTCGCGCACAGCTCACCACGCGCACCCTGACCGGCCTGGCCGTGGTCGCCGCGACCCTCACGCCGGCCCACGCCACGACAGAGCCGGCCGCCGCACCGACGCCCCAGGCCGCCGTGAGCGCCACGAGCACCGAGCCCGCCACCGCACCCACGGCAGCCATGGCCTTCGGCGCCACCACGGCCACCACCGAGATCGCCGCTGCACCGTCGGCCTCTCTCCAGACCTCCGGCCGCACCTACCGCGCCCCGCTGCGCACGGCCATCAAGAGCCTGCGCGTGGCCAAGGAGAACAACGCCGGCTACTCGCGCGACCGCCAGTTCGGTCACTGGACCGACACCAACCGCGACTGCCAGAACACCCGCGCGGAGGTGCTGATCGCCGAGTCCAAGCGGGCCGTCACCTACACCTCCAAGCGCCGCTGCAAGGTGCTCCGCGGCCGCTGGGTGACCACCCTTGACAACCGCACCCAGACCAATGCCCTGCAGCTCGAGGTGGACCACCTGGTGCCCGTTGCCGAGGCCTGGGGATCCGGCGCCCGCCACTGGTCCAAGGCCAAGCGGGTGCGCTTCTACAACGACCTCGGGGACCCCCGCAGCCTCAACGCCCAGTCCCGTGCGGTGAACCAGGCCAAGCGCGCCTACGGCCCCGAGGCGTGGATGCCAAAGGTCAACCGCTGCAAGTACATCAACGACTGGGTGGCGGTGAAGATCCGCTGGAACCTCTCGGTGGACGCCCGCGAGCAGGCCGCCCTGACCCGCTACGGCAAGCAGTGCGCCAACGTCACCCTGCGCGTCACCAAGGCCTGAGGCATCCAGCCCCACCGGCTCACACCACGGCATCCAGCTGGCTGAGGGTCGACTCCCACCCCTGCCGGTAGCCCTCGGCTGGCTGGTCGTCCCCCCACGGCCCGGTGTGCCACACCGCCACCATGGTCCCCTCGCCCCGGCGCGCAAAGCGTAGGTCCACCGCCTCATCCCGGCTGTGCCCGTCCGCATCGGCCCACTCCCAGGTCATCGCCAGCCGCTCCCCCTCGTCGACGACGAGGTAGGTCCCGCTCAGGACGACGCCCGCCTCGGGCGCCTCGATGCGGTAGTGCCCACCCGGGCACACGTCGGCCTCGATGCTGACGTCCGGCCAGTGCGACCACCACCACCTGCGCAGTCCGCCGGCAGAGGCGAAGGCGGCCCACACCGCATCGAGGGGCGCGTCGAACGAGTGCTCCAGCGCGAGCGGGTGGGCACCCAACGTGCCCCAGGTGGCCACGGCGGCCTCCTCGGCGGCGGGGTCGACCTGCGGCTCCGCCACCCCCGCCAGGGACGCATCGAGCACCGCGAACATCGACTCCCAGCCGCCGCCGTAGCCGCCGGCGTGCTCGGGCTCGGCCAAGGCGTGGCGCACGGTGAGCTCCGCCCCCTCGGATACGGGAGAGATCCGCACGACGATGCGGCTGACGCGCTCCTGCTGCCAGCTCCAGGAGACCTCGAATCCGTCGGGCAGGCACGCCTCCACCCGGCCGACGGCCCGGTCGTCGAGCTCCTCGCTGAGCTGGACGGTGAAGCGGTCCCCGACGGCGGCGGGGTTGCCCTCGACCTTGCCGAACCACCGGGCCAGGCGGCCCGGGTCGGTGCACGCTTCCCGCAGCTCGGCCGACGTGACGGGGTAGGTGCGCCGGAAGGTGAGCTCCGGCCGGTCGGGTGACCCGATGAGGGCCCGGGTGAGCTGGGTGGTCATGACGCTTCCTCCTGCGAAGCCGCGGCCCGGCGGCCGCGGGCCAGTTCCGTGTCGAGTGCGTCGAGGCGCTGCGGCCACAGGCGCGAGTAGCGCTCCACCCAGGCAGCCACGTCATCGAGGGCACCGGGGGTCAGCGCGTAGATGCGGCGCGAGCCCTGCGGCTCCACCTGCACGACCCGGGCGTCCCGCAGGACGCGCAGGTGGTTGGAGACGGCCGGCTGGCTGATGCCGAACTCGCCGGTCACCACGTGGCCGATCTCGCCGGCCGCACGGGGTTCCTCGCTGACGACCTCGATGATGCGCCGGCGGACCGGGTCGGCAAGGAGCGCGAAGGAGTTCATGTCTCGATGATATCAGCGAACTCTGATATGTGACTGGGGCACACTGGCGCCGTGCCTGAACCCACCCCGCCCCACTCCCCGGACCCACCGGGCGCCACCAGCTCCCCCGCACACCGACGCATCCGGCTGGGCACCAGCGGTGAGCTCGCCCGCATCGAGACCGACCCCCTCGGCGGCGGGTACGAGCTCTACATCGGGGACGACGTGCAGTCCCACGTCGACCCGACCGACCCCACCGAGATCCGGTACGAGTACCTGCGGAGGATCGCCCACGTCATCGATGCGGTGACTCCTCCGGGTGCCCCGCTGGCGGTCCTGCACCTGGGCGCCGGCGCGCTGACGCTGCCGCGGTACGTGCAGGCGACGCGGCCGGGCTCGCCCCAGGTGGTGGTGGACATCGATGCGGAGCTGGTGGGCTTCGTGACCTCCGCCCTGCCGCTGGCCGAGGGGACCGACCTGCGCTCGGTGGTGGCCGACGCGCGCGAGGCCGTGGCGGACCTGGCCGACGAGCGCTTCGACGTGGTGGTGCTGGACGTGCCGAGCGACACCCCCGGCACCGAGCACCTGGCCGGGCCGGACTTCCACCTGGAGCTGTTGGACCTGCTCACCGAGCGCGGCGTGCTGCTGGTCAACGTGGGCGACGACGACGGGCTGGCCTTCCTGGCGGGGCAGATCGAGGCGCTCGGCGAGGCAGCCGACGCGGTGGGGCTCGACGGCTGCTGGGTCCTGGCTGACGCGGGAATGCTGGACCGGCTGGCGCTGGGCAACGCGGTGCTGGCGGTGGGGTCAGGCGTGGCGGGGATGCGGGAACGGTTGGCCGCTGCGGGGCCGCACCCAGCGGCCGTGCTGGAGCCGGCGGAGGCGGCGGCGCTGGCCGAGCGAGCGGGCTGAGGGGCGACGGGCTGCCCCCCTGACGGGCCCGGCGGGCAGCCTGTGGACAACCGCACGCACGGGTTCCGGCTCCGCTCCTAGTGTCGGCGACGCACCCGTCACCGACTGCGGCCCGCACGCTGCCGGCCGCGGAGACCTTGGAGCAACCATGACCCGCCAGCCCCTCACGCCCCGCCCTCGCGCCCGCACTGCGCTGCTGCGCTCGGCCGCGGTGGTGCTCGCTGCCAGTTCGCTGGCCGCCTGCTCCCCCGGGGACACCGCGGAACAGGCTGCCGGAGAGCAGGAGTCGAGCGTGACCAGCGCAGAGACGGGTTCGACGTCGGGCTCGGCGGAGTCGGCGTCGGACTCGACCTCCGCGACTCAGCCCGCGGACTCGGCCTCGACGGCGGACTCAGCGTCTTCGGAGAGCCCGACGGGGGACTCCACCTCGGGCGAGACCTCGCCTGCTGGGGATCCCACGGAGGGCGACTCGTCCACGGAGGGCGACGCTTCCGCATCGGAGGCCGAGGCCGACCCCCAGGAGGGTTCGGGCGATGAGCACACCGGGAGCGACTGGGTGCAGCGGCCGGCCACCCAGGAGGTGGAGGGCCCCGCAGCAGAGGCCGACTTCGCTGCCGGACTCAAGGCCTACAACACCCTGGAGGAGATGACGCTGGGCAAGGAGGTCAGGAAGCTGCCGCGGACGGCGACCCAGGTGGCGACCGAGGACGTCATCGAGGAGAAGAACGAGCGTCTCTCCTCGCGGGGCGCTGACTACCTCGAGGGAGGCGAGGACGCGGTGATCCTGGAGGGCGCCTACCGCAGCGAGGGCTTCGTCCAGTTCGACGTCTGCACCCGCCAGGGGATGACCTACCACCACCCGGACAACGACGGTCCGGTGGAGGATCACTCGATGGTCGAGACCGTGTCAGCACAGCGCATCGACGGCCGGTGGAAGGTCACGGACATCAACGACCACCGCCTCCCGGAGACCTGCCCCCTACCCGGCCAGGACGCATGGGAGGAACCGGGTCTGAAGCAGAACCCGGACACCGCCGCCGAGTACGAGAAAATCGCGAAGACCTTTGACGCACTGGTCGATTCGAACATGGCTCCGGGAGCCACCACCCTCTCGCCCGAGGACGCTGCGCTGCTGACCGACGAGATCGCCGAGGCCTTCAACAAGGGCGCTGCGAAGCCGGCGGGACCCCAGGGCGAACTGGTCGGCACCGGCTCGGCCCAGCTGCTCCGGGGCGTGCTGCTCCGTGACTACGAGATGCCCGAGCGGCAGGACCACGCCGCCATCGACGTCTGTTGGACCGGGGACTACCACCGCGAGCTGCCGGACGGCTCGCAGGGTGAGGACCCGGAGAACCCGCTGACGCAGGGCAAGGGCCTGGTGGCGCACATCTTCGCCGTCCGGAACCAGGGCGAGGACTGGAAGATCGCCAGCTGGCGCGGGATGGAGGAGAACGTCTGCTGACCGGCGCGCCGGGACACAAGAGGCCTCGCCCCCGTTGATGGGGGGCGAGGCCTCTTGCTGTGGGGCTCAGAAGCCCTGGGCCATGTCCTTGAACCGGCTGAAGTGACCCTGGAAGGCCACGGTGATGGTGTCGGTCGGACCGTTTCGGTGCTTGGCAACAATGAAGTCCGCCTCACCCGCTCGGGGTGATTCCTTCTCGTAGGCCTCCTCACGGTGCAGCAGGATCACCATGTCGGCATCCTGCTCGATGCTGTTGTGCACCGCGACGCCGTTGGCCACGAAGTTGTGCGCCCCGGCGACCGTCGCATCGAACACCGGCTCCACACCCTCCAGCTCGATGTCACGGACCTCGTCCCAGAACACGTCGTTCGTGGCCAGCAGGTCCAGCTCGGCCGAGTCCAGGATCCCCGCCACCTTCGCCAGGCGCTCCCGCGACGGGGCAGACTTGTACAGGGCACTACCGCAGAACTGGGTGCCCAGCTCCCGCTGGAACTGCCGAGTGGTCATGCCCTGCGCAGCCATGGCCTCGCGCACGTCGCCCCACACCTCCTTGGGCACCGTGTCCACGTTGGTGTTCGCGGTCAGCTCGCGCACGATCCCCAGCAGGCGCTCGGCAGCCTCACCACGCTCACCGTGGACCCCGATCTCCTGCAGGAACCGGCGCTGGCTGTTGCTGCCCGAGACGTCCAGCGTGTACCCCGGTCGGTAGTCGCCCTTCGTCACCGACCCGACCCGGCTCGAGATGCCGAAGCGCAACAACAGGCGCGACACGTCATCGATCAGTTCACGGGAGGTCGATGCGTAGTAGATGCGCCCACCCTTCCCGCTCTTGTTCACCGTGACCGACCCGTCCGTCGCCCACAGGTGACGCAGGAACAGGGCGATCTGCGCCTTGGGCAGCGAGAACACCGCCTCCGGGACGAACTTCTCGTGGCTCCGCGCCCCGAACAGCCCCAGCTCGTCCAGCCAGGCCGCGATGGGGTTGCGGCGCCCCCGCGCCAGCCGATGGGGTGAGCGCAGCCGCAGCGTCGTGCACCGCGCCGCCTCGTAGTCGTCACGCACAGCCGTGACCCCGAAGTGCTCCGCCGCCTCGGTCACCGCGGCCAGGTTCGCCTCATCGATGCTGGCGTAGCGGATCGGCTGCCGCTTCACGAACGACCCGTCCCCGATGAGGTGGGCCAGCAGCACCACCTCCGCGTCGTCCCACTCGGTCAGGTCGTGCGGCGCCGGCACGTGGCGTGGCACAGCGATCCGCTGCCCCTCCCGGAGGTCCTCCAGCGCAGTCCACCCGTCATAGGTGCGGAAGGGGTGGTTGGCCGTGGCGCGCACCGTCTTGCCCGAGGTCGTCGTCAACCGGAACACCGGCTTGGTGCCGGTTTGGAACACGTGGGTCAGGTGCCGCCGCACGTACCGCATCGAGTCGTCCAGGGCCCACACGGGCACGTCGGTGGCACCCGTCGCGAACAGCGCACCCAGGCTCACCTCCGCACCGGTGTCCGCCCGGAGCACCCGGGTGTCGGCCGGCAGGCAGCCCGACTCACGCAGGTCGCTCATCTGAGGTTTCTTGTCCGTCCGCTGCTCCGGTCCACGGTTCAGCTGCGAGATGGCGATCACCGGCACCTCGAGCTCCTTGGCCAGGAGCTTCAGCGCACGCGAGAACTCCGAGACCTCCTGCTGACGGCTCTCCACCTTCTTGCCCGAGGTCATCAGCTGCAGGTAGTCGATCACCACCAGGCGCAGGTTGTGCTGCTGCTTGAGCCGCCGTGCCTTGGCGCGGATCTCCATCAGCGACAGGTTCGGGCTGTCGTCGATGAACAGCGGCGCCACACTGAGCCGCCCCTGGGTCTCGGCGATCTTCGCCCAGTCGTGCTCGTCCACCTCACCCTTGCGCAGCTTCTGCAGCTGGATGGACGCCTCCGCCGAGAGCATGCGCATCACGATCTCGGTCTTGCTCATCTCCAACGAGAAGATGGCCGAGGTGAGCCCGTGCTGGATGCTCGCCGACCGGCAGATGTCCAGCCCCATGGTGCTCTTTCCCATGGCCGGACGAGCCGCCACCACGATCATCTGCCCCCCGTGCAGACCGTTGGTCAGCGCATCCAGGTCCGCAAAGCCGGTGGGCACACCGATCATCTCGCCCGCGGATCCCGAGGCGTGCTCGATCTCGTCGACCGTGGCATCGAAGATCTCCCCGATGACCTGGTAGTCCTCCGCACCCCGCTTGTCCGAGACCGCATAGACCTCGGCCTGCGCAGCGTTGACGACGTCCTCGACCTCACCCCCACCCTGGCCGTACCCCATCTGCACGATGCGGGTTCCCGCCTCCACGAGGCGGCGCAGGATGGCCCGCTCCGCCACGATCTCGGCGTAGTAGCCAGCGTTCGCCGCCGTCGGCACCGCCTGCATCAGCTGGTGCAGGTACGCCTGCCCACCCGCCCGCTGCAGGTTGCCCCGCTTGGTCAGCTCGTCGGCCACCGTGATGGCATCCGCCGGCTCCCCCCGCCCGAACAGGTCCAGGATGGCGTCGTGGATGAGCTCGTGCGCCGGGCGGTAGTAGTCCACCCCGCGCACCAGCTCCAGGACGTCCGCGATGGCGTCCTTGCTCAGCAGCATCCCGCCCAGGACGGAGCGCTCGGCATCCACGTCCTGCGGCGGCATGCGGTCCATGCCCGGCCCGTCGTCCGGCGGCGGCTCGTACTCGTGATCGCTCACTGACCATCTCCCTCGTCGGCACCCAGGCGGACCCCCATCCTGCGGGCGCGCACACAAGGTAAGCCCCACCACCGACAGCCACAAGATCGCCTGTGGACAAACCTGTGGGTTCACCTGTGGACGGATGATGTGCGTCTCCCCACAGGCTGTGGATGACCCTGTGGGGGAAGGCGTGGAGGGCCCTGGGTCACGGTGGCGTAATCCGCACTGTGGGGGGCAGTCCGGGCATCCACGGACTGTGCACGAAAACTCGTGGCCCCTCAGCCGGCGTCCCCTGTTGAAGGTGCAGGTGCCCTGCACCAGACTGGGCGCCTGGCCCCGAGACGCGGGGCCGTCGAGAAGGAGGAACCATGACGGACGCCCCGAAGAACGACGAATTCGACCCGACTCTGGCCGCCGGCGACGGCGGTGCGGATGGTGCCGCCGGTGACGGTGCGGCAGGCGACGGCGGCGCGGACGGTGCCGCTGGCGACGGTGGCGCGGACGGCGCGGCTGGCGACGGTGGCGCAGACGGCGCTGCCGGTGATGGTGCCGCTGGCGACGGCGGCGCAGATGGCGCGGCAGGCGACGGTGGTGCCGACGGTGGCGCCGGCGACGCAGGTGCCGACGGCGGTGCCGACTCCGGCGCCCACGGCCCGGCCGACGGCGCCGCGGTCTGAGTGACCACCCCACCCACCGGGGACTCCCCGGCATCCCAGGACCGCCCGGCGCTCGGCCGCCTGCTCGCAGCAGACCCGGCCGACTTCGCCGAGCGGTCCTGGGGCACCACCCCCACGCACGTCCCGCACACCTCCCGCGGTGACGACACCTTCACCGACCTCTTCTCCCTCGATGCGGTGGACGAGCTCCTCACGCACCGCGGCCTGCGCACCCCCTTCCTGCGCATGGCCAAGGAGGGAAACACCCTGCCCGCCAGCCGCTTCACCCGCAGCGGCGGCACCGGCGCAGGCGCCAGCGACCAGGTGGACGAGGACCGCGTGCGCTCCCTCTTCGCCGACGGCGCCACCATCGTGCTGCAGGGTCTCCACCGCACCTGGCCGCCCATCGCCCAGTTCGCCCGCGAGCTCGAGGCCGACCTCGGCCACCCAGTTCAGGTGAATGCCTACATCACGCCGCCACAGAATCAGGGCTTCTCCGCTCACTACGACGTGCACGACGTCTTCGTGCTCCAGGTCCACGGCACCAAGCACTGGACCCTCCACGAGCCCGTCGTCGCCCACCCGCTGCGCGACCAGCCGTGGGACACCGCCCGCGACGCGGTGGCGCGCCGCGCGGAGCAGGACGCTCCCTTCATCGATGCCCAGGTGGAGCCGGGCGACGTGCTGTACCTGCCGCGCGGCACCATCCACGCCGCCAAGGCGCTGGGTGGCATCAGCGCCCACCTGACGATCGGCGTGCACAGCTGGACCCCCGACCACGTGGCCGACGCCGCGCTCGATGCGGTGCGCTCCCGCCTGCGCGACGACGCCCGGGTGCGCGCGAACCTGCCGCTCGGCGCCCGCCCCGACGACCCGCAGGTGGTGTCGACCACGCTGGATGAACTGCGCACCGCCCTGCACGAGGCGGTCGACGCCCTCGATGCGGAGCAGCTCGCCCGCTCGTTCCGCACCCCCGTGCGCGCCGCCCGCCGCCCCGACCCGGCCCCGCCGCTGGCCCAGCTGGCCGCCGCCGAGGGGCTCGATGCGGACAGCGTGGTTGCGCTGCGCGGTGGCCTCGAGATGGGGGACGACCCGGCGCGCCCCGAACGGCTGCACACCCGGCTGGGCTGGTTCGACCTCGACGACGACGCCCGCGCCGTGGTGGACGCGCTGCAGGAGGGTGCGCGGTCGGGCGTGGCGACGGGCACACAGGTGGGTGACGCCCCCGCCGGACGGGTCCGCGTCAGCGACCTGCCGGCCGACCTGCCCGTGGTGCAGGACCTGGTGCGCCGGGGTGTGGTGGTGGTCGCCCCGTGACCGCCGCAACCGATCCCGTGGACCCCACCGGCCGGACCGCCCCCGCTGCCTCCCGCTGCTCGGATGCCGCCCGGGAACGCGGCGACACGATGGTGGGCACCGCCCCACCCGCCCGCCGCTGGTTCCTGGTGGAGCAGAACGGCGACTGGGGCCGCAACGCCTGGGAGGGACTGGACTGCTACGACCAGGCCAAGGAGGAGCTGCGCACCCGGCTGGAGGCCGCCGGCGCCCGGCTGATGCTGATCCGCCGCCCCGGTGCCCGCCCCGAACCGGGGCACCCGTCCCGGCGCTTCTGCCTGGTGGACACCGACCAGCCGTTCCCGATGCTGTGGGGCACCGCCCGCAGCGACGGGGACCTGGTGTGCGCGGCTGAGTCGTTCCGCGACTGGCCCGCGGGCGCTGGCACCGGGGTGAGCGCTGGCACCGACGCGGGCGCTGGCACCGGGGCGAGCGCGGCACCTGACGGTGCTCCCGGCATCGTCATGGTCTGCACGCACGGCCTGAAGGACGTGTGCTGCGCCGTCCGCGGCCGACCGGTGGCCGCCGCCCTGGCCGCCGAGTGGCCCGACGCCGTCTGGGAGTGCACCCACACCGGCGGCGACCGGTTCGCCGCCAACGTGGTGCTGCTGCCCGACGGCGCCATCTACGGCGGCACCGACCCCGAGACCGCCGTAGCCGACCTGCGCGCCCACCTGGCCGGCACCGTGGACCCCACCCGCCTGCGCGGTCGGTGCGGCCTCACCCCGCCAGCACAGGCGTCCGTGGCCGCCGCCCTGCGCGAGCTCGGTCCGATGCGGTGGGGCGACGTGGCCGTGTTCCGCCAGTCGGGCACCGAGGAGGGCTGGCAGGTGGAGCTCACGGTGCGCGGCGAGACCGTGCAGGCCACCGGCCGCACCGTGACCACCGAGCCACACCGGCTCACCTGTCGGGCGGCCGGTCCGGCCCCGATGCGCCTGCCGGTGGTGGAGTCGCTGCGGGCCGGCTGAACCCCGCCCCATCCCATCCAACCCAGGAGGACCAGATGCCGAAGACCGGCAAGGACGACCACGCGAAGACCAGCGAGATCCCGGACACCCTGGACCGCTCGGACCAGAAGGCCCAGGACACCTTCGCCAAGGCCTACGACTCCGCCCTGGAGCAGTACGACGACGAGTCCCGTGCCGCCCGCACGGCCTGGGCCGCGGTGAAGCAGACCCACGAGAAGGTCGGCGACCACTGGGAGCCGAAGCCCGAGAACGACCCCTCGGACGACGCCTCCGAGGAGGGCGGGCCGAACCCGCAGGGAGACACCGCCGGCGGGGTGGACGCCAACGCCTCCAAGGAGCACCTGTACGAACAGGCGAAGGAGCTCGACGTCGACGGCCGCTCGGACATGACCAAGGACGAGCTGGTGGAGGCGCTCCAGAAGGCCAGCGAGCGAGAGACCCGCAAGGCCCGCGAGAACTGAGCGGGCTCGCCCCTCAGCCGTCCGTGAGCCGGGCGCTGCGCACCGGGCGTGCCCCGGGGCGGCCCAGGCGGAAGACCGCATACGGCCGCGAGCCGACGCTCCCCTCCAGCTCACGCGCCGTCTCCGGGCAGTCGAGCAGCTGGCTGAGCGGATGCGCACACCAGCCCCTGCGGTCGGCGAGCAGCCACATCCGCAGCAGGCGTCGCCCGAGGTCGGTGAGCTCCTCGTCGGACGGCTCGGACCCCGCCGTCAGCGCCACCACCGTCCCCACCGGGCGCACGGTCGCCTGCCGCGCGAGCAGCCGCATCACCCCCGCCCGCCGCAGCACGGGCGCGATGCGGGGTCTCATCGCCCACCGCAGACCGACCGCCTCCGGGCGGCTGAGCTCCAGCGCCCGGTCGCTCAGCCCGTCGGTGGTGTAGCGCGGGTCGCGTGGGTCCAGGCGCAGCCAGCCGGCCAGTTCGTCGGCCGCAGGGCCCTCCATGCTCCACCGGTCGGCCACCGGCAGCAGCTCGTCCACCAGCGCACCGGGCAGCACCGCGGCCTCCACACCGGCAGCAGCGGCCAGCGCGTGCACCTCGTCCGCAACGGGCTCCTGGTCGTGGACCCCACGGGCCGTGCGGCGATGGCGCAGGGCCACGAGCAACTCCCCAGCCAGCAGGTCGGCCGAGTGTTCGACCTCCGCCAGGGTCAGCACACCGGCGCGGCGCGCTTCCCGGTCGACGGCCCAGTCCACGTGCGCGGTGAAGCCCAGGTCGGCAGCCACCACGCTCAGCGCCTCGGCCACGCACCCCAGCGAGAGCAGCAGGTCGCGCCCGGTCGGGTCACCCGCGGGCAGGGTGCGATCGGCCTGCCAGCCGATGGCCAGCCGGGCATCCCCCGTGGCCTCGACCGTCCACGGTTGCGTGTTGTGCGCGCTGGGGGCGCGCTGCCAGTCGTCCCGGCGGGCCAGCACCTGCACGGCCGGCCTGCTCACAGCAGCTCCTTGCGGTAGAAGGTCACGTCGTGCAACGGCCTGCCACCCATGGCCCGGAAGGGCGCCGCAGAGGCCTCGTTCTCCTGCCCCACCTGCGTCACGCGCAGCGTCTCGTAGCCCCCGGCCTGCAGGTTCACCAACAGCTCCCGGTGGAGCGCCCGCATGAGTCCCCGCCCACGCGCCTCGGGCACGGTCCCCTTGATGATGAGCACGGCCTCGCGCCGGTAGTGCGAACGCGCCGCGAGCAGCCGCAGCTGCTGGTACCAGGGCAGCCGGCCCCCGGTGTGCTGCACGAAGCGGGAGATGTCCGGCACCACCAGCACGAACGCCACCGGCTTGCCCGCATCGGTCAGGTACATGAGCAATGACTCGTCCAGCAGGTGCGACAGCCCGTCGGTGGCCGTCTCGAGCTCCGCCGCGGAGATGGGTGTGTAGTAGGGCAGCTCCGCGAAGCTGGCGTTGAGCATCTGCCGCAGCACCGGCAGCTGGTCGGCCAGGTGACGACGGCTGCCGTGGTGCAGCTCCACCCCGGGCGGCAACGGCTCGGGCTCGCCCAGGTCGTCGCGCACGTCGCGCTTCTGCAGGCCCTCACAGATCCACGTGGCACCCGGCCACAGCGGCTGGAAACCGCAGTCCTCCCAGGCCGCCGGGTACCAGTCCGGGTTCCACGGCGAGTCCACGAAGCCCCGCTCGTCGTGCCCGGAGGTGATCACTCCCCCGGTCTGGTTGGGCAGCAGCGACACCGGCCCCAGCAGCACCGAACGACTGTCCCGCCGGGCCCGCTCGGATGCCGCCTCCACCAGGGCGCCCAAGGCCTCGGGGCCGGCGAACTCCGTGGCCCCCAGCAGGGTCGCCGCCGTGCCGAGACGGGCGTCCATGCGGTCATCGCTGTGCACGGTGGTGCGACCCACCACCTCCCCGGAGGCATCCCGCGCCAGCAGCAGTTCCACCTCGCCGTGGTCGGTGTGCGGCCCCTCACCGCGGTGCCACGCCCGCACCGTGTCCTCCAGCAGCGGCACGTAGTGCTCCGTCGGGTGCAGGCCCACCGGGAGCTCACAGAAGGCCCGCAGGTCGGCCCGCGAGCGCACCGGATCAACCCGCATCGCTGCCCCCGATCGCCCGCCGCCGCACGGGCGGGCCGCTCACCTCATCGGCCACGGGGGTGAAGTGCTCGATGTGGTCCATCACCCCGTCCTCCGCGCGCCACACCCCGTTGGAGTAGCCGTGCGGGTCCACCGTGTACAGGCGGATCCACCCCCCGGTGGCGTTCCGGGTGCCGTCGGTGGCCCACTGCATCATCTCGCGGTGCGTGCCGGTGCGGGCGAAGCGCATCATGTCGTCCCGCGTGGCGAACCACCCGATGGTGCCCAGCGTCCACGGCGCCTCCCAGAAGACCTGGTGGCCGCAGTAGCCCGGCATGCGCTTCATGTCGCGCACCATGGCGAACCACTTGGGCGTCAGGCGCGCCCAGGCCAGGGGCCCGTTGTAGCGCGTGGCACCGATGAACATGGCCGTCGCCTGCGCCTTGGCGGGGGCAGCGCTGAAGTCGGTGGTCCTCATCGGGTCTCCTCGGTCGGCGTCGGCTCGGCGCGCAGGTAGCGGCGCTTGATGCGGCCGCCGGTGTCGGCGAAGGGGCCGGTCCCCGCATCGTGCACCTCCACGGAGATCTCGCCGGCACGCTCGCTCTCCTCCAGCGACTCGGCGAAGTCGCGGCTCACCCGCGCGAGGTAGCCCACCACCCCGGCACGCGCGGACTCGGCGAGCGCCTCCCGCTCGGCGGCGGGCAGGTCGGCCCCCTCCCGGAGCTCCAGGTGCAGCACGGGGCGCTGCGCCACCGCATCGCCCGGCACCGGCTCCAGACCCACGGTGAACGCGGCGATCGAGGCGGCCCGCGCGGAGTCCTCGTACAGCCCGTTCTCCACGTCCTGCGGGTAGATGTTGGCGCCCATGAAGGACACCGTGGAGTCCGCCCGGCCGTAGAGCAGCAGCAGCGGCAGCTTCATCGGCGCCCGCCGGAAGGCCTCGCCGGCCGGCTCGGACCAGCGCGGGTGACGGCGCAGGATGCGGCGCAGGTCGTGCCAGTCCAGCAGCTTGGCCTCGTCACCGATGTCGTAGCGCAGCTTGGGGCTGAGCACCGCCGTGGAGGTGAGCGTGCACACCAGGTGGTCGTCCTCGGTGGTCTCCAGGAAGGTCTCCAGCGGGTTGTACTGGAAGATCATGGGCGTGCGGTCCTCATCGGGGCCCAGCACCGCGTCGCGCAGCTCGGGGTCGTCCACCAGCGCACGGCGCAGCCACACGGTCAGGTCGGTCTCCCCGCCGATGCCGATGGTGAGGTCCGAGGCGCCGTAGCCCGAGCGCACCGTGGCGAAGCGCTCCTCGCAGTAGTCCCGCAGGCCCTCGGTCATGCCCTCGCCACCCACCAGGCCGTGCAGGGTGTGGGCGTCCCAGTCGAAACCGTCCGCGTCCAGCCGGTCGCGCAGGTCCTTCAGGAAGGGCGGGTAGGCCGCCACCAGGTAGGTGTACCCCGGGCCGAAGTGCTCGATGGTGTCGATGATCTTGTCCAGGTCCGGCCCGGTGTTCTTCACCATGCCGATCTTCGCCATCGCGATGCCGGTGTTCGTCCCCGTGGCCCACGCCCCCATCGAGTAGGCGTTGATGACGAACAGCCGCTCCCCGCGGTGCATCATCGCGGTGAAGCCGGCCAGGTTGCGGTGGATGTCCGCCAGCTCGTTGCGGCCCCGCACCCAGTTGAACGGGCGCCCCGAGGAGCCGGAGGACTCGTCCACCAGGGTGCCCCGCATGGTGAGCTCGCCGTCGCGGCAACGGGAGGCCTCGTCGAAGCGCACCACGTAGGAGTCCTTGTCCGTGACCGGGTAGTTCTGCAGGTCCCACCAGCGGAACTCCCAGTCGTGCTCCGCCAGGTACTGCTGGTAGGCCGGCACCCGCAGGTAACCCGTCTGACAGGCCATCCAGGCATGGAAGCGGGCGAAGTCCCCCATCCACGGCTGGTAGTTGGTGGCCGTGAACCGCCACGCGGCCGGGTGCACCTTGTACAGGCTGTAGGTGCGGGTGAGGGCAGCGGCCCCGGCCCGCAGGGTGCCGCGGCGGACGGCCGTCGCGGGGGCGGAGAACCAGGCCTTGCGGGCCACCTCGCGGACTGACATGACTGCTCCCATCCGGGCCGGCGCTCGGCCCGTTGCTGCGATCATGGTCGCCGCCGTGGGCCCGGACAACACCCCCAGAGGATGACGCGTCCCCCGCCCCGGCGGCCGCGCCTCCTGCCAGGGGGTGGGACCATCACGGAATGCCTCCGCCCACCGACGCCGCCGACACCGCGGCCGCCGCCGGCAGGCCGGTGTCGCAGTCCCGGGAGATCCTGGCGCTGGCGGTGCCGGCCTTCTTCGCCCTCATCGCCGAGCCGCTCTTCCTGCTGCTCGACACCGCGATGATCGGCCGGGTCTCCACCGCCTCCCTCGCCGGGCTGGGAGTGGCCAGCGCGGCGCTGATGACCGCTGTGGGGCTGTTCGTCTTCCTCGCCTACGGCACCACCGCCGTGGTCTCCCGACGGCTGGGCGCCGGCAACACGCGCGGGGCGCTGGCCGCCGGCATCGATGGGGTGTGGCTGGCCCTCCTTCTCGGTGGCGCCACCGCTGCCGTCACCGCGGTGTGGGCACCCGGCATCGTGGGGCTGTTCGGCGCCTCCGGGGCGGCCTCGGGCGAGGCGGTCATGTACCTGCGGATCTCCGCCATCGGCATTCCACCCATGCTGGTGACCCTGGCGGTGACCGGCGTGCTGCGGGGGCTGCAGGACACGCGCTCCCCGCTGGTGGCGGCCGTGCTGGGCTTCGGGGCGAACGCGGCGCTCAACGCGTGGTTCATCTTCGGGCTGGGCTGGGGCATCGCGGGGGCCGCCTGGGGCACGGTCATCGCGCAGACCGGGATGGCGGCGGGGCTGCTGGCCCTGGTGTGGTGGCACGTGCGGATCCACGCCGCCCCCACCGCGTTCACGCCCCGCGGGGTGCTGACCGCCGCGCTGGGCGGGGTGCCGCTGCTGATCCGCACGTTGAGCCTGCGCGGGGTGATCCTGTTGACCACCTGGCTGGCCGCCGGGTTCGGGGACGTGTCGCTGGCCGCACACCAGGTGGCCATGACGCTGTGGGGCTTCCTGGCCTTCGCGCTGGACGCCCTGGCCATCGCGGCGCAGGCGCTGACCGGCAAGGCGTTGGGGGCCGGGGACACCGCCGGCACCCGTTCGGCCACGCGCACCATGACGCGCTGGGGCATCTGGGGTGGTGTGGCGCTCGGTGCGCTGATGGTGCTGGGCAAGGACGTGCTGCCGCCGCTGTTCACCGAGGACCCGCAGGTGCAGGCGGCGCTCTCGACGGCGCTGGTGCTGGTGGGCCTGGCCACGCCGGTGGCGGGCATCGCGTACGTGCTGGACGGGGTGCTCATCGGCGCCGGCGACGCCCGCTGGCTGGCGTGGGCGCAGACCTCGGTGCTGGTGGCCTACCTGCCCATCGTGTGGGCGGTGCACGAGCTGCCGCCGAGCGGCATCGACCCGGTCAACGCCATGTGGTGGCTCTGGGGCGCGTTCGCCGCGTTCATGGTGCTGCGGTCGGCGGCCCTGCTGTGGCGCGCCCGCGGCACGGCGTGGATGGTGACCGGCGAGTAGGCGCTGCACCGGGCGGCGCACGCTCGCGCCCCCACCTGAGGTGCACCGGGCACGATGCGGGAGCTCACCGCATCGTGCCCGGGCCTCGACTCACCGCGTCAGGCGGCCCACTCCACGTGCACGCGCTCGGCGTCGGTGAAGTGCACGGCGCGCACCCGCGGATCGCAGTCGGGGATGCCGCCCGGCGTGCGGATGACGATGCCGGCGGCGCGCCACACGGCCATCAGCTCGTTCCACGTCCAGCCCGGGAAGTGCTGACGGACGTACTCCTGGGTGATGCCCAGCCGCACCGGAATGATGTGGCCGTGGTGCAGCAGCGCCGAGATCTCCTGGGCGGTGCGGTGCTCGGTGAACTCGGCGAACGGGGTGTCGCGGCGGTCCTGGGTGGTGTTCATGACGGCTCCCTGGGGAACGGGGGCACGCGTGTGCCCGGCTTGACCCCTCCGGTCGAAGGGGACCAGGTCTTCTCCGGAGGGCACCGTGTCGGGCGACGCGGTTGCCGGTCACCTCTGTCCGGAGGCGTGGGTGACTCTCTTGACCTGCCCACAGGGTAGCGAGCACCACCGACAACCTCCCCGGGGGCGTGGTGCCCGGTGATCAGGCGGGCATCTGCCGACTCAGCGCCGTCGTGACCTGATGCCGTGGGCGATCACGCACGCGGCCCCGACCAACACGCACAGCCAGCCCAGCACGCCGCGGGACTGCCACTCGGTGAAACTGATGATGGCCGGACCCGCCAGGAGCAGCACCAGACCGAGGACCCACCAGGTGTGAGACGTCGCGCTTCCCTGCATGCGCTGCAGGGTAGTGGCGTCCCTTCGCTGGTGCGGGCCCGGGTCGCGGCGGGAGTAGTCTGCGGCCTCATGCCCCGCATCAACGAGCCCACGGTCGCGGAACACCGCGCCGCGCGGGAGCGTGCGCTGCTGGACGCCGCCCACGAGCTGCTGATGGAGACCGGCGAGGCGCCCTCACTGTCGCAGGTGGCCCAGCGGGCGGGGCTGGCGCGCACCAGCATCTACCAGTACTTCACCTCCAAGCAGGAGCTGCTGCAGGCGATGGTGCGGGACATCTACCCCCGGTGGACCGAACGCATCTCCGGGGCCATGCGGCAGGCCCCCACCGAGGCCGACCGCATCATGGCCTACGCCGCCGCGAACGTGGCCCTGGTGGATGAGGGCGCCCACGCCGTGGGCAGTGCCCTGGCCGCCCTGGCACCCGGGGAGGAGCTCGACGAGCAGGCCGCCCGGATGCACCGGGAGCTCCAGGAGCCGCTGGTGCAGACGCTCGCGGGCCTGGGGGTGGAGTCCCCCGATGCGGTGGCCGAGCTGGTGAACGCCGTGGTCCACGGAGCCACCCGGCTGCTGGAGTCCGGGGGGACGCTCGAGGCCGCCCTGCAGCACCTCGAGGTGGTGCTCGGACCACTGGTGCGGGAGCACGGCGGGCACGGCACCGCGCGCTGACGGGCCACCCGGGCGCGGCGCCCGCGGGGCGACGCTCACCCCTCGGGGCGGGGATTTCGCGGAGCAGGCATCTTCATGACACAGTGTCGGCAACTTTTCCGACACCCTGTCGTCATCACTCCTGGAGGACCCCTCCCCATGTTCCTCGCCCTGCGCGAACTGGCCCATGCCCGAGGACGTTTCAGCCTCATGGGCCTGGTCATCAGCCTGATCGCCATCCTCATGGTCCTGCTCTCGGGCCTGTCGTCCGGACTCGTCAACGACGGCGTCTCCGGGTTGAAGGCCATGCCCGTCTCGGCCTTCGCCTTCGACGAGGGCACCAAGACCGACAACGCCTTCTCCCGCTCCGTGGTGGACGGCGGGCAGCTGGAGACCTGGCAGGAGCAGCCCGGGGTGGAGCACGCCGAGCTCATGGGCGCCTCCATCATGAACGCCGTCACCGAGGAGGGCCAGCAGGTGGACCTCACGCTGTTCGGTGTGGAACCCGACAGATTCCTGGCCCCGGAGCCCGTGGACGGTGAGGCCCTGGGCGGGCCGGCCGGCATCGTCGTCTCCGAGAGCCTGCGCAGCGAGGGCATCGACCTCGGCACCGTCATCAGCCTGGACCGGATCGACACCCAGCTGGAGGTCGTGGGCTTCACCGACGGACAGGCCACCTTCGGCCACGTCGACATCGCCTACCTGCCGCTGGGCACCTGGCAGCTGATCGCCGCCGGACAGGCCCCCGCGGACCAGGCCCCCACCGCCGAGCAGGTGGACGCCCTGGACTTCGACCAGGCCTCGGTCATCGCCCTGCAGGGCGCCGAGGGCACGGACCTCGCGAGCGGGTCGGCCGGCTCCCTCGCCGCCGGGGACGAGGCGGCCACCACCACCTCCATGACGCTCGAGGAGTCGTTCAACGCCTCCCCCGGTTACCAGGCCGAGACCATGACCCTGGACATGATCCAGGTCTTCCTCTACGCCATCGGGGCCCTGGTCGTGGGTGCCTTCTTCACCGTCTGGACCATCCAGCGCAGCCACGAGCTCGCCGTCCTGCGCGCCATGGGCGCCTCGGCCGGCTACCTCCTGCGCGACGGGCTGGCCCAGGCGGCGATCCTGCTGATCACCTTCACCGCCGTGGGCGTGGCAGCCGGCGTGGGGCTGGGGCTGCTGATGCCGGAGGGCATGCCCTTCGCGCTGGAGGCACGCCCCATCGCCATCGCCTCGGCCCTGACCATCCTGCTGGGCCTGGTGGGTGCGGCCATCGCAGGGCTCCGGGTCACCCGCATCGAACCGATCACCGCCCTGGGAGGCAACCGATGAGCAGCACCCGCACCCCCTTCGCCGCCGCGTCGACCCGTGCGGAGACCCTGTCCGATGCGGGCGCCGACACCGCCGCCGTGACCACCCCCGCCCCCGATGCGGGTGCTCCCGCCCCCGGCCTGCACCTGCACGAGGTCACCCTCGAGGTGGGTGACGGCAGCGAGAAGATCCGCGCCCTCGACGAGGTGACCCTCCGCGTGGAGCCCGGCGAGTTCGTGGCCGTCATCGGCCCCTCGGGCGCCGGAAAGTCCTCGCTGCTGGCAGTGGCCGGCGCCCTGGCCAGCCCCACCTCCGGCACCGTCGAGGTGCAGGGCCAGCCGCTGGCCGAGCTGCGGGGCCAGGGCCGCCGGGCCGACTTCCGCCGCCGCCACCTGGGCTTCGTGTTCCAGTCCGGCAACCTGGTGCCCGCTCTGACCGCCGCCGACCAGCTGCGGCTCGCCCACCACATCGCGCACGGACGGAAGGGTGGGTTCGACCCCCACCCGCTGCTGGAGGCCGTCGACATGGGCCACCGGGCCAACCACCGCCCCGGACAGCTCTCCGGTGGTGAGCGCCAGCGGGTGGGCATCGCGCGGGCACTGGTGAACGCTCCGGACCTGCTGCTGGTGGACGAGCCGACGGCCGCCCTGGACAGCCGCCGCAGCCAGGAGATCGTGGGCCTGCTGGCGCGTCAGTGCCACGACCGCGGGATCGCCGGTGTGATGGTCACCCACGACCACGGGGTGCTGGGTCACTGCGACCGCGTGGTGGAGATGGTGGACGGCCGACTGCACCCCCACTCCTGAGGTTCGTGGCCTGGTGCCCGTGAGAGCCCGGGCGACTGCGCCCCATCGGCCCGCGCGCTGGTGGGGCGCACTGGGCTCCTCAGCCCGGGCGTCCGCGGGGCACCCAGCGGGCGAAGGCCGCCGACGCCCCGAAGCCGAAGCACGCCGCCACCGCGATGGCCGCCCCGAGCCCCGCAAGGGCCGTCACGCCCGAGATCACCAGCGGCCCTGCGGCGTTGCCCCCATCGGCGAGGGTGCGCATCACCGCGAGGAAGGACGTGCGCCCCACCTCGGGGGCCACGTCACCGGAGAGGGTCATCACCAGCCCCGAGCCCAGCCCGTTGCCGAACCCGATGACCACGGCCGCCAGGGCCAGGGTGAGCGCCGAACCGGACAGGGGCACCAGTGCGATACCGGCACCGAGGATCGCCATGGACGGGATCGCGTTGGCGCGCCGTGAGACCCGGTCCATGAGCACCCCGGCCGGGTAGAAGGTCAGCGTCTCCAGCAGACCGGCCAGCCCCACGATCAGCGAGATCACGCTCTCGTCCACACCGATGTGGCTGCCCCACAGGGGCATGATCACCGTCCGCGACCCGCGCGCCGCCGCGCACAGCACCACCCCGGCGCCGAGGGTCGCGAGGGTGCGCCAGTGCTCGGCGATGACGCCCCGCATCGGCGGCGGGCGGGTGGCACGGGACTCGACCTCTCCCGGCAGCCGGGGCAACCACAGCGTGGTGAGGGTGAGCACCAGCAGCAGCGCGAGCGACACCGCCACGGGGCCGCGGATGCCCGCCTGCCAGATGGCCGCGGCACCGATGAGCGGGCCGGCGAAGAAGCCGATGCGGGCCATGCCCCCGAGCGTCGACATCGCCCTCGCCAGCTGGCGCCGCGGGAAGGCCGAGGTGAGATAGCTCTGCCGCGCCAGCATGAACACGCTCGTGGAACAGCCCAGCAGCACCACCCCCAGGGCCAGGACCGCCAGCGAGGAGGTGGTGAGCACGAGCAGCATCGCGCAGGCACTCAGCACCCCGGCACCGGTCATGGCGCGCCGCTCACCGATGCGCTCGGTGGCCATGCCCGCGGGGATCCCCGTGGCCATCGCGGCCACCCCCTGCAGGGCCACGATGAGGGCCGCCTGTCCAGCGCCGGCGCCCAGACGCATCGCGATGAGGGGGAGCACCGGCAGGGTTCCCGCCAGCGCGATGGACCACAGCAGCATCGGCGCATAGGCCGAGAACGCCAGCTGCCGCAGCGTCGGGCCGCCGGGGGTCACGGGCACCGACCAGCGGGACCGGGCGTCGGCGGGGCTCACCACCCCACTCCACTCTGCGCCCGGTGCATGCCCTGAGGGTACGCAGCAGGGGCGGGACCGGCATCCGCCCGGTCCCGCCCCTGCCCTGGTCGACTCAGGTCACCAGATGAATGCCTTGCCCGGGTCCTCCAGCAACGCGGCCACGTCGGCCAGGAAGCGGGAGCCCAGGTCGCCGTTCACCAGGCGGTGGTCGAAGCTCAGCGCGAGCTCGGTGACCCAGCGCGGCTCGATCGTCTCGTTGCCGGCGGCGTCGGTGACCACCCAGGGGCGACGGTTGATGGCACCGAAGCACAGGATGGCGGCCTCACCGGAGTTGAGGATCGGCGTGCCGGAGTCGACACCGAAGACACCCACGTTGGTGATGGTGACCGTGCCACCACCCATGTCCGCAGGCTGCGTCTTGCCGGAACGCGCCGTGGAGATGAGCTCACCGAGGTCGGTACCCAGCTCCACCAGGGACTTGTCCTGCGCCCCCTTGATGTTCGGCACGATCAGGCCCCGCGGGGTGGCGGCGGCGATGCCCAGGTTCACGTCCGCGTACTGGACGATCTCCTGATTGGCCTCGTCCCACTTGGCGTTGATCTCCGGGTTGCGCTTGGCCGCCAGCACCACGGCCTTGGCCACCAGCAGCAGCGGCGTGACCTTGATGTCCTTGAACGCACGGTCGGCCTTCAGCTTCTCCACCATCTCCATGGTGGCGCTGATGTCGAAGGTGATGAACTCCGTGACGTGCGGGGCGGTGAACGCGCTGTTCACCATGGCCTGTGCGGTCATCTTGCGCACACCCTTGATGGGGGTGCGGGTCTCCCGCTCGCCGGCCGCGATGGGGGTGGCAGCCGCAGCGGCCACACCAGCCGGCGCCGCGGCGGCCGCACCAGCGTCCGCACCGGCAGCCGCCTGGCCACCGGTCTGCGCGCCGCCACCGGCGAGCGCCTGCTCGACGTCCTGCCGCGTGATGATGCCGTTCGGCCCCGTGGGCTGGACGGTGCGCAGGTCGATGCCGTTGTCCTTGGCGAACTTGCGCACCGGCGGCTTGGCCTTGGGCTTCTCACCGCCGGAGGCCGCGTGGCCCACGGACTCGTGCACGGGGGCGGGAGCCGATGCCGGAGCGGCGGCCGGGGCCGGAGCAGCGGGTGCCGCTGCGGCCTGTCCGCCACCGGAGCGGCGGCGGCGGGTCGTGGAACCCGCCACGGCGCCGTAGCCGACCAGGTTGGCGACGCGCTCCTCGCCGTCGTCACCGGCCGCGGCCTCACCGCCGGCAGCCTGGTCGCCACCCGCGGCCGGAGCCGCAGCAGCGTTGCCGGTGCGCACGGCGATGATCGGGTCACCCACCGGCACCTCCTGGCCCTCCTGAGCCAGCAGCTCCTCGACCACACCGGCGAACGGGATGGGCAGCTCCACCAGCGACTTGGCGGTCTCCACCTCCACGACGACGTCGTTGACCTTGACCTCGTCGCCGACCTTCACCTTCCAGGAGACGATCTCGGCCTCGGTCAGACCCTCACCCGGGTCCGGCAGGACGTAGTGCTCCACGCCGCCACCGGCAGCAGCACCGCCGCCGGCCTCCGGCGAGGTCGGGTTGCCCGAGGAGGCCTGCGAGGTGGACGACGGGCCCGCAGGCGATGCAGCCGGCTGGCCGCTGCCCGCATCGGAGCCCATGGAGGAGGCACCACCGGCGGCGGAGGGAGCCGGCGAGCCACCCTCCCCGTCCTCGATGGCGATGATGGGCGCGCCCACCTCCACCTCGTCGCCCTCGGCGACCAGCAGCTCCACGACGGTGCCGGCGAAGGGCACCGGCAGCTCGACGAGCGACTTGGCGGTCTCCACCTCCACGACGACGTCGTTGACCTTCACCTGGTCGCCCGGCTTCACCTTCCAGGAGACGATCTCGGCCTCGGTCAGACCCTCACCGGGGTCCGGCAGGACATAGTGCTGAATGCTCATATCCGTGGCTCCTACCCGGCGTCAGTGCGCCAGGACCTCGTCGACGTGGAACAGGATGCGGTCCAGGTTGGGGAGGTACTCCTCCTCGTAACGGCTGGGCGGGTAGGGGATGTTGTACCCGCCACAGCGTGCCACCGGGGCCTCCAGGTGGTAGAAGCACTTCTCAGTCACCTGCGCGGCGATCTCCGAGCCCATGCCCAGGAAGGTCGGGGCCTCGTGCACCACGACCACGCGGCCGGTCTTCTTCACCGACTCGATCACCGGGTCGAGGTCCAGCGGGTTGAGCGTGCGCAGGTCGATGACCTCCAGCGAACGCCCCTCCTCCTGCGCGGCCTGAGCGGCCTGCATGCAGGTCTTCACCATCGGCCCGTAGGTCACCAGGGTCACGTCCGAGCCCTCCCGCACCACCCGCGAGGAGTGCAGGTCCATGGCGGCCTGCCCATCGGTGGAGAACTCCACCTCACCCTTCTCGTGGTACCGGCGCTTGGGCTCGTAGAAGACCACCGGGTCGTCGCTGGCGATGGCCTGCTGCATCATCCAGTAGCCGTCCTCCGGGGTGGCCGCACAGACGACCTTGAGGCCGGCGGTGTGGGCGAAGTAGGCCTCGTTGGACTCGCTGTGGTGCTCCACGGCACCGATGCCGCCACCGAACGGGATGCGGATGACGATCGGCATCTTCAGGTGGCCCAGCGAACGGGCGTGCATCTTGGAGACCTGGCTGATGATCTGGTCGAAGGCCGGGTACACGAAGCCGTCGAACTGGATCTCCACCACCGGGCGGTAGCCGCGCAGGGCCAGGCCCACTGCGGTGCCGACGATGCCGGACTCGGCCAGCGGCGTGTCGATCACGCGCTCCTCGCCGAACTCGTCGATCAGGCCCTCGGTGATGCGGAAGACGCCACCCAGGCGGCCGATGTCCTCACCGAGCATCACCACCTTGGGGTCGTCCTGCATGGACTTGCGCATGCCGGCGTTGAGTGCCTTGGCCAGCGTCATCTTCTTGGCGCTCATCGGTTCAGTTCCCTTCGAAGCCGGCGTGGTACTCGACGAACGCGCGACCCTCATCGGTCAGCGGCGCGTGCTCGCCGGCGTAGGTGTGGTCGAACATGGTCGGCAGCTCGGGGTCCGGCATGGTCTGGCAGGCCTTGCGGACGCGGGCGGCCATCTCGTCGGCCTCGGCGTCGATCGCGGCGAAGAACTCGTCGTCACCGATCCCCTGGGCCACCATGTGCTTCTTCAGGCGGTCGATGGGGTCCTTGGCCCGCCACGCCTCGACCTGCGAGTCCTCGCGGTACTTGGTGGGGTCGTCGGAGGTGGTGTGCGCACCCATGCGGTAGGTGAACGCCTCCACCAGCACGGGGCCCTTGCCGGAGCGGGCGTGGTCGAGCGCCCAGGCGCCGACCGCCATCGAGGCGAGGATGTCGTTGCCGTCCACGCGGACGCCCGGGAAGCCGAAGCCCGCGGCGCGCTTGAAGGGCTCCACCACGAAGTTGCGGTGGGTGGGCTCGGAGATGGCCCACTGGTTGTTCTGCACGAAGAACACGCACGGGGACTTGGCCACGGCGGCGAACACCATCGCCTCGTTGTAGTCGCCCTGGGAGGTGCCACCGTCACCGGTGCAGGCCACCACGGCGGTGTCGCGGGTGTCGTCACCCGTGGCCCAGTCGCCGTCCAGCTGCACGCCGCGGGCGTACCCGGTGGCGTGAAGCATCTGGTTGCCGATCACGATGGTGTACAGGTGGAAGTTGTTCTCCTTGGAGTCCCACCCACCGTGGTTCACGCCACGGAACATGCCCAGCAGGTTCTCCGGGTCGACGCCCTTGGTCCAGGCCAGGCCGTGCTCGCGGTACCCGGGGAAGACGTAGTCCTGCGGCTTCAGGGCGCGGCCCATGCCCACCTGGGCGGCCTCCTGGCCCAGCAGGGAGGGCCACAGGCCCAGCTCGCCCTGACGCTGCAGCGCGAAGCCCTCGGCGTCCACACGGCGCACCAGCACCATGTCGCGGTACATGGCCTTCAGGACCTCGGCGTCGATGCCCTCGAGGTAGCGCGCGTACGGCGCGTTGAGCTCGGTCTCGATGCGCTCGCCCTCGGGGGTCAGGAACTGGACCATCTCGGGTCCGCCGTCGGTGACGTCGACCGGCTGGGCGTCGGCGCCCTCCGGGGCGCGACTCACGCTCTCCTGCAGCGCGTCCTGCGCGGCCTCGACATGGGGGTCGCTCACGGTGTCTCCTTGCTTGCTCCGAGGTCGGCTGCGGCGCGCTGGCGCGCCGGCTGGACCGCGGGATCACGGTCGTTGTGGCTCAGGTCACGCTACTACGTGGGCAGCGTGCCGGGTCGGGACCCACCGGTGGACGGCAGCCAGCCGGTGGGGGCGTTCTCAATGGGGTGTCAGGGGATCAGGCGGTGCGCTCGCGCCACTGGCGGCAGAGGTCGATGAGGCGCGCATTGGCCTCGTCCTCGCCGATGGTGACACGCGCCCCCTCGCCGGCGAAGGGGCGCACGACGAGGCCGTTCTCCGCGGCGAAGGCGGCGAAGTCCAGAGTCTGCTCACCGAGGGGGAGCCAGACGAAGTTGGCCTGCGACTCCGGGATCTCCCAGCCCTGCTCGGTGAGGGCGTCGACCACCTGGCGGCGCTGCACCTTCAGCGCGGCCACGCGCTCGTCCAGCTCGTCCATGGCGTCGAAGCTCGCGAGCACGGCGTCCTGCGCCAGCTGGCTCACGCCGAAGGGCACGGCCGCCTTGCGCAGCGCCTCAGCCACCCGCTCAGAGGCGATGGCGTAGCCCACGCGCAGCCCCGCCAGCCCGTAGGCCTTGGAGAAGGTGCGCAGCACCACCACGTTGGGGTGCTGGGCCTGCACGGCCAGGGCGTCGGGGGTCTCCTCGGACTCGTTGAACTCGAGGTAGGCCTCGTCGATCACGACCAGCACGTCGCGGGGGACCTTGCCCAGGAAGGCGTCGAGCTCGTCGGCGCGGACGCTGGGCCCGGTCGGGTTGTTCGGCGTGCAGACCAGGACCAGGCGCGTGCGGTCGGTGATGGCCTGGGCCATGGCGTCGAGGTCGTGGCGGGACTCGGCGTCCAGCGGCACCTGCACGCTCTGGGCGCCGGCCAGGCCGATGACGATGGGGTAGGCCTCGAAGGAGCGCCAGGCGTAGACGACCTCGTCGCCCGGGTCGCAGGTGATCTGCACCAGCTGCTGCAGCACGCCCACCGACCCGGTGCCGATGGCCACGTTCTGGGGCTGCACGCCGCAGTGCTCGGCGATGCCGGCCAGCATGCGGGCCGCGCCCATGTCCGGGTAGCGGTTGAAGGTCTGCGCGGCGTCGGAGACGGCCTCCTGCACGCTGGGCAGCGGCGGGTAGGGGTTCTCGTTGGAGCTCACCTTGTAGCTGGTCAGGCCCTCCACCGCGGGCGCGGGCTTGCCGGGCTTGTAGGCCGGCAGTGCGTCCAGGGCGCCGCGGAGACGCACCTGGTCGGAGGTGGAGGGGGCCTGCGAGGTGGGGTCACTCATGGCGTCAATCTATCCGTGACGGCGGCCACTGCGTGACCGGGTCGACACTCGCCCGGTCACGCCGGTGCACAGCGGGCCGCTACGGGGGTGGGACGCTTGTCCCATGCGCCAGTTCTTCCTCAAGACCGTCGTCAACGGACTCGCCCTGTGGGTCGCCGCCCTCGTGGTGCCCGGCATCGCCATCGGCAGTGAGGCCGACGAGCTGGGCACCCGCCTGCTCAGCGTGGTCCTGGTGGCCCTGCTGTTCGGCGTCATCAACACCTTGGTGAAGCCGCTGGTGAAGCTGTTCAGCTTCCCGCTGATCATCCTCACCCTGGGGCTGTTCACGTTCATCATCAACGCGGCCATGCTCTCACTGCTCTCCTGGGCCTCCGGCGCCCTGGGCCTGGACTTCCACGTCGACTCGTTCTTCTGGTCGGCCATCCTCGGGGCGGTGGTCGTGACCTTCGTGGCCATGCTGCTGAACCTGCTGCTCCCGGACGGTGAGGACGACCGGGTCGTGCTGGCCGGCGGCCAGCACCGTCGTTACTGAGCGAGGCGCGAGGAGGTGTGATGTGGGTCACGGGCGAGTATCGTGACGCGGGTTCGTGTTGCGCCCGACCCGGGCGCCCCGACCCGAAGGAACCCCTCATGTCACACACCACCCGACGCATCGGCGCCGCGCTCGGCGCCATCGCCCTGACCGGGACGCTGGTGGCCTCGAGCCCCAGCACCGCCGTCCCCACCACCGCGGACCCCGCGCAGGCGACCACCGGCACCGGCACGCAGCGCCACCTGGTCCTCGCCGCCGAGGGCGCCGACGACGCCTCCGTGCGCGCCGCCATCGAGGCCGCGGGGGGTGAGGTGGCCCAGACGAACGAGGCCATCGCCCTCTACACGGTGAACGGACCGGTCGACCTCGCTGCCCGCCTGGCCGGCTCCACGGTCATCGAGGGCACCATGGCCGACAAGGTCATCGGCTACACGCCCGGGAGCGACCTCGCCGACAAGGTCCGCCGCGCCGACGAGGTGGAGAAGGTGCGCTCGCAGCGTCCCGCGCACCCCGCATCGGACCGCGCCCACGAGCGCGCCACCGGCGAGGGGCACGGCAAGGGCAAGGGGAAGGGGAAGGGCAAGCCCCAGCCCGGCCCGGTGCCGGCCGGGGACTCCCTCAGCGACCGCCAGTGGAATATCGACATGATCGACGCCCCCGAGGCCCACCGCACCGCCACCGGCAAGGGCGCACGCGTCGGCGTGATGGACACCGGCGTGGACGGCGACCACCCGGACCTCGCGGCCAACTTCAACGCGGCCCTCTCCCGCAACTTCACCACGGACATCCCCGAGATCGACGGGCCCTGCGAGGAGGCGGACTGCAAGGACGCCAACGACGTCGACGAGGGCGGGCACGGCACCCACGTCGCGAGCACCATCGCCTCGGCGCGCAACGGCCACGGCATCGTGGGCGTGGCCCCCGACGCCGACCTCGTGAACCTGCGCGTGGGCCAGGACAGCGGCTACTTCTTCCTGGAGCCCACGCTGGAGGCCCTCACCTACGCCCCGTCCGCGGGCGTCGACGTGGTGAACATGAGCTACTACATCGACCCGTGGGCGTTCAACTGCCCGAACAACCCCGCCGACAGCCCCGAGGAGCAGGCCGAGCAGCGCTTCACGATCGAGGCCACAAACCGTGCCCTGGGGTACGCGCGGTCGCACGGCGTCACGCTCGTGAGCTCGCTGGGCAACTCCGCCCTGGACCTCGGCAAGGTGACCACCGACGACTCGAGCCCGAACTACCCCGAGGGAGAGGTGCGGGAGCGCGAGATCGACAACTCCTGCCTGGACCTGCCCGTCGAGGGCGACGGCTCCATGGGCGTCTCGGCGGTCGGCCCGTCCGGCCTGAAGTCGTACTACTCGAACTACGGCGTGGCCGAGATCCACGTGGCGGCCCCCGGTGGCGCGTACCGCGACTTCGAGGACGGGTCCATGACCACGACCCCGGAGAACCTGATCCTGGCGGCGGCCCCGAAGGGCGTCCTGGAGGAGTCCGGCGACCTCGACGAGAACGGGATGCCCACCAGCGACTTCGTGGTGCGCGAGGAGCTCGCTGGCGGCGAGGTGGCCTACTACCAGTACATGCAGGGCACTTCGATGGCCTCGCCCCACGTCACCGGCGTGGCCGCGCTGGTGATCGAGGAGAAGGGCCAGCCGGACAACCGGCTCGGCGGCCGCAAGATGCAGCCCAAGCGCGTGGAGGGTGCCATCACGACCTCGGCGCACGAGCGCGACTGCGACGCCGAGGTGTTCTCCTACCCGGGCCTGTCCGACCGCTACACCGCCACCTGTGAGGGCGACGCGGACTTCAACGGCTTCTACGGGCACGGCATCATCAACGCCGCGAGCGCCGTGAGCAAGACCCCGCACAAGCACTGAGCCGGGCCCCCGCCGACGGCGTCACCCGCACGGGTGGCGCCGTCGCGCCGTGTCGAGGGATGGACCGCGGCGAGCGAGGGAGCGTCGCGGGCCGGAACACCTGGACCAATGTGCGTGATGAGAACGATTCCCTTTCGCGTGTATGCTTCCGTCCATGCGAACCATTCTCAAGAACTCGTCCCGTCCTGCCGCCGCCTTCAGCCTCTGCCTCGCCGGAGTCCTGACGCTGAGCGCCTGCGGCCAGGACGAGGACGACGCGACGAAGGAGACCTCCTCCGCGCCCGCCGCATCCGGCGACCAGACCAGCGGGGGTGACGACTCCGTATCCGGCGACGACTCCGCATCGGGTGACGAGGGCAGCTCCGGTGAGGAGGCCGACGCCCCGGTCGAGGCCGCCGGCCCCCAGGCCCGCATCGCCTACACCTACGACGGTGGGGTGCAGGTGCTCGACGCGGAGTCCCTCGAGCCGGTGGGGAAGCCGATGGAGGCCGAAGGGTTCACCCGTTTGAGCGAGGTCGGCGACAACCGCCATCTGGCTTTGAGCGAGGGCAGCGGCTGGGCGATGCTGGACTTGGGCGCCTGGAGTCAGCCGCACGGCGACCACGCCCACAGCTACACGAAGGACCCGCAGCGCACCGAGATCGTCTTCGAGGGCGACCACCCCGGCCACGTCACCCACCACGACGGCCGGGTGCTCCTGTGGGCCGACGGGACCGGCGAGGTGCAGGAGTTCGCGGCCGAGCACCTGTTGGCCGGCGCCACCCCGAAGACCGAGACCTGGAAGGCCCAGCACGCCCACCACGGTGTGGCCGTCCCCACGCACGACGGCGGCATGCTCGTGACGCTGGGCACCGAGGACGAGCGCACCGGCGTGATGGCGCTCGACGGCGACGGCAAGGAGATCGCGCGCAGCGAGGAGTGCCCGGGCATCCACGGCGAGGCCGAGGTGAAGGGGGCCATCACCTTCGGTTGCGAGGACGGCATGCTCGTCTGGCGCGACGGCTCGTTCTCCAAGGTGGACGGCCCCGGGGAGTACTCCCGCATGGGCAACCAGCGCGGGAGCGCCGTCTCCCCGTTCGCCTTCGCCGACCTGAAGGTCGAGAAGGATGCCGAGCACGAGCGCCCCGAGCAGGTGGCCGTGGTCGACACCCGCTCCGGCGAGCTCGAGACCGTCGACCTGGGCACCTCCTACTGGTTCCGCTCGCTGGGCCGCACCCCCGAGGGCAACGGCTTGGTGCTCGGCTACGACGGCGCCCTGCACGAGGTGGACGTGGAGAAGGGCGAGGTCGCGCGCAAGCTCCCGGTCATCAAGACCTGGAGCGAGAACGAGGACTGGCAGAAGCCCGGCCCGAACCTCTTCGTGATGGGGCAGACCGCGTTCGTCACCGAGCCGGCGACCAAGAAGGTGCACCGGATCGACCTGGAGGCGTGGAAGGTCGAGAAGTCCGCCCCGCTGCAGAACGTGCCCAACGAGCTGAGCGGCATCAGCGGTGACGTGCCCGGCGGTGACGAGCAGGGTCACGAGCACGAGGGCGATCACGGCGACGGTGACCACGAGGGCCACGACCACGTGGACGCGAGCCACTCGCACTGAACACGACCCCCAGTGGCCCGACAGCCACGGGGGGCGTACCCTCGTACACATGACCGACATTCCACAGAACACGAACGTCGCTGACGAGTCGGGGGAGACCCTCGGGTCCGCCACCCCGCAACCCGGGAACTCCGCGGAGCGCGACCCGCAGGACTGGGTGACGGGCGAGGAGCCCATGACCGGTGCCCAGCGGAGCTACCTGGACACCCTCGCCCGTGAGGCCGGGGAGGAACTGCCCGCCGATCTCACGAAGGCCGAGGCGTCCGAGCACATCGACCGCCTGCAGGGCTCGAGCGACCGGGTACCCGAGCAGGAGTGAACGAACCGCGCCTCGTCGTCGGTTGAACCGTCCCGGCGGGCGCCTCAGCCGACGGCGCGGAGGAGTTCCTGCACGGCCCGGTCGCCGTACCTCCCACCGAAGAGCAGCGCGTGCACGAGCAGAGGCACCAGTTGGAAGGTGCCCAGCCGCTCGCGCCACCCCTCGGCCAGAGGGAAGTCGTCCTGGTAGGCCGCGAACTCCTGCCGCGCAAAGCCCCCGAAGAGGTGCATCATCGCGATGTCCTCCTCACGATGGCCGTAGTGCGCCGAAGGATCGATCAGCCACGAGCGGCCCTGCCCGTCGACCACCCGGTTCCCGGCCCACAGGTCGCCGTGCACGAGCGTCGGCGGCTCCTCGGGCCCCAGGTGCTCGGGGCCCAGCCGCCCCGCCAGCTCCACCGCGGCGGGGTCCAGGGCGCCCTCGTCCACCGCGCGCCGGGCCAGGGGGAGCACCCGACGCTCCAGCAGGCTCTCGGCCCACGTGGCACAGGGCGTGAGGTCGATCTCGCACGCCCCCAGCCACCCGGCCGGGTCGCCGTCCACCGCCCCGTACCCAGTGACGCCGGCGTCGTCGCCCTCCGCCGGGGCCGCCGGTCGCGTAGTCCGATGCAGGGCAGCGAGCTCGCGCCCGAAGTCACCCTCCGCCGCCGGGCGCCCGCTGCCGGCCCCCGGGACGAGCGTGGTCACCAGCTCAGTCCCTCCGAGGTGCAGCACCCGCGGCACGCGCGCCCCCGCATCGGCCAGGGTTCGCAGCCCGACTGCCTCGAACTCGAGCAACCGGTGCGGCGGGGAGGGGTGGCACTTCACGAAGACGCGTTCGCCGTCGCGCTCCTCGGTGCCGGTGCTGCCGGTGGCCGCGGCGCTCATCGTGCGGCGCGCTCCACGACCTGCCGCCAGCTGCCGTCCCGCACCGCGGCCACCAGGCCCTCGCAGGCCGGTTCGATCTGGTCGTACATCGCGGTGAAGGCCGCAGCGTCCTGCCCGTAGGGGTCGGGGACCGGCTCGGGGTCGGCCGCATCGGCTCCGGGGGCGAAGGCACCCAGGGCCACCACCTTCGCCGCGTCCTGCGGCGTCGGGGCGAGCGCGCGCAGGTCCTCGGCGTTCTGCTCGTCCATGGCCAGCACCAGGTCCGCACCGGCGAAGTCACCAGGCGCGATCTGCCGAGCCACCGTCTCGAAGGTGTAGCCGCGACGCTCCCCCTCCTGGCTGCTCAGGTGGTACGGGTCCTGACCCACGTGCCAGTCGCCGGTCCCGGCGGAGGTGACCGTCACCTCATCGAGGCCGGCCTCCGCGAACTTCCGGCGGAGCACCGCCTCCGCGGCGGGCGAGCGGCAGATGTTCCCCAGGCAGACGCATTCGATGTGCATGACCCCAGTCCACCAGACGCGGCCACGGTCGGCGGGGCGTGGGGCGGGGCACGGTGGGTGAAAGGTCACGATTCCCCCAAGAGACCTTGTGCGGCAGCGCAGCCCGGGGTTACCTGACCGGACCCCCACCCACACCAGGAGGCCCCTCATGTCCCGTTCCACGCACCGCGCCGTCGGCGGCTCCACCCTGGCTCTGGCTCTCTGCGCCACCCTGGCCCTGCCCGCCGGCAGCGCCCCCCTCGAGCGTTCGTCGGGCCCCGCGGCCGCGCCGGCCTCCCCCGCCGCCTCGAGCCTCCAGGGGCAGAGCTGCAACGACAACACCGGCGACACCGGGTCGAACTCCTGGCTCAGCCACGCCGAGCTCGGCGACCGCCTGCACCGCCTCGAGCAGCAGACCCGCGGCACCGTGCAGGTCGACACCATCGGCCAGTCCAACCAGGGCCGGGACGTCTGGTCCGCCCGCGTGGGCCAGGGCGACAAGGTGATCCTGCTGCAGAGCGAGATCCACGGGAACGAGAAGACCGGCACGCACGCCCTGCTCTCGCTGCTGAAGGAGGCCTCGAAGAACAGCCCGCAGGCCAAGCAGCTGCGCGAGCAGGTCACCATCGTGGCCGTCCCGCAGCTGAACCCGGACGCCAGCGAGCTCGACCGCCGCGCCAACGACCGCACCTGGGACGAGGTGGTGGCCGACTTCCCGCAGCTGGCCGGAGCGAACGCGCCGTGGAACTACTACACGCAGCCGCGCCAGGGAGACGACTACGCCTCCCAGCCGGGCTTCGACGTCAACCGCGACTTCCACCCCGACCTGGACTACGTGCCCTCCGCGCAGGACTTCCCCGGCACCTCGGCCGACCCGGGCTGGTACATCCACCCCGAGAGCCAGAACATCCGGGACCTCTACACCGACCTGCAGGCTGAGTTCGGCACGGTGGACACCTTCGTGGACCTGCACCACCAGGGGCCCTGCTACCTGGTGGGCGACACCGGCGAGGAGGTGACGCTCTCGCTCTCCGGCAAGTTCGTCGACATCGAGAACCACACCCAGTACGACAAGGGCTACGACCTGGAGTACTCCAAGCGCCTGAACGTCGCCGCCCTGGACGCCCTCCGGGCCCGGGGCAACTCGCCGTTCGGCAACATCTCCCTCTACAACCAGGAGGTCAACCTGCCGGGCACCGCCCTGGGCTCCTTCGCTCTCAACGGCTCGGGCACCGTCCTCTTCGAGGTTCGGGGCCAGACCCAGTCGTGGGGCGCCAAGAAGAAGGGACAGTTGGTGAAGGCGGTCGAGACCGGTCTGATGGGGATCGTCACCTCCGTGGCGGACGACTCGGTCGACGAGCTCGACCCCACCCGCTACGACGACATCCCGCCGACCACGTACCCGCGTAACTGACGACCACACCGACGTGCGCCCGGGAGGAGTCCCTCCCGGGCGCATTCGTGTGTGTAGGGGGGCCGGGTCCAGCCGCTGGTCCCCCACCTGGCCCGCCGGGCGTGGTGGACTGGGGCGAACGACCCCGGAGGCACCATGAGCAACCCCGACCCGCACCCCACCGAGACCGTCTGTGAGAACGACTCCACCCAACCCGAGCTCCTCGCCCCGCGCGAGGTACCGCTCGGCGGGCCGCGGGCGATGACCGTCCGGCGCACCCTGCCGCAGCGGGCGCTCTCCCTCATCGGCGCCTGGTGCTTCCTGGACCACTACGGGCCCGATGAGGTGACCCCCGCCTCGGGCATGAAGGTTCCCCGGCACCCGCACACGGGGCTCGCAACGGTCTCTTGGCTGTTCGACGGAGCGATCGACCACCTGGACTCCACCGGCGGCGAGGCCCGCATCGAGCCCGGCGACCTGGCGCTCATGACGGCGGGGCGCGGCATCACCCACCAGGAGTTCTCCACCGACGACACGCGCCTGCTGCGGGGCGTCCAGCTCTGGTACGCGCTGCCCGATGCGGAGCGCCACGGCGAGCCCGACCTGCAGACCTACCGGGCGCCCGAGGTGGATCTCGACGGCGGGACGGCGCGGGTGTTCATCGGGTCGCTGGCGGGCTCGACCTCGCCGGTGCGGACGCGGACCGCCGGGCTGGTGGCCGCCGAGATCGTCCTCGATGCGGGGAGCGAGGTGGTGCTGGAGCTCGACCCGGCGTTCGAGTACGGGGTGCTGGCGGACTCGGGCACCCCCGTGGTGTGTGACGAGTCGATGCCGGTGGACCACCTGCGGTACCACGCGCCGGGTCACACGCACCTGGTGCTCGGTGGCGGGCCGGACGGGGCGCGGGTGGTGCTGGTCGGCGGGGTGCCGCTGGGCGAGCAGATCGTCATGTGGTGGAACTTCGTGGGCCGTTCGCACGACGAGGTGGCGGCCTACCGGGCGCGCTACCAGCGGGAAATCGGGGCGGAGGGGGCCGGAGCAGACGGAACCGGCAGCGACGTGGTCGGTGACGGTACGGCGCCGGGCACGGACCCCGCATCGACCCCGGTGGACGGGGTGGACGACGAGGCGGAGCTGTTCGGTCCGTGGCCCGGCGGGACGCCGGACCCCATCCCCGCACCGGTGCTGCCCAACGTGCGCCTGCGCCCGCGCGGGTAGGCGCGGGGCTAGCGGGCCAGGTACCGGCGGCCGGCCGTGGCCAGCCAGAGCGCCCCAGCCAGCCCGACCGCCACCGTCACCAGCACCGATGCGCTGAGCGACGCCCGCTGTGTGAGCGCCACCAACCCCGGAGCCACCACCGTGCCGACGGTAGCCAATGCCATCCAGCGGCCGAGGAACCGCGGCCGCCCGACGGCCGGCGCGAGGATCAGCCCGAGGGTCTTCACGATGCCGGAGCCCGTTCCGCCCGCGAGGCCCAGGACCACGATCGCCGGCCAGAACCCCCCGGGCACCAGCAGCAGCGCGAACCCCGCCGTCAAACCCACCAGGCAGGTCAGAGCCACCGGCAGCGGACCCCATCGGTCCAGGGCGGCACCCGCGGGCAGGAACAGGGCCAGCTCCAGCGCCATCCACACCCCCATGGCGAAGGAGACGCGCGCATCGGGCAGGTGCACCACGCCCGCGGCCCACAGCGGCAGCAGCACCTCCTGGTTGATCCGCAGCACCGAGAGTGCGAGCACCGACAGGCCCACCACCCAGAAGCCCGCCCACACACCGGCCGGGATGCGCGGATGTCCTGCCGGGCGCGACGGGGTGGCCGACGGGACGCTCGATGGGGCGGCCGCCGCTGCGGCCGTTTCTGGCGCGCGCCCGGCCTCGGGCCGGGGCTGGGGCAGGGGGCCATCGGGTTCCGGGGCAACCGGCGCCGGGGCGGTCAGGATGGCCACGCACCCGATCGCCGCGGCCACCGCGAACACCACGAAACCCGCCACCGGGCCGACGGCCAGGATCAGGGCGCCCGCCACGAACGGCCCGGCCAGCCGCCCCACCCGTTGCGAGGCGCCGTAGGTGTTGACCGCCCGCCCGCGGACGGCGGCCGGGATCCACTGCGCCATGAGTTCCTGCCGCGCGACACCCCACACACCGTCGGTCAGGTTGAACACCGCGAGCGCCACCAGGTAGGCGGGCAGCTGCCCCATGTCCGTGGCCACCGCCACCACCAGGGCCGCCACTGCCAGCACGGCTGCTGCGGTGGATCCCACCAACGCGGCCCGCTCACCCCATCGCTCGACGACGGGGCCGGTGGCGGCGGTACCGGCCACCATCACCACCCCGGAGAGGGTCAGGGCGAGCGCGACCTGTCCGGCATCGAGGCCGATGGAGAGCCCGACGAGCACCTGGGCGGGGATGGCCGCGCCGGTGCCCACCGAGTAGAGCGCGCTGGGCAGGTAGAGCGGGCGCATCAGGCGACCGATGACGGCGCGTGCCGAATCAGCGGCCGGACCAGGCGACCGCCCGGCGACGGTGGAGCGGGGGGTGGGGGTGGCGGGCACGGGGCCTCCTTCGCGGGCGTGCCACCAGCCTGCGTGCTGGGGCGGTCACGCACCACCGATGTAGCGTCCCGCTACATGGTTGTCTTCCACCTGCCCGACGCGCGGGTGGCTGACGTGCGCTTCGCCATCAGCCCGTTGGTGGAGACGGCCCTGTCGTTGCGGGTGCTGACCGCGCCCGAGCGGTTCCCCCTGCAGGTGCCGTGGGAGCGCCGGGCTCGGCAGCGCATGGGCGAGGTGGACCTGCCGGTCCTACGGGCGCTGTTGAACCGGCACGGCCACACGCCGGATGCGATCACCCCGGCGCCGCGGACCCTTCACGCGACGGTGGCCCAGGAGTGGGAGTGGCTGCGGGCCACCGATCCGGCCGTGCTGGCGCAGGACATCCGGGCGGTGACCGGGCACGTGGACCCCGCCCTGGGGCGCGGAGCGGCCATGGTGGCGCGGGTCGCCGATGCCCTGGAGGGTTACTGGGAGGCCTGCCTGGCGGCTGACTGGCCCCGCATCCGCACCGTGATGCAGGCCGACCTGGCACACCGCGGGCACGTCATCGCCCGCCGGGGCACGCCGGCTGCGCTGAACGGCCTCAGCCCCACCGTGCACCTGACCGGCGACACGCTCGAGGTGGTGAGCCGCCACGGCATCGACCACGAGGTGGACGTCGGCGACCGGCCCCTGTGGCTCCTGCCCACCCTGTTCAGCACGCGGGCGGCCTACCCGGGGTCGCCCGACCACCCCCCGATGGTGATGTACCCCGCCCGTGGCCAGGGCGGCATGTGGGGTGCTCCGCCGCCGGTGGACGCCGATGCGGTGAGGGCCCTCCTGGGCGGGCCCAGGGCGCGGCTGTTGCGGATGCTCGCCGAGCCCGCATCGACCACCGTGCTGGCAGCTCGGCTGGGGGTCACGGCATCGGCCGTCAACCAGCACCTGCAGGTGATGCGGGCCGCGGGACTGCTGCGTGCCGAGCGGGCCGGGCGGCAGGTGCTCTACGCGCGCACCGAGCTGGGTGAGCGGCTGGCGGGCTGAGGCGGTCGCCGGCCCCAGCGGGTCCCCCGCCCGGCACCTCGCGGTGTTCGGCGCTCCGGTTGCTGGAGGGGAGAAGGGCGCCCGGGGCGGGGGTCACGGCACAGGCAGGGCGAGCCACAGGGCCGCGGCGAGGCAGGCCACGCAGACCGCCCAGAAGAACCCCACCCACAGCGCCCCCGGGATGCCGGTGAGGTCGGCGAGCTGGTCGGCGTCGCTGAGCTCGCGCCGCCCACGCTGCCGGGCGTGCGAGCGGCCCCGCTGCATCGAGACCACCGCCCGCGGCGCCGCCAGCAACAACCCCCACACCGTGAGGTGCGCCGCCGCGGAGAGCACCGGCCCCGGCGCCCACCAGGACAGCGCGGCCACCGTCACCCCGAGCGCCAGCACCACCCACGCGCCGTAGAGGTTGCGGATCAGCAGCAGCATCGCCACGCACAGCGCCACCAGGGCCCACAGCCAGGCCGCGGCGTACCCGGCGCCGAGCACCACCGCCCCGAGCAGCCCCACCAGCGCCGGCGCGGGGTACCCGGCCAGCACCGTGGCCACCATGCCGGGGCCGCGCGGCCGCCCGCGCGAGACCGTGACCCCCGAGGTGTCGCGGTGCAGCGTGATGCCGGAGAGCTTGCGCCCCACCACCAGCGCCACCAGGGCGTGCCCCGCCTCGTGCACCACCGTCACCACGTGCCGCACCAGGTGGTGGCCGGTCGGGCTCCAGGTGATCACGGCGGCCAGCACCGCGAGCCCGACCACCACCACCGGGTGCAGCGGCGGCTGGGTGGCGCTCAGGCGGGTCCAGAGGTCGTCGATCACGGCAGCAGCCTGACACGGGGCGACTGGAGCGGGGCTGGACGGCGCCGCACGGTCGGGCGTTGCGCACCCCTCCGCGCTCCGGCGCCACAACCCCTCCGCACGGCGCCGCACGGAGCTGACACACCGAAGCGGCACCTGACCTACCGAACACGGTGTGTCAGGTGCCGCTTTCCTGTGTCAGCTCCCCAGCGCTCACCCAGCGCCCACCCCCACCGCTGAGCCCCTCAGTCCCCCAGCGCCTTGATGATGGTCACCGCCAACCCCACCCGATGCTGCGCACCCTCACCCCCGTCCTGGGCGGCCCACATCGCGTTCACGGTCTCGCGCACGATCGACCAGTCCCGCACCGCGTCCCACTCCAGCCCCGCGGTCTCGCACAGCACCTCGGCCCGCCGCCGCAACAGGTAGCGGAAGCCCGGCCCGGTGCCCATCTCCTCGGTGCGGTTCCACAGCATCGGCGCCACCTCGAACGCCGGGTGGCCCGCCATCGGCTTGGGGTCGATCGCCACCCAGTCGGTCCCGTCGGACAGCACGTTCTCGTAGTGCAGGTCGGAGTGCACCAGGGCCGCGTCGCAGTCCGGGTCACCCACCAGCTCCTCGATGAGGGAGCGCGCGTGGGTGACCATCCGCGGCGGGAGCGCCGGTCGGCCCCCGTGCGCCCCGACATCGGCCAGCGCGCCCAGCGCCTCGGACTGCCGCCGCGCCCAGTCCGAGAGCCGGGGTGCCTGGGCGAAGGGCCGCACGTGCAGGTCGCGGTACAGCGCGCCGACGATGTGGCAGGCCTCCTCGTCCCACATCTCGGTGAGGTCCTCGGTGGTCAGCCGCTCGAGCAGCAGGGCGCCGCGGGCCGGGTCGGCGCGCAGCAGCTGCACCGCACCGCGTCCGCTCCAGTGCCGCAGGGCCAGGTGCTCGGTGGCCGTCTCCCGATGCGGCCAGCCCACCTTGAGCGCCGCGCCCCGGGACAGGTCCGCCCCGGCCACGGGCACCACCAGCGCGCAGTTGCCGAACCGGCTGGGCCCGTCGGGGCGAAGCTCCCACTGAGCGAGCAGCTCGCCCAGCAGGCCCGGGAGCGCACGGGCCCAGTCCTCCCCGCTCGGACCACCCTCGGGCGGCAGACCCCGGACGTGCTGGACGAACGCGGCAGGCACGAGGTCGGCGGGGGGCGGGCTCACCGCATCGGGACTCAGAACAGGCCACCCACGGAGGCGACCAGACCGCCGGCCAGGAACGCGACCAAGCCAAGGGTGAGCGGGCGGTTGTCCATCTGGTGATCCTCCCCCAGCGCGTGGTGGGTGACGGCGTGCCCCTTGCCGCGCTTCAGCAGGTGGCGGTTCACCGGGTAGGCCGCGGCGAAGGCGATGAGGAAGGCCAGGCCCATGGAGACCCAGAAGAGCCAGTCGTCCAGGAACGCACCCATCGCCCCGGGGATGAGCCACATGACGGCGTTGTCGACGACCTCCATGGTGAGGATGGAGAGGGTGTCGGCGGCCAGCACCAGCGAGATGGCGGCGCCCAGACCGATGCCGGCGCGCACCAGCGGCAGCGCCGAGAGGGAGTAGCCGAAGAGGAAGGCCAGGCCGATCGCCAGGGCGGTGGTGGCCACCATGTGCCAGCCGAGCGCGGTGCCGATGACCAGTCCGGAGATCTCGCCGATGGCGCAGCCGGTCAGGCAGTGCAGGGTGGCGCTGGCGGCCATGCCGGACATGTCGTGGGAGGCGTGGTCGCCGTGCGCGTCGCCGTGGGAGTGGGCCGCGGGTGTGGGGGCGGTGGTCATGTCTGCTCCTCGTCGATGGGTCCATCGTGTCAGCGCATATACCCCTCTGGGGTATTCCGAACCGGCCGTCGGGCGGAACGCTCCGACCGCTGGTGGTCGTCGGTGGGTGGCCCTAGCGTGGAGGGCATCGCCGGCAACTGGCTGGTGCGAGCAGAGGAGTGGGGCATGGACATCGTCTGCATCACCGGGTTGTGGATGCCGGTGGCAATCTGGGAGCCGACGGCCGAACGGCTGCGGGAGAAGGGCCACCAGGTGCACCTCGTGGCGCTGCCCGGCCAGGACGACGGGAACGCCACGGCCACCTTGGACGACCAGCTGGAGGCGGTGTTGAACGCCGTTGACGCCTGCGAGCGCCCGCCACTGGTGGTGGGCCACTCAGCTGCCTGCACCCTGGCGGCGCTGGCGGCGGATCGGCGGCCGGACACCGTGGCGGGCACGGTCCTCATCGGCGGGGTGCCATCCGAGGAGGGCGAGGAGTACGCGGCGTTCTTCGAGCTGGTCGACGGCGTGATGCCGTTCCCGGGGTGGGAGCCGTTCGAGGGGCCGGACTCCGCCGACCTCGACGAGGCCACCAGGGCCGATCTGGCCGCCCGGGCCCTGCCGGTGGCCGGAGGGGTGGCTACCGGGGTCGTGCACTGGAGCGACGAGCGACGCCACCAGGTACCGATGACGCTGGTGTGCCCGGAGTTCACCCCCGACGAGGCGCGCGAGTGGATCGATGTGGGGGACGCACCGGAGCTGGCCGCCCACCAGGCCCTGGAGATGGTGGACATCGACTCCGGCCACTGGCCGATGGTGAGCGCTCCGGAGAAGCTGGCCGAGGTGCTCGACCGGGTGGCACGAAAGGCGGGCTGACCGGCCCCCTCTTGCCCCGGTTAGGGTCGTGCCCACCCACTTCCGGACCACAGGAGGACCCCGTGAGCAACACCCGCGACGTCGAGGCCGGGGTCCACACCGACTTCCGGTCCGAGATGAACTACGGCAGCTACCTGGACCTGGACCGGCTGCTCTCCGCCCAGCACCCGGTGAGCACGCCGCCCCACCACGACGAGATGCTCTTCATCATCCAGCACCAGACCTCCGAGCTGTGGCTGAAGCTGGTGCTGCACGAGATCCGCTCGGCCATGGAGCTGCTGGCCGCCGACGAGATGCGCATGTCACTCAAGCGCATCGCCCGGGTGAAGCACATCCAGAAGACGCTCACCGAGCAGTGGAGCGTCCTGGCCACCCTCACCCCGAGCGAGTACATGGAGTTCCGCGACTACCTGGGCCACGCCAGCGGATTCCAGTCCTGGCAGTACCGCGGGGTGGAGTTCGCGCTGGGCAACAAGAACGCCGCCATGCTGCCGGTGCACGAGGCCGATCCCGAGGCCCACGCACTGCTCACCGAGCTGCTCGAGGCGCCGAGCCTGTATGACGAGTTCATCCGCTGCCTGCACCGCCGCGGCATCGAGATGCCCGCCCACGTGCTGGAGCGGGACGTGACCGTGGCCCACGAGCAGGACGCCGAGCTCACCGCGGTGTTCACCCACATCTACGAGAACGCCAGCGACCACTGGGACGTGTACGAGGCCTGCGAGGAGCTAGTGGACCTGGAGGACAACTTCCAGCTCTGGCGCTTCCGCCACCTCAAGACCGTGCAGCGCGTGATCGGCATGAAGACCGGCACCGGCGGCTCGTCGGGCGTGGGTTTCCTGCAGCGGGCGCTGGACCTGACCTTCTTCCCCGAGCTGTTCGCCGTGCGGACCGAGATCGGCACGGCCTGAGGGGCCGATGGGGTGAGCCCCGCCTCGCGGTGGGGCCACCCGGAGCGCCCACACGGATTCGTGCATGCGCACATGTGCATGCGCATGTGTAGGATGGTTGCATGAGCGCCTTGGAGCACCGGATGCAGCTGCTGCTGGACGAGCGGCGGGTCACCCTGCTGCGCGAGCGTGCCGCGGAGCGCGGGGTGTCCGTCTCGACGGTGGTGCGCGACGCCATCGACGCCTCGTTCGAGGACGACGCCATGACTCGCCGAGCGGAGGCGGCCCGTGAGCTGCTGGCGATCACGGCCGACAACGTGCACCGAGAGCCGCCGGAGGAACCCGACGCCATCGCGAACGTCCGAGATGCCATGGATGACGAGCTGATCGCCAAGGCGGAGCGCTGGTGAGGCCTGCATTCATCGACTCCACCGTTCTCCTCCACGCGGTCGGCGGGGACCACCCCCTGCGCCCCGGGAGCCGGCAGTATCTGGACCTCGCCACGGAAGGCCGCGTCGTTCTCCACGCCAGCGTGGAGGCAGGTCAGGAGTTCCTCTTCCACCGCATGCGCCGCGTCCACACCGTCGACGCAGTTCGGGAGTTCGGCGTCATCGACCGACTGGTCGTCTGGCACCCCTGCGACCAGGAGATCCTGCGCCGCTCCGTCGCCCTGGCCGCATCCGGCACCATCGGCGGCCGAGATGCCGTGCACGCCGCCACCGCGATTGCGGCAGGATTCACCGAGATCGTCTCGGCCGACCGCGACTTCGATAGGGTCCCGGGACTTGTCCGCCGCGACCCGGCGGACCTTCCCGCCTGACCACCGCGGCCGGCCCACCGGCCCGCATCACCCACTGGGGGCTCCATGACCTCGCTGACCACGGCCGATGCCGTCCGCACCCGCGCCGCCGAGCTCGATGCCGCCGACGAGCTGGCGCACCTGCGCGAGCGTTTCGTGCCCATGGACACCTGCGGAACCATGGGCGGTGCGGTGCTGTCCTACCTGGACGGCAACTCGTTGGGCCGCCCGCTGAAGAGCGCCGCGGAGGCGCTCGACCGCATCGTGGCCGACGCGTGGGGGACGCGCCTCATCCGCTCCTGGGACGAGGAGTGGATGGAGCTGCCGATGCGGCTGGGTGACCGGCTGGGCGAGGTGGCCCTCGGTGCGGGCCCGGGACAGGTGGTGGTGGCCGACTCCACCACCGTGATGCTCTACAAGCTGCTGCGTGCCGGGCTGGCCGCGGCGCAGGCCAAGGACCCGGCGCGCCGCGAGATCGTGGTGGACACGGGCAACTTCCCCACCGACCGCTATGTGGCCGAGGGCATCGCCGCCGAGTGCGACGCGGAGCTGGTGTGGATCGACGCCGACCCGGGCACCGGGGTCACCACCGAGCAGGTGCGCGATGCGGTGGGGCCGGCCACCGCGGTGGTGCTGCTGAGCCACGTGGCCTACCGCTCGGCCTGGGTGGCGGACCTGCCGGCAATCACCGAGGTGGTGCACGAGGCCGGCGGGTTGGTCCTGTGGGACCTGTGCCACTCGGCCGGTGTGGTGCCGGTGGACCTGGACGAGCACTCCGTGGACCTGGCCGTGGGCTGCACCTACAAGTACCTCAACGGCGGCCCCGGCGCCCCGGCGTTCGGGTACGTCGCTGCGCGCCACCAGGGGGCCATGACCCAGCCGATCCAGGGGTGGATGGGGCACGCCGAGCCGTTCGTGATGGGGCCGGGCTACCAGCCGTCCCCCGGTATGCGGCGCTTCATCTCCGGCACGCCGCCGGTGCTGGGCATGGTGCCGCTGGGCGAGATGGCCGAGCTCGTGGCCGAGGCGGGGCTGCCCGCCCTGAGCGCGAAGGCCACGGCGCTGACGGAGTTCGCCATCGAGGTGGCCGACGGGCTGCTGGCCCGGCACGGGGTGACCGTGGACTCCCCGCGCGATCCCGCCCGCCGCGGTGGGCACGTGACCCTGGGCCACCCGGCGGCCCGCGAGGTGACCGCCGAGCTGTGGGACCAGGGCGTCATCCCCGACTTCCGCGAGCCCGATGGGGTGCGCCTGGGCATGTCCCCCGCCAGCACCTCCTTCGCCGAGGTGGCCGAGGGGCTGCTGCTGCTGGACGCCGCACTGGAGCGCGCCGGCCGCGGCTGAGGTGGGTCACGGTCCGGCCGCGACTCGCGGGTCAGCGCCGCGTGGCGGAGAAGGCCGCCGCCATCCTCGACCGTTCGCGCTCGCCGATGCCGACCCGCTCGGCCGCGGCCTGCCAGCCCCGCGTGGCCCGCTCGACCTCTGCCCGGACCTGCAGCGCCCGCCCGGGGGAGAGTCGGAAGTACTCGGCGACACCCATTGCCACATCGAGCGACCCTCCATCACCCGGGTCAGCCACATCGGTGGCGAAGTCCTGGGCGAAGGGCGTCGGGTTGAGGTCGAATGCCGGGGACAGCACCCACCCGCCGCCCGTCCTGAGGAACCCGTGGTTGCGCAGGTGGTCATCGGTGTTGTTGATGAGGGCGTTGAACACGAGCCTGCGCCAGAGCTGCTCCAGGTCGGCCGCAGCACGCGGTGAATGCGTCTCGACCACCTCCGCGATCTCCAGGTAGGACGACCGGTCACCATCGGTGGCCTCCAGCATCGTCATGGCACTGACGTACCCGATGCGCTCCTGTCCGACCCTGTCGAACCGCTCGACGAGCAGCACGTCATGGCCGTCGACCGGTACGAGGCGGTGGGCTGGCACGTCGATGCCGGCTGCCGCCGCGAGCCCCAGCGCCACCTCCTCCCACGCCATGACGTTCCAGTCGTCCTGGCCCAGGGCCGGGAACTTCGCGATGCCGATCGCCCCGCCGGGCAGCAGGACGTGCGCCTTCGGCCGTGCCCCACCGAGGGACGACCCGGCACGCACCAGCCGTCGCAGGTCTCCCAGAGTGGCCTCATCAGCCATCACCCTGTCCGCCAGCCCCAGGAGGGGGCCCAGCTCGGTCAGGGCGGGAACCCCCTCATCGGGCTGGGCAAGGAAGACTCCGTCGCCGGACGGGTCCCGGAACCGCAGTGCCCCCTGACGCAGGTCGTCGCGCACCCCCAGCAGGAAGTCCCCCTCGGACGGCTGGCGAGGGGTTGCACCGGTGGCGCGCGCGGACTCGGCGAGAGTGCGCCGCACGAGAGTGCGCCCCCACCGGTCCGGCGCACTGTCGGCGAACGCGCCGAACAGCTTCTGCTCCGTGTGGAAGGAACCCGCACCCAACGGAAGCGCCGGGTCGATGGCGTAGGCACCCGGCATCGCGAGGTACGCAGGATCGTAGGTGAACGAGGCACTCTCGCTTGCGCGCCCACGGTGCAGGTGCAGAGTGCCCACCCGCGTCTCGGGGGCGAGCCACACCTCGATGCCGGTCATCGCCGCCTCCGGGCGCGGGGCGCGTCGAGCAGCTCCTCCGCCCGCAGGCGCCCCACGTCGCTGGCCAACGGGTCGACCGCCGCCACCCAGCTGTCCATGACGCCCAGGGCGCGGGCCACGCGCAGCACGTGCTCGAGGGATGCACCGTCACCCGCCTCGATCCGGCGGAGCGTGCTCGTGGACACCCCTGCCCGATCGGCCACCACCTCGAGGGTGAGTCCGTGCAACCGGCGCCACCCGCGCAGGTGGTCACCGACGGAGGTGAGGGCGCGGGTGACGGGCCGCGGGGTGGGTGAGGCCATGTGCCCATCCTAACGCGTATCGGTCAGATCTGAACGTTTTGGGTGGATTTTCGTTCATATCTGAACGACTGCTCAGCCCGTCGGTGGCTGGAACATGCTCGCGTAGAGCTCCAGCCAGGCCGCCTGCACGTGGTGCCAGTGCGGCGAGGTCGGGTCCACGAGGTCGGCGTGGTGGGCGCCGGGGACGATGCGGGCCGGCGCCGGGAAGTCCTCCGAGTGCGCCGCCGGGACGGTCGCGTCCTCGGACCCGTGCACGAGCAGCACGTGGTCGCGCCCCGCATCGGGCCACAGCCGGCGCGGGTCCAGGCGGGCCCAGGTGTCCCGGTCCTCCTGCGGCGCGGACCCCACCCAGTCGTGCGCGGCGCCGAAGCCGAGGTGCTCGTCCGCGGCGCGGGCCAGGTCGTTGACCCCCGCCAGTGAGAGCACGCCCACGTGCGGGCGATCCGGCTGCAGCCCACGCAACATCGCCAGGTGCCCACCGGCGGAATGCCCCACCCAGATCGACGGGACGGGCGCGTCGTACCAGCCACCCGCGGCCAGCTGGTCGTCGACGGCGAGCAGGTCGTCCAGCGCAGCCTGCGGGTTGCCGGGCTCGCGGCGGTACTCCGGCAGCGCCACGACGAAGCCGTGGTCGGCCAGCATGTGGGCCGCGGCGCGCAGGTGGGTGCGGTCGATGGTGGGGCGCCAGAACCCGCCGTGCACGAGCACGGTGACTGGGCGCACCCCATCGGGACGGCCACCGAAGGTCTCGATGATGACCCCGTCGCTGCCGATGTCCTCGCCCGGCGATGGCGCCTCGTCCACCAGGCGGGCGATGGCGGCCTCCTCGGCGCGGGCGGCGCGCAGGACCGGCAGCACGTTCTCGGCGAGCATCGGGGCGATCAGAGCGGGGTCGATCGCGGCAGCGAGTTCCTCGGGATCGACCGGCAGCCAGCGCATCTCGTCGATCTCCGCCGCCGGGCGCGGCTCCCCCTCGGGCCGCGCGTGGAACACCGTGCTCTGCAGGACGCGACCGGGCTCGTTCGCAGTGGGACCCATGAACGCGCCGAGCAGCTGCATCGATGCGGGGTCAACCCGCAGACCGAGCTCCTCACCCAGCTCGCGGGCGCCGGTCTGCGCCGGGGACTCCCCCGGCTCCGGCTTGCCGCCGGGCAGCATGAACCGCTCGGTGCCGCGCTTGCGCACGGTCAGGACGCGCCCCGCATCGTCCTGCACCGCCACCCCGGTGACGACGATGGGCGGCTGGTCGGCGGGCGTCGCGGTCATGTCCGCGAGGGTATCGGCGGGGCTCAGTAACCGGTGCGGCCGTCGACGACCTCGCGCAACAGGTCCGCGTGCCCCAGGTGACGCGCGTACTCCTCGATGAGGTGGGCGTAGACCCAGCGCAGGTTCACCTGCTGTCCGTGGCGGCGGCCGGCGAGGGGGGCGTCGAGGTCGGTGACGGCGGCGCACCACGCGCGGGCGCGCTCCACCGCATCGGAGAAGGCGGCCACGTCCTGCACGGCGGTGTCGGCGCCCGCATCGAGGAAGTCACCCTCCGGCGCGTCGGGGGTGGAGTAGACGTCGGGCACCTCGGCGCCGGCGACGACCTCGCCGCACCAGTAGAGCTCCACCTCGGTGAGGTGCCGGACGATGCCCGCGAGGGAGAGCGTGGACGGCGGGACGGCGCGCGCCGCCAGCTGCTCACCGGTGAGGCCACCCACCTTGAGCGGCAGGGTCTGGCGGTAGAGCTCCACCCACCACTCGAGGTTCTCGCGATCGCCGGCCAAGAAGGCCTGGTCCGGGCGGGTGTCGGGCGGGTCGGGCGTGGTGGCGGGCTGGGGCGCGGCGGTCATGGCCCGAGGCTCGCCGGGGTGGCGCGCGGGGTCAAGCGGATTTCACGGGGCGTGGGTGATGCCGTGCACGGCGGTGGCGACGGTGCGGGCGGCCAGGGTGTCGACCACCTCGGCGGGCGCGCTGCGCAGCGGGCCGGCGACGACCAGCATCGAGAAGCCGTGGACGGCCGACCAGCAGGGGGCCTCGGCACCCTCGCGGAGCGCGGCGGCCAGGGAGCCGTCGGCGACCATGCGGTCCAGGGCGTCACCGAGGTGCAGGTAGGGGGTGAGGCCCGCGTCGTCGGCGGCGCGGGGGTCGGCGGCGAGCTCGAGGCCCATCGGCTCGGTGAAGGCGGTGCGGAACAGGCCGGGCTCGGCGCGGGCGGCCTCGATGTAGGTGCGCCCGACCGCGGTGAGGTGTGCGGCCCCATCGGCCTGCGCGGGGAGGGCGGCGCGGGCGGCGGCCATCGCGCGGGCCATGGCGGCCTGTGCGTGGAAGGTGACCTCCTGCACCAGGGCTGCGCGGTCGGCGAAGTGGCGGTAGGCGGCGTTGGTGCTCACGCCGACATGGCGGGTGAGCGCCCGCATCGTCAGTGCCTCCGGCCCCTTCTCGCGGGCGACCGCCACGGCCTGCTCGATGAGGGCGGCGCGCAGGTCGCCGTGGTGGTAGCCCTCGCGCGGGGTCGGGGTGGCCGGCGTCTCGGTGGGCTCAGGCGGGGGGCTTGGCACGGAACTCCTCGATGTGTACGGTGAACACATCCTACATGTGGACGCCGTTCACATGGGTTCGAGAGGACGCCCGCCATGACCGCACGCACCGAACGCCAGCGCCCCGGCACCCCCATCTGGCGCGACTTCTGGACCAGCGACCCCGAGGGGACCGCGGAGTTCTTCCGTACGTTGTTCTCCAAGGACGTGGAGCCCGGGCTGATCGCGCTGGACGTTCCCGAGGGCAACCCGGAGATGGGCGGGTACACGACCGCGCAGCTCGGTGGGCGGCACGTGTTCGGCATCGGGCCGGCCATGCCCGGCGGCGGAGACGTGGCGGCGGTGTTCCTGGCTACCGACGACGCGGACGCCACCCACGCCAAGGCGTTGGAGCTGGGCGCCACGGAGAAGATCGGGCCCACCACGGTGGAGGGGCACGGCCGGTTCTCCGCGGTGACGGATCCGACCGGCGCGCTGGTGGCCTTCTACGAGAGCCACGGGATGCTGGGCTACGGCGCCGTGGACGAGCTCGGGTTCCCGTGCTGGCAGGACCTGTTGACGCCCGACGTGGCGGCGGCCGAGGCGTTCTACGGCGAGCTGTTCGGGCTGACCTTCGACCACCAGATGGCGCCCTACTCGGTGGCGCAGCTGGGGCAGGACGGGCTGTTCGGGTTCGGGCCGCTTGAGGCCGGCGAGGAGGCACTGTGGGTGCAGTACGCGCTGGTGCCACGGCTGGAGCCGGTGCTGGCGAAGGCGAAGGAGCTGGGGGCCGGCCAGGTGGGTGAGGTGATGGAGCTGGGCTTCGGGCGCTCGGCGCACCTGACCACTCCGGCGGGGGCGGCGTTCGGGTTGTTCGAGGGCTCCGAGGAGATGCGGGCGGAGATGGAGGAGGGCTGATGAGGGCCCCATCGCCCGACCCGGGAGCCACCTGGGCCATGGTGCACGAGGCACGGGCTGCGCTGGCAACGGATCTGGCAGGGCTCTCGGCGCAGCAGTGGGGGCACCGCACCCTGTGCTCCGCGTGGGACGTCCGCCACGTGACGGCGCACCTCACGGCGGCCGCCTCGACCGGGCGCTGGGCGTGGCTGCGCAGCATCGCCGCCGCGCGCTTCCGCCCGGACGTGCACAACGAACGCCGACTGCGTGAGCACCTCGGCGGGTCCCCGGCCGAGACGCTGGAGCGCTTCCGGCAGGTGGTCGACGCCACCGTCGCCCCCACAGGTGATCTCGGGGCCTGGCTGGGTGAGGTGGTGGTGCACTCGGAGGACATTCGCCATCCCCTGGGCCTTCCCGATCGATGCGACCCCGCTGCCGCTGCCGCCGTGGCGGCCTTCCTCGCCTCCCGCGACTTCGCCGTGCCGAGTCGCAGCCGCGTGAAGGGCCTGTCCCTGGCAGGGACGGACAGCGACTTCCACCGTGGCGAGGGACTCCGCATCGAGGGCCCCACCCTCGCCCTGGTCATGGTGATGGCCGGCCGCCGGTCGCACCTCGACAGGCTGGAGGGGCCCGGAGTCGCCCCTCTGGCCAGCCGCCTGACCTCGATGCGGTGAGCCTGGCTCACTAGTGTGGCGACGTGCGGAGCGACGAGGCCACGGACTTCCCAGCAGGATCGACCGATGAGAGGGAGTTGCTGCTGTCCTGGCTGGGCTACCTGCGCGGCGCTGTCCTCCGCAACCTGGCAGGAATGGACGACGACCAAGCGAGGTGGCGGCCGGATGGGGCACTCATCAGCCTGATCGGCATCGTCAACCACCTGACGCAGGTCGAGTGGCGATGGATCGACGGCGGAATGCTCGGACACACCACCTCGCGCAGCGAGGCCGAGTTCTCCCCCGGGCCGGAGCTCAGCCTGCCCACTGCCGTTGACGCCTACCAGAAACGGGCAGCGGAGACTGATGCCTTCATCCGATGCGCGGAGACCTTGACGATGCCGTGTTCCCTCCAGGAGGGGACCGATCTGCGCTGGGTGGTCCTCCACCTCATCAACGAGACGGCGCGTCATGCCGGTCACGCCGACGCGGTCCGCGAGTTACTGGACGGCACGCGAGGAGAGTGATCATGCGGTCACGGGGCCCTCTTCCCTCGTGCACACGATCTGGGTGAAAACCCTCTTGCCCCCCTCGATCCGGCCCTATGCTCGTGGGACTGGGGCCATCCGACACGACACTCCTGCGCCTGCGGGCGAAACTCACTCCCCGGTCACACCAGACCTGACGGCAGCCGTACGGCCTGCCCGGAACGAGGAGGACGAGATGCCCGTGACGCACCGCGCCAGCTGGGGAGTGGCTGTGGGGACCCTGGCCATGGTCGCCCTGTCAGCCTGTGCGCAGGACGACTGCCAGACGGGGAGGGAGACCCCCACCGAGGTGGTCTCCGCCCTGTTGACCGAGACGGGATCCGAGACGCACCTCGAGGCGGTGTGCGAGTTCTCCGGCGAGGGGTACGAGTCCAAGGTCAGCGACTGGCTGTGGGCGGTTCGAGACGCGTCCGGCGGTGAGGACGCAGCCTCGAAGCTCACCGTCCGTGAGCTGACCCAGGAGCAGATGGCGCGCGGGCACGTGGTGGAGGTGAGCAACACCGAGGGCCCGGTCGCAACGGTGACCGTGTGGGACGTCAGCGAGGACGGGGACCGCTACGTCGTGCAGCCGCACGACGAGGACATCCCCCGCTGACACGCTCACCGCATCAGGCCGTGGCCGCCTTCAGCGCGCGACCGGTGGCCGTGTCCGCGGCGGTGAGCTCCTCCGGGGTGCCGGTGAAGACCACCTCTCCGCCCTGGTGACCGGCGCCAGGCCCCACGTCGATGACGTGGTCGGCCTGGCTCACGACGTCGAGGTTGTGCTCGATGGCGATCACGGTCGCCCCACCATCCACCAGGCCCTGCAGCATCTCCACGAGCTGGGCAGTGTCGGCCATGTGCAGCCCCGAGCTCGGCTCGTCGAGCACGAAGATGTCCGACTCCTTCAGCTGCGAGGCCAGCTTCAGGCGCTGGCGCTCGCCGCCGGACAGTGTCGGCAACGGCTGGCCGAGCCGGATGTAGCCCAGCCCCACGTCCAGCAGCCGCCGCAGCAGGGTCTTGGCCTTGCCGGTGGTGAAGATCTCGGCCGCCTCGGCCACGGACAGGTCGAAGACGTCGGCGATGCTCATGCCGCGGAACTCGTACTCCAGCACGTCCTCACGGAAGCGCCGCCCGCCACACACCTCGCACGGGGTCGGGGCCGCGTTCTGCAGCGCGATCTCCGGGTAGATGACACCCGCCCCCTTGCACTCCGGGCAGGCACCCTCGGAGTTCGGGCTGAACAGCGCCGGCTTCACACCGTTGGCCTTCGCGAACTCACTGCGGATGGGGTCGAGCAGGCCCGTGTACGTCGCCGGGTTGGAGCGCCGCGAGCCCTTGATGGGGGTCTGGTCGATGACCAGCACGTCATCACGCTTGCCCAGGCTGCCGTGGATCAGCGAGCTCTTGCCCGAGCCCGCCACCCCGGTGACGGCCACGAGCACCCCGGTGGGCACATCCACATCGACACCCTTGAGGTTGTTGGTGCTCGCCCCGCGGATCTCGAGCTGCCCACCCGGCGTGCGCACCTCATCCCGCAGGGTGGGGCGGTGGTCGAGGTGCTCGGCGGTCACGGAGTCGGTCCCGGCCAGGCCGTCGAGGGGACCGGCGTAGACCACCTCACCGCCGGTGGTGCCCGAGCCCGGGCCGATGTCGATGACGTGGTCGGCCGCGGTGATGACCGCCGGCTTGTGCTCCACCACCAGGACGGTGTTCCCCGCATCGCGCAAGGAGCGCAGCAGGCCCACCATCTGCTCGATGTCGTGCGGGTGCAGACCCACGGTCGGCTCGTCGAAGACGTAGCTGATGTCGGTCAGGCTCGACCCGAGGTGGCGCACCATCTTGATGCGCTGCGCCTCGCCGCCCGAGAGGGTCGATGAGGTGCGGTCCAGCGACAGGTAGCCCAGGCCGATCTCGACCATCGCCTCCAGCATCCCGCCCAGCTTGGCCAGGGCCGGCTTGAGGCTGGGCTCGTCGAGCTGCTTGACCCACTCGGCCAGCTCGTCCACCTGCATCGCGGTGGCCTCCGGCAGGGTGATGCCGTGCACGGTGGCGGTGCGGGCCGCCTCGTTCAGGCGCGTGCCGTGGCACTCCGGGCAGGGCGCGGTGGTGGAGATCTTGTCCTTGTACGCCTTGATGTGGGCCTGCTTGGGCTCGCGGTCGCCGAACCAGGTGCGGCGGATGCGCGTGACCATGCCCTCGTAGGTCATGTTGATGTCGGCGAACTTCACCTTGGTGGCGTCCTGGTACATCAGCCAGTCCCACTCCTCGGCGGAGTAGTCGGCGACCTTCTTGGCCGGGTCGAGCTTGCCGCTCTCGGCGAAGATGCGCCACCCCCAGGAGTCCACCGGGTACCCGGGCACCAGGAGCGCCCCCTCATCGAGGGAGAGGGATCGGTCGACGATGAGGTCCTCGTCCAGGCTCGCGACGGTGCCGATCCCCTCGCACTCCGGGCACATGCCGCCGATGACCTCGAAGGTGGCCTTCTCGCCCTTCTTCGTCTCACCCTGCGCGTTCTTCTTGTCGACCTTGAGGATGCCGGAGCCCGTTGCCGACGCGACGTTGAAGCTGAACGCCTGCGAGCCGCCCACGTGGGGCTCGGACAGATGGCTCCACACGATGCGGAGGAGCGCAGCCGCATCGGTGGCCGTGCCGACCGTGGAGCGCGAGTTGGCGCCGATGCGCTCCTGGTCGACGATCACGGCGGCCGAGAGGTTCTCCAGGCTGTCGACGTCCGGGCGCGGGTTGGACGGCATGAACTGCTGCACGAACGAGGGGTAGGTCTCGTCGATGAGGCGGCGGGATTCCGCGGCGAGGGTGCCGAAGACCAAGGAGGACTTGCCCGAGCCGGACAGACCCGTGACCACGGTGAAGCGGCGCTTGGGGATGTCGACGTCGATGTTCTTGAGGTTGTTCACCCGGGCGCCACGCACGCGGATGGTGTCGTGGCGGTCGGCAGCATGGTTCTCGGTCACGGGGTCAGCGTAGAGCCGGGCGCCGACAACCTCGGATGTCGTTGGGCGCGCGGCGGATTGGGTGAGACGGGGGCGGTGGGGGGCTCACCGCATCAGGGCAGCGGACGCTTCATCCCCACGTGAGAGGTGGTGTACCCGAGGCGCTCGTAGAAGCGGTGGGCGTCCGTGCGGGAGGAGTCGGAGGTGAGCTGGGCGATGGTGGCGCCGTTCTCCGCGCCCCAGGCGTGCGCCCAGGTGATCATCGCGGCGCCGAGTCCTTGGCCGCGCGCGGAGGAGGCGATGCGGACGGCCTCGACCTGCAGGCGCGTCGCGCCCGCGCGCGAGAGGCCGGGCAGGAGGGTGAGGTGCATGGTGCCGGCGAGGGGTGTGGCTGGGTCTGTGCCGTCTGTTGCGCGGACCACGGCGAGGAAGTGGGAGGGCTCAGCCTGGATGGCGGCGAACGCGGCCTCGTAGGGGGTCGGGTCGTCGACCTCCCGCGTGGCGCCCAGGTGGTCGTCGCGCAGGAGGGCGATGAGGGCGGGGAGGTCGCTCTGGCGCGCCCTCTCGATGCGGTGACCGGGCGGGAGGTGGGCGTCGGGAGTGGGCATGGGGAGAGCGTGGCACGCGCGACTGGGTGGGCCGTCTCGCCGTGGTGGGTGGGTTGTCCACAGGTCGATGGGGTGAGCTTCCGGGCGGTGGGCGCTCGTCCACATGTTCTAGATTGGGGTTGCGGTGTGCGATTGTTTGTACTAGGGTGGGGGTAGTCGGTCAAGCAGGGGGCTTGGCCGGATCACCCGGGGAAAGGGGGCACGCGATGGACGACCTGTTCGACGGACTCCGCGCGGCGCCCGCTGCGCCGCGGATGGCCGCGCCCGGTGGCGCGGTTGCGGGGCAGGATCCGGCGGTGAAGGCCCGTGAGCTGTTGGCCCACGCGCACACCACCCTGGACGAGCTCATGGCGACCATGGCCCTGCTCGGTGAGCGCCCCGAAGAGCTGGGCACCCCGTTCCTGGAGTGGCTCGTCAAGGAAGTCCAGACCCTCGGCAACCGCCACGACCGGCTCCGCGTGCGGGCCCTGGACGTCGTCCGGGCCACCCGGGAGGTGGGGAACGCGCATCACGAGAACGATGCCCAGTTCACTGCCGGACGCACTCGCACGCGGCGTGCCCAGGCGGGGCGGGATGCTGACCTGGCCAAGGCCCTGGGAAACCACACACCCACACCCCCACCGGGCCCCGGCAGCGACGGCGCGGGCGGACCGAGCGGTCCCGGCAGCGACGGTCCGGGACTGCTGAACGGTGGCCACAGCAGCGGCAGTCCTACCAGTGGGCTGGTGCAGACGCCGACCGCGGCTGCGTGGGACGCGGGGTTGATCACGCGGGATCACGCGTTGATCATCACCCGCGCCCTGGACGACCTCCCCGACCACCTCACCACCGAACAACGGCACACCGTCGAGCTCGATCTGGTCGCCAAGGCGAAGCAGATGAATCCCACCCGGTTGGGCAAGGCCGCCAAGCGCGCCCTCGGGGCCCTCAACCTCCCGGTCGAGGAGGTCGATGCGCACCACAACGAACTGGTCCACGCCGAGGAAACCGCCGCCTGGGACGCCACGAGTTTCTGGATGAAGGACAACCACGACGGCACCTGGTTCGGACAGTTCACCCTCCCGGCCCTGCAGGCCCAGATGCTCAAGAAGGCCCTGGACTCCATGACCAGCCCCCGCCGCCACACCAACGCCAACAGCACGGCGGGCAGCGGCAACATGGCGACCGGTTCTGCGTGGACGGGTGATGTCCGGTTCGACCGGGAGCTGCGTGACCAGCAGCGGGGTCAGGCACTGGCCGAGCTGATCGACCACCTGCCCACCGATCACCTGCACCCCAAGATCAACACCATCCTGCTGGTGACCACCGACCTGGAGACCCTCCGCGGTGAGACCGACCGGGTCGGAATCACCGACACCGGGGATGACGTCTCAGCCGGACAGGTCCGCCGGCTGGCCAGCAACGCAGCCCTGATCCCGATCGTCATGAACGGCGCCAGCGTCCCACTGGACCTCGGACGCAAACGACGATCCTTCACCGAATCCCAAAAAGCAGCCCTGGCCACCAAGTACACCGAGTGTGCGGAGGAGGACTGTGACCGGCCCTTCGCCTGGTGCGAGATCCACCACGCCGACCCCTGGCGACCGGTCTACGCACCCGACGGCACCCTCCTACACCCCGGCGGCGGCAGAACAGACCTCTCCAACGGCATACCCCTGTGCGGCAGACACCACCGACAGATGGACGACCCCCGGCTGAAACACACCATCACCCACGACGCAGATGGGCGCGCCACCGTGAAATTCACCTGGCGACGCCCCGGCGAACCCTGGAAGCAGACCAGGTACCCACCCGACCCGACAGGCAGCCCTTCCGACAACTCCCCGGCACAGCCTGCCCGCAACACCGAAGGACCCGGTGACCACGCGACAGGCGTCAGGCACACCGCCGTGACACATGGCGGGAGCCCGCCACAGGATCAACCTGCAACGGGCTCCCGGCAACGGAGCGGGGTGACTCAGACGTGACGACGAGTGGTGACCACGCGGAAGCGGTTGCTGATGAAGGCCGCGTCAGCGTAGGCAGCATTGGCCGCCGGGTTGGCACCGGTTCCGTGGAAGTCGCTGAACGCAGCCGTCTGGTTCACGAAGATCTGACCCATGAGGTTCTCGCTGAGGGCCACACCCGCATCGGCTGCAGCCTCGCGGGAGTCGGCCAGCACACCCTCGTCGGTCGAGTACACGGCCATGGTCATGGCGCCGTGCTCCTGAACCGTGTCCGTGACGATCTGCAGGGACTCGTCGGTGGAGTCGGTCTTGATGACGAAGACCACCGGGCCGAAGCACTCCTGGCTGTAGGCATCCCGCTTGTCCGAGTCCAGCAGGATGATGCCGGGCGTGCGGACGACGGCGTCGGGGAACTTCGGGTGCTCCACCTCCCGCGGCTCCAGAACGGGCTGACCCCCCAGTCGCTCGGCCAGGCCAGCGAAGTCGTTGGCACGGGCACGCACGTCATCGTTCACCGTGGCACCGAGGATCTCGACAGCCTTGGCGTCCTCCTTGTTGAAGGCGGTGATGGCCTTGCCCAGGGAGGTGGCGAACTCCTCGGCGGTGAGCTCACCGTCGGGGGTGTTGATCCCGGACGCCTTCACGTACACGTTCTGCGGCGCAGTGCACATCTGACCGGAGTACAGCGAGAACGAGAAGGCCAGGTTGCCCGTGGCAGCGCGCAGGTCCGAGAAGGAATCGACCACCACCGAGTTCAGGCCGGCCTTCTCCGTGTAGACCAGCTTGCCCGCAGCAGCGGCCTCGGTCTCCAGCCACCCACCGAACCCGGGGCCACCCGTGTAGTCGATGATCTTCACGGCCGGGTGCAGGGCGAGGTCCTTGGCCAGGGTGCCACCGGTCTCCTCCGGCGCCAGCTGGACGAGCGCCGCATCGAAGCCGGCCTCGACGAGCACCTCCCGGGCAACCTCGACGGTGATGGCCAGCGGCAGGATCGCCTGCGGGTGGGGCTTGATGACCACCGGGTTGGCCGTGGCCAGCGAGGCGAAGATCCCCGGGTAGGCGTTCCACGTGGGGAAGGTGTTGCAGCCGATGACCAGACCGACACCACGGCCGACGACGCGATAGTCCTTCTGCATGCGGATCGGCTCGCCCTTGGCCGGCTTCTCCCAGACGACGGACTCCGGAACCTTGCGCTGCTCGGCAAGGGCCACGGTGACGGCCTCCAGGGCGCGGTCCTGTGCGTGCGGGCCACCGGCCTGGAAGGCCATGACGAACGGCTGACCAGAGGTGTGCATGACCGCCTGAGCCATCTCGAACCCGCGGGCGTTGATGCGGTCGATGATCTCCACACAGACGGCGGCACGGGCCTCGGGGCCGGCGTTGCGCCACGCCTTGGCGGCTGCGGTGGCGGCCTCCAAGGCCGCGTCGACGTCGAGCTGCGGGTAGGTGACACCGAGCTCAGGCCCGTAGGGCGACTTCTCCCCGCCGACCCACTGGCCGGTGGTGGGCTGGTCACCGAGGGAGGAGAACTGCTGGCCGAGATGGCCCTCGTGGGCCTTCAGGCCGTTCGGGGCAGCGTCCTCGCCGTGCACCTTGGGCGACGGCGACTCGTTGTAGCGGCTGTGGAACGAGCGGGCCTCCAGTGCGGCCGTGGCGTCAGCGAGCGCGTCACGGTGCTTCTCCACCAGCGCCGTGGCGCCCTCGGGGACGATCGCCGGAGTGGTCGTGGTGGCCTGCGGGGACACGGTCGTCTCAGTCATGGCCCCAGACTAGTGAGCCGACTCACCCTGCCCAACCGGTGTCGGCCGCCCACCGCCCATGAGGGGACGCCCTGCAGGGCGGAGCGCAGGGCCCCACACTGGACCCATGGCACCCACGGCACGGACCTCCGCGGCGGAGCGGTTCTCGGACCTGAACGCCCTGTTCATCAACTGCACCCTGAAGCCGGGCGACCAGACATCGAACACCCAGGGGCTGATGGACGTCGTCATCGGCCACATGCGCTCCCAAGGTGTGTCGGTGGACGTCGTCCGCGCTGTGAACCACGACATCGCCCCCGGTGTCCAGCCCGACATGCGCGAGGAGGGGGCTGCGTCCGACGACTGGCCCGCCCTGACCGAGCGGGTGCTGGCTGCGGACATCCTGGTCATCGGCACGCCCATCTGGCTGGGGGACAAGTCCAGCGTGGCCACGCGGGTGGTCGAGCGGCTGTACTCCCTGTCGGGGTGGCTGAACGAGAAGGACCAGTCCGTCTTCTACGGCAAGGTGGGTGGTGCGGTCGTCACGGGCAACGAGGACGGCATCAAGCACGTCGCCATGAACCTGCTCTACTCCCTCGGCCACATCGGGTACACGATTCCCCCGCAGGCCGATGCGGGGTGGGTTGGCGAGGCCGGTCCCGGCCCCTCCTACCTGGACGAGGGTTCCGGCGGGCCGGAGAACGAGTTCACGCAGCAGAACTCCCGGATCTTGGCGTGGAACCTCATGCACTTCGCCTCGATGCTGAAGGAGGCCGGCGGGATCCCCGCCGAGGGCAACACCCGCTGATCGGACAGGTCGTGGCCGGCTGCCCACCGGCGCCCTGCTGAGGCGACGCGCGGCGGGCCCACCGGCACCACACCCGGGAGCACCACGACGGGCGGCTGCTTGACTGGCCCCATGAGTTCGCCGGAGCACACCAACAGCCCCCTCGCCACCAGCGATCGACCCGGGACGGACGATGCGGAACGCCTCACCGTCGCGGTGATCGGTGCAGGATCGATGGGGGCAGGCATCGCCCAGGTGGCCGCGCAGGCCGGGCACGAGGTGCACCTGGTGGACGTCCGCGAGGGCGCCGCCGCGCAGGCGGTCCAGGGGTTGGCAGCCACGCTGCGGAAGCTGGCGGGCAAGGGCAAGATCTCCGAGGCCGATGCCGAGGCCACCATCGAGCGCCTGGTGGTGGGGCCTGCTGCACACGGAGACCTGGCGTCCCTGCCACCGGTGGGACTCGTCATCGAGGCCGCCGTGGAGCGCCTCGACGTGAAGCAGGAGGTGTTCCGGACGCTCGGCGAGCACCAGGGCCCGGACACGATCCTGGCGAGCAACACCTCCAGCCTGGACATCGCCGCCATCGCCGAGGGGGTGGCACAGCCGGGCCGGGTGATCGGCCTGCACTTCTTCAACCCGCCACCGCTGATGAAGCTGGTGGAGGTCATCCGTGGCACACAGTCCGACGATGCCGTCCTCGAGGCCGCCACGGACCTGATGCGGACGTGGGGCAAGACTCCGGTGAGGTGCACCTCGACGCCGGGCTTCATCGTGAACCGGGTGGCGCGTCCGTTCTACGGCGAGGCCCAGCGGATGGCGCAGCGGGGAAGCGCGTCCCCGGCGGACCTGGACCTGGCGCTGACGCAGTACGGCGGGTTCGCGATGGGGCCGTTCCGGCTCACCGACCTGATCGGGCAGGACGTGAACTACGCCGTGGGACACAGTGTGTGGGAGCAGACCGACCGCGACCCCCGGTACGAGCCCACCGGGTTCCAGGACGAGCTGGTCAAGGCCGGCACCCTGGGGCGCAAGACCGGCAGCGGCGTGTACCAGTACGACGCGGACGGCAGGCCGACCGATGCCGAGGGTGACGAGTTCGCCGCCCGCGCACTGGCCAAGGGCCCGGTGGAGACCAACGTGGTGGGCCGCACGATCGCGATGCTGGTGAACGAGGCCGTGGACCTGGTGCACCGTGGGGAGGCGTCCCGCGAGGACGTGGACACCGCCATGAGGCTGGGGACGAACTACCCCAAGGGGCCTTTCGAGTGGCTGGACGAGCTGGGTGCGGAGAAGGTGCTGGCCGACCTGCGGGTGATGGATGCGGCGTACCCGACGGGTCGGTACCGGCCCAGCGAGGCGCTGGTGGCGATGGTCGAGGGCGGCGATGCTGGACGCGCGGGAGCGGTGACGGACGCCGAGGAGCGGGCATGACCTGGCACGACGGACTGCGGGCCACGACGACCGATGGCACCGACCTCGCTCACGTGCGGTCGATGTGGGAGATCGATGGGGCGTCGGCGCACCTGGGCATCGAGGTGCTGGACCTGGACAGGGTCGAGGGCCTGGGCCGGGCGGTGGCGTCGATGACGATCACCGACACGATGGTGAACGGCCACGGCACGACCCACGGCGGCATGGTGTTCACCTTCTGCGACAGCGTGTTCGCACTGACCTGCAACACCTCGGGCGTGACCACCGTGGCGGCGCACTGCGACATCGACTTCCTGGCCGCCACGCAGCTCGGTGACGTGCTGGTGGCAGTGGGCACCGAGCGGTTCCGGTGGGGTCGCAACGGCATGACCGATGTGGTGGTGCACCGGGCGCCCGCCGGAGTGCACCTGCCGAGTGGCGGCGACCCCGTGCCCCAGGACCTGTCCGCATGGCCGGTGGTGGCCGTGTTCACTGGACGCAGCAAAGCACTGCCGCGCCGCTGACCCGGCACCGCCTGGCCTGCTGGGATCCGCCCCCCGACGTGGGCCGGCTCACAGCCCCTGCGGCACACTGGCGAACATGCGCACGGAGACGCCTGACCTGCCGGCGCTGCCCACCATCGACGACCGGCCGGACCTCTACGACGAGGCCGAGAACTGGTCGGTCGACCGGCTGCGCGAGCACCAGTTGGAGCAGCTCCAGTGGTCGGTCCGGCACGCCTACGAGAACGTGCCCCACTACAAGCGGGCGCTCGATGGGGTCGGGGCCACGCCCGACGACATCACCGAGCTCAGCGACCTCGCCAAGCTGCCGTTCACGTCCAAGGCCGAGCTGCGCGAGAACTACCCCTTCGGCATGTTCGCGGTGCCCCGCGAGGAGGTCGTGCGGGTGCACGCCTCATCGGGCACCACCGGCCGCCCCACGGTGGTGGGCTACACGGCGCAGGACATCGACACCTGGGCCGGTGTCATGGCACGCTCCATCCGCGCCGCGGGCGGGCGGCCGGGCGACCTGCTCCAGGTCAGCTACGGCTACGGCCTTTTCACCGGCGGACTGGGCGCCCACTACGGCGCAGAACACTTGGGCTGCACCGTCATTCCCATGAGCGGTGGACAGACCGAGAAGCAGATCCAGCTCATTCAGGACTTCCAGCCACGCACCATCATGGTCACGCCCAGCTACTTCCTGGCGGTGCTCGACCAGATGGAGGCCGAGGGCATCGACCCGCGCGAGACCTCCTTGGAGATCGGCATCTTCGGCGCCGAGCCGTGGACCGAGGCGATGCGGCAGGAGATCGAGACCCGCGCCGGCATGCACGCCACCGACATCTTCGGCCTCTCGGAGGTGATGGGACCCGGCGTCGCCCAGGAGTGCGTGGAGACCAAGGACGGCCTGCACATCTGGGAGGACCACTTCTACCCCGAGGTCGTGAACCCGCTCACCGGGGAGCCCGTGGCCGACGGTCAGGTGGGCGAGCTGGTGTTCACCTCGCTGTTCAAGCAGGCGATGCCGGTGCTCCGCTACCGCACGCGCGACCTCACCAAGCTGCTGCCCGGCACCGCCCGCCCGGGGATGCGGCGGATGGAGAAGGTCACCGGCCGCACCGACGACCTGATGATCGTGCGCGGCGTGAACGTCTACCCGACGCAGATCGAGGAGATCGTGCTGGCCGTCGATGGCCTGAGCCCCCACTTCCAGTGTGTGCTCACCCGGCCCGGGCGGATGGACGAGCTGACGATCCGCATCGAGGCGCAGCCCACGGTGCAGGACCACCAGTACGAGGCGCTCGCGGCCGTGGTGAGGCACGAGGTGAAGAGCCGCATCGGCACCAGCGCGCGGGTCGAGGTGGGTGGTGAGGGCACCATCGAACGGTCCGTGGGCAAGGCGCGGCGGATCGTGGACGAGCGCAACCGCTGAGGGGGAAGGCCGCGTGGTCAGCGCGGCGGGACGACCTCGGCCTCACGGGCGAGCAGACCGTTGACCAGCCCGGCAAGGGCCCGGGCATCGCGGGTGCCGACGAGCACGCGGTGGCCGTCAGCCAGGTCGAGCTCCACCAGCTGCGGCGCCGCAGGGGCATACCGGCGCATGGCACCGAACCCCTCCTCCTTCGGCAGCGGCCGGGCAGCCCGGAGCTCGTGCAGCGGCAGCGCCTCGCGCACGTCACCGCCCCGCCACGACGCGATGCGGACTCCCCGGCGCGACACGGTGGTCACCACAGCGCTGGTGTCGAGGGCCTGGACCACCAAGTAACCACCCCAGGCCAGCACGAAGGCGCCGATGAGGAACAGCTCCCCCGCCGCGACCGGCGGGGACCAGGCCCAGACGGCGACGACGCTGAAGCCGACGATGAGGGCGAGGTGCCACGGCCCGAACAATCGGACCGGCCGCTCGCGCCAGGCCACGTGCTCCCCGGGGGCGAGGCGGGTGGCCTCGAGGTCCTCGGGCGGCGGATGCGGCGTGCGTGAGTGGGACCGCCCGATGGGGTCGGGCTGGCCATGCACACCGGGCTGGGTGAGGGCGCCGGAGGGGTTGTGCAGACCGGCAGAGTTCCCCGACGGGGCACCCACGCCCGACTGCCTCCACCTTGCGTCGTCCACCGACCAGACGCGACGCGCCACCGACGAGGCCACCAGCCACGCCACCATGCTGATCGGGAAGGTCAGGGGGCGCAGCGCTGCCAGGTCGCCCGGGAAGTGGCCCAGCTCGGCGAACCGGGCCACGACGGCAACGGCAAACGTCGCCACGCCCGCCGCGAGTCCACCGATGAGGTCTGCTCCGGTACGGCGGACGTCGTGGGCGAGCAACCAGTCACCGACGGCACCTGACTCGTAGACGGTGCCCGGGTGCTGGCCGGCTGCGGGCTGGTGCTTGGCGCGCCACCGGGCCCACCCCCATCGAGCCACGAGGGCACCCCAGACGACCACGAGGACCACGGTCACCCAGACGAACCACGGGTCACCCCAGAGCGCCTCTCCCCACCCGCTCATGCCGTCGCCTCCCGCACGATCCGCAGCGCACCCTCCCGGTCGACGCCCAGCCGTCGGCACTCGGCCACGAACTCGGCCGCGAGCCTGCTGAGGCGCACGACACCCGCCCGTTCGGCACCGGCCAGCACCACGGCACCACGGCCCCGTCGGAGGTCGAGCAGCCCCTCGTCCGCGAGCTCCCGGTAGCCCCGCAGCACCGTGTGGATGTTGACCTCCAGCAGGTCGGCCAGCTCGCGCGCCGCCGGCAGCCGGTCACCGGGGGCGAGGTCACCACCCTCCAGGGCGCGACGCACCGCATCGGCCACCTGGGTGAACAGCGGGCGGTCATCAGCGGGATCGAGTCGCCAGAGCATGCCCCGACCGTAGCAGTTGTTCTAGTTCATCTATCACTTTGTCGCCGCATCCCTCCCTCCACACCCACGTGGGATGCGCCCACCCACCCCACCCTCACAGGTGAGGGTCGCCTGACCCACACGCAACCTACGAGCGGCCGTAGTATTGCCCCGTCAGGGGCACCGCGCCACACACTGCACCAGTCCGTGCGGGCCCATGGGTTCTCGCCGCTGGGAGCAGGCATGGACGCACTCGAACTGGCCCGTTGGCAGTTCGGCATCACGACCGTCTACCACTTCTTCTTCGTTCCGATCACCATCGGGCTGAGCTTCGTGGTCGCACTGATGCAGACCCTCTGGATCCGCACCCGCAACCCGGAGTGGCTGCGGCTGAGCAAGTTCTACGGCAAGCTCTTCACCATCAACTTCGCGCTGGGCCTGGTCACCGGCATCGTGCAGGAGTTCCAGTTCGGCATGAACTGGTCGGACTACTCCCGCTTCGTCGGCGACATCTTCGGCGCCCCGCTCGCCATCGAGGCCCTGCTGGCCTTCTTCCTGGAGTCCACCTTCCTGGGCCTGTGGCTGTTCGGGTGGGGTCGCATCCCGGAGGTGCTGCACAACGCGGCCATCTGGCTGGTGCACATCGGCACCGCACTGAGCGCCTACTTCATCCTGGCCGCCAACTCGTTCATGCAGCACCCGGTGGGTTACGAGAACAACCCTGAGACCGGGCGCGCGGAGCTGGTGGACTTCTGGGCCGTGCTCACCAACAAGGTGCAGCTGGTCACCTTCCCGCACGTCATGGCCGCAGCCACGATGACGGGCGCCGGCCTGGTGGTCGCCGTCGCCGGCTGGCACCTGTGGCGCAAGAAGTTCCCGAAGGACGCCGGCATGTACCGCAAGGCCCTCCGCCTGGGTGCGTGGATGCTCCTCATCGGTGGTCTGGGCACCGCCGTCACCGGTGACATCCAGGGCAAGATCATGACCGAGGTGCAGCCCATGAAGATGGCTGCCGCCGAGGGCCTGTACGAGAGCGACGAGCACTGCGCCGACTTCTCCATCCTCACCATCGGCACCCCCGACGGCCAGAGCGAGAAGTTCGCCATCACCGTCCCCTGCGTGCTGAGCTACCTGGCCACGGGCGACTTCAACGGCGAGGTCAAGGGCATCGACGAGCTCAAGGAGATCTACGCCGAGGAGTACGGCAACTCCGGTGAGGCCCGCCTCGAGGTGAGCGACTACACCCCGAACATCCCGGTGACTTACTGGTCCTTCCGCTGGATGATCGGCATGGGCATGATCGGCGCCGCCGCGGCCGCCGCGCTGCTGTGGGCCACCCGCGGTGACCGCACCCAGCTCAACAGCAAGTGGTGGTTCCCGGCCACGCTGCTGGCCCTGTTCGGACCACTGCTGGCCAACAGCCTGGGCTGGATCTTCACCGAGATGGGCCGTCAGCCGTGGGTGGTGTTCGGCCTGATGAACACCGAGGACGGTGTCTCCCCCGGCGTGGGTGCCACCGAGGTGCTCATCTCGATGCTGGTGTTCACCCTCCTCTACGGCGCCCTCGCCCTCGTCGAGGTGAAGCTGATGGTGAAGTACGCCTCCGCCGGTGCCGAGCACGTGGACACCGAGAAGGCCCAGCGCCTCACGGCCGACGACGAACCGCACGTGTTCGCCTACTGAGCACCTCGAGACCAACGGAAGACACGGAATCGCCATGGAACTCTCCATCATCTGGTTCGTCCTGATCGCCGTCCTGTGGATCGGCTACTTCGTCCTCGAGGGGTTCGACTACGGCGTCGGCATGCTGGTGCCCGTGCTGGGCCGCGACGCGGACCCGGCCGTGGCGGAGCGCAAGCGCCGCCAGGTGCTCAACACCATCGGCCCCCACTGGGACGGCAACGAGGTGTGGCTGCTCACCGCCGGTGGTGCCACCTTCGCGGCCTTCCCGCACTGGTACGCCACCCTGTTCAGCGGCTTCTACCTGCCCCTGCTGATCATCCTGGTGGGCCTCATCCTGCGCGGTATGGCCATCGAGTACCGCCACAAGCAGGACGACGACACCTGGCGTGCGCGCTGGGACATCGCCCTGGTGGTGGGTTCGTTCATCCCCGCACTGCTGTGGGGTGTGGCGTTCACCAACATCGTCGTGGGCGTGCCGATCGACGCCGACATGGAGTACACCGGCACCCTGTGGACCCTGCTGAACCCGCTGGCGCTGCTCGGTGGTCTGGCCACGCTCACGGTCTTCCTCACCCACGGTGCGTTGTTCGTGGCGCTGAAGACCGTCGGGGAGGTGCGCCACCAGGCCCGCGGCATCGCCCTGAAGGTGGGCATCGTGGCCGCCGTGCTCACGCTGGCGTGGCTGGTCTGGGTCATGAGCCTGACCGGAGACATGGTCAGCTGGGTGCTGGCCGTGGCCGGCGCGCTGATCTTCGTGGCCGGCCTGGCCCTGGCGGCCAAGGGTTCCGAGAAGGGCGCCTTCTGGTGCAGCTTCGTGGCGATCGCCCTGGTGGTGGCCTCGCTGTTCGTGGCCCTGTTCCCGGACGTCATGCCCTCCTCCACGAACGAGGCCTGGTCGCTGACGCACGAGAACGCCTCGTCCTCGCAGTACACCCTCACGATCATGACCTGGGTGGCCGTGCTGCTGACCCCGGTGGTGCTGGCCTACCAGGCCTGGACCTACTGGGTGTTCCGCAAGCGCATCAGCACCGACGACATCCCGGAGCCGGCCCCCATCGGCACCGAGGCCACGCGCGAGCTCGCGCAGAAGGTGTGACCGCACCCTCGTGAAGCCGTTCGACCCGCGACTGCTGCGTCTCCTGCCCCACGCCCGGAAGGAGGTCGCAGCAGTCGCGTTCCCGGTGGTCCTGCAGGGTGTCGTGGCGGTGCTGCAGGCGCTGGCGGTGGCGTGGCTCGCCACGGCGGTCACGGCGAGCGTGTACGCCACCCTCACCGGCCAGCCCACCCCGCCCTCGGGCATCCCGGACGACCCCGACCCCACCCTGGGTGAGATCGGTCCGTTCGTCGTCCCCTCGGGGTTGTCCACCGGGTCCGATGCGGGGAGCGTGACCTCCCTGCTCGCGCCCGCGGTGGCGGTGGCGGTGCTGCTGGCCGTGCGGGGCCTGTTGGCCGGGTGGGTGCACCACCGGTCCGCGGTGGCCGGCGCCCGGGTGGCTGCCGAGCTGCGCCGGGCCCTGGCTGCCCGGTGGCTGGCCGGAGGACCGGGCCGGTCGAGCACCCAGCTCACCGCCGGGGTGGGTCAGGTGGAGCCGTACGTGGCCAGCTTCCTGCCCTCGTTGGTGGCGGCCGGCGCCGTGCCGGTGCTGGTGTGGCTGACCCTGGCGTGGGTGGACCTGTTCAGCGCGGTGGTGGTGTTGCTGACCCTGCCGCTGCTGCCGCTGTTCGCGGCCCTCATCGGCGCCTCCACGGCGGACGAGACGGCCAAGCGCTGGCGGGCACTGGACGCCTTGGCGGGGCACTTCCTGGACGTGATGCGGGGGCTGCCCACGCTGGTGAACCTGGGGCGTGCGGAGCAGCAGGTGCGCACCATCGAGGAGGTCGGCCAGCGGCACCGCAGGGCCACGGTGACCACCTTGCGGACGGCGTTCCTGACCACGGCGGCCATGGAGCTGCTCTCGACCATCTCGGTGGCCATCGTGGCGGTCTTCGTGGGGCTGCGTCTGGCGCATGGTGACATCGGCCTGATGGTGGGGCTCGCGGCCATCCTCCTGGCCCCCGAGGCCTACTGGCCCGTCCGCCGGGTGGGTGCCGACTTCCACGCGGCGGCCGACGGGGTGGAGACGCTCGATGCGGTGCTGCCCCTGTTGGAGGAGCCGGTGCGGCAGGGCGCCGGGGGCGGGCAGACCGGGCCCGCCGACCCTGCGATGCGCCACGCCACCCTCCACGCCGGCGGTGTGCGCCACACGCACCCGGACGGACCCACCGTGCGGCTGGCCGAGGACTGGTCGCTCCCGGAGACGGGGCTGGTGGCGGTCACCGGTCCGTCGGGGGCGGGCAAGTCGACCCTGCTGTGGCTGCTGGCCGGCCTGCTGGATCCCACGGAGGGCCGGGTCACCGCACCCCGCTCGCACCTGGTGACGCAGCGCCCCTACCTGCCGCGGGGCGGTGTGGAGGCGGCGCTGCGCATCACACCGGCCGCGGCCGACGCCTCCCCCGACCGGCTGCGCGCCGTGGTGGAGCGGGTGGGGCTGCTGACCACCCTCGAGCAGCTGCCCGAGGGCTGGGCCACCGACCTCGGCGACGACGGCCAGGGCCTCTCCGCCGGCGAGCGCGCGCGGCTGGGTCTGGCCCGCGCCCTGCTGGACGACGCGCCCGTGCTGCTGCTGGACGAGCCGACCGCCCACCTGGACACCGCGACCGCCGAGCTGGTGCACCGGGTGCTGCTCGAGGAGTCCACCCGCCGACTGGTGGTCGTGGCGACGCACCGGCAGGAGCTCGCCCGGGTGGCCGGGTGGCACGTGGGGGTCGATGCGGGGCGCGTCGCCCTGCCGGAGCCGGTCGCCACCACGCCTGCCGTCACCGCGCCTGCCGTCCACCCAGCCTCCACGGCCAGCCCGACCAGCCCCACCAGCCCGCCCGGCCCCGACGCCCGGGCGAGCCGCGCTGACGAGGCGGGGCTCGCCGCATCGGCCCGCGGGAACAAGCGCCTGCCGGTGGTGACCACCACGCCCAAGCTGTGGCGCGCGGCCCTGGTGGGTGCGCTGTCGTCGCTGGCGGGGGTGGCGCTGACCGCGACCTCCGGCTGGCTGATCGTGCGCGCCTGGGAGCAGCCGGTGGTGCTGATGCTCATGATGGCGATCGTCGGTGTGCGCACCTTCGGTCTGGCACGACCGGTGCTGCGCTACGCCGAGCGACTGGACAGCCACGACGTGGCGCTGGACCAGCTGGCCGGTCGCCGCGCGGAGACCTACCGGCGCCTGGTGCCGCTGACCCCGGCCCGCCTGGGGCGCCGGGGCCGCGCCCGCGTGCTCACCGGGGTGGTGGCGGATCTCGATGACGTGGTGATGGCCGCGGTCCGCTGGTGGGTGCCGCTGGTGGGCGCCTTGCTCACCGGGCTGGTGGCAGCGGCGCTGTTGGCCGTGCTGTCGCCGCTGATCGGCGCCCTGGTGGCGCTGCAGACGCTGCTGGTGGTGGGCGGTTCGGCGCTGGTGGAGCGGCAGGTGGCCGGGGCCCAGCAGCGGGAGCTCGCCGCCCGCGGACGGGTCTGGGAGGCGGCCCACACGGCGGCGGACCGCTCCGACGAGCTGCGCGCCGTCAACGGTCAGGACACGGCCCTGCAGGCGGTCACGGCGGCGGACCGCGACGTGGTGCGGTGGGTGCGTCGCCGCGCCGCCGGGCAGGCCGTGGTGCGCGCGGCGAGCTGGCTGCTGGCCGGCGTGGTGGTGGCGGTGGCGGCGGTGATCGCCCCCTCGGCGGGGTGGAGCGGGCCGTTGGTGGCCCTGCTGGTGCTCACGCCGCTGGCCCTGGCCGACGTGCTGGGCGGGGTGCCCGATGCGGTGAGTGCCCACTCCCGCGCCCGGGTCGCCACGGGGCGGCTGGAGGCGCTGCTGGGTCAGGAGCCCGCGGTGGCGCAGGCGGGGGGCCAGGGCGCCACGGCGCCCGTCGTGCCCGGCGCGGCTGGCGCGTCCGTCGCCCCCGTCAGCCCGAGCCCGCAGGTTGCCCTGGACTCCCTCGTCGCGCGCTGGACGCCCGACGCCGAGCCCACCGTCGACGGCCTGGACCTGGATCTCGCCCCCGGCACCCGGGTGGCACTGACGGGGCCCAGCGGCGCGGGCAAGTCCACGGTGCTGGCCGTCCTGGCCCGGCACCTGGACCCCGCTGGCGGCGCCTACACCCTGGACGGCCACGACGTGCTGGACCTGCCGCTGGCCTCCACCCGCGCCACCGTGGCCCTGCTGGACGACTCCCCGCACGTGTTCTCCTCCACCCTCCGCGAGAACCTCCGCACCGCCCGCCCGGGCGCCAGCGACGCCGAGCTCGAGTCCGTCCTGGCCGATGCGGGGCTCGGCACCTTCCTGGCCGAGCTCCCCGAGGGGCTGGACACCATGATCGGCTCGGCGTACCGGGCGGTCAGCGGAGGCGAGCAGGCCCGCATCGGACTGGCGCGGATCCTGCTCTCCGAGCGGCCGGTGGTGCTGCTGGACGAGCCCGTGGCGCACCTGGACGGACCCACCGCGCAGGCGGTGATGAACCACCTGGGGACGGCCACCGAGGGCCGCTCGGTGGTGCTGGTGAGCCACCGGACCGAGGGCCACCAGTGGTGCGACGCGCAGGTGCGGCTGGAGCGCCCCGCACTGGTCGCGTCACGGGACTGACCACCCGGCGATCCATCAACGACCCACGGCAGTACTATGGGGCGTCGTGGCCAGCACCGGCCACCGAGCACCGTGGGAGACGATCATGCCGAACACCGCATCCGGGCTGGGTGACCTCGAGCAGGCCATCATGAACCACCTCTGGGACACCCCGGCACCGCAGGCCGACGGCTTCACGGTGCGCGACGTCCACGAGACCCTCGGCGCCGACCGCGACATCGCGTACACCACGGTGATGACGGTGATGGACCGTCTCTCCCGCAAGGAGTTCCTCGCCCGCACCAAGCAGGGCCGTGCCTACGTGTACCGGGCCGCCACCTCCCGCGAGGGCTTCGTCGCCCGGCTCATGCGGGAGACCCTGGGCGACCTGCGCCCCACCGACCGCCGTGCGGCCGTGCTGGCCTTCGTGGACGACGCCGGTGCCGACGACGTCGCCGCCCTGCGCGAGGCCCTGGACCGCCTGGAGGGCGCTGCCGGCTGACCGGCACCGGCGCCCCGTCTCCCGGGACGCCACCTCGCCAGGCGCGATCCGTGACCCCGGCGATGCGATGCGGTGCGCCGTACCATGGAGCCGATGTCCCCCACCCTGGTCCTCGCGGCGCTCGCCGTGCTGCTGACCCTCGTCACCCCTGCCCTGCTGCCCAGGGTCCCCGGCCTCCGACGCACGCCTGCAGCCGGCCTGCTGCTGTGGCAGGGCTGCGCGCTGGGGGGCTTCTCCGCCATCGTCCTGCTGCCGGTGGTGGCCGCCCACGAGTTCGGGGGGCTCTTCACCGCCGACCGCACCGTGCACCCGTGGATGGTCTGGGCCGCCGTGGCCCTCTCCCTGGTGCTGGTGGGCCGGCTGCTGCTGGCCGCCCACCGGGTGGGCACCGACCTGCGGACGCTGCGCCGCCGCCACCAGGAGGCCGTGGACCTGCTGGACCCGCGCCACGGTGACGGCGACCGGCTCCGCGTCATCGATGCGGACAGCCCGGTGGCGTGGTGCCTGCCCGGCCGGCGCGCCCGCATCGTCATGTCCCGGGCGGCACTGGAGGGACTGGCGCCCGACCAGCTCCACGGCGTCTACCTGCACGAGCGCGCCCACCTGCGCCACCGTCACGACCTCGTGGTCGAGTTCTTCACCGTGATGGACGCCGCAGTGCCCTCCCGCCTGCGGCACCCCCGCGCACTGGCCGAGGTGGGGCTGATGGTGGAGCTCCTCGCGGACCAGGCCGGTGCCCAGGAGGTGGGGCCGGTGACGATGGGGCGGGCGCTCGCCCACCTGGCCACGGGGCAGCACGCGCCCCGGCGGGACGTACCGGAACCGGTGGGGTCGGGCGCCGGGGGCGCAGTCTCGCTCCGCGCACCCTCGGGCGGGGTGGCGCTCACCGCCGGAGCGGGCCCGCTGCAGTCGACGGTCGTGCGGGTGACGGCGCTCCAGCAGGCCGGGCGACCCCATCGGGTCCAGGCGCTGCTGGTGACCGCCGCGGCGTTCGTGGTGGCCCTCGGGCCGGGCGCGGTGGCCGCCGCCTCGCTGCTCACGGGGAGCTGAGACCGGGCGCGGGTCAGCCCACCCGGACAGCTCCCCCGCCCCGTGCCATACCGGCCAGCGCCCACTCCAGGGCGATCACGTCGTCGAGCAGTCCGTGACGGTGGTGGTCGGGGACCACGTCGTCCTCGCACACGAAGAAGTCGAGTGCGGCCAGCAACAGGCGGACGCGGGTGAGGCGGAGCGTGCCCTGCTGCTCGTGGGTGGGCCCTCCCCGCGCCACCTCACGGGCGTGCTCGCGCACCCACCCCGTGCCCTGCTGCACCGCGGCGGCCAGCCGGGCAGCGGGCACGCCCGGGGGCTGGTCACCCGGGAGGGCGGCCAGGTGCTCCTCGGCGAGCACGCAGAGCCGCTCCATGGCCGCGGGGTCCTCGGCCACCGCGGCACTGCGGGCACGGGCACGCGCGAAGGCCGCCGATCCCACCACGCGCGAGAGCAGCGCGTCGTGCAGCACGTGAGGCCGAGGGGTCATGGGCGAAGGCTAACCCCGCGGGTGTCGGTGGCGGCGTCTAGGCTGGGGCCACTGATCGCGGTCGCCGCTTGCCGGGCACCCCGCCCGGTGGCGCCCGCGGACACTGGACCGAAGGACCGACTCGACGGACGTTGGAGGAACCCTCATGGAATGGGGAGCACTGGAGTGGGTCGTGGCCCTCGTGCTGCTGGCACTGGTTGTGGGCATCGTCTGGTTCATGACGCAGGGCGGAGCGGTGCAGGACCGCCTGTCCGGCCGTGGCCAGGAGCACCCGGAGATCGATGAGGGCGACGAGTACCTCCGCGACGAGGAGGGCTCGCGCTACGACGCCGGGGGGCAGGACGCCACCGAGTTCGCCGACGACGAGGACGACGACACCCGTGCGGGTGCCGGTGCGGCGGGCCGGTCCGGGCGACGTGGTTCGCGCGACCGGGGCGCCCGGCCGGGTGGGACCGCCCGGCGCAAGAGCACCACCAGCCGCGAGAAGCCGTCCACGGAGCACCAGGCCACCGACCTCTTCGACCAGGAGAGCGAGAGTGCGGCCAAGGGCACGGCCCGTGCCGGTGCGGCCGGTGCTGGGGCCGCGGGCGCTGCGGCCGCCTCCACGACCGAGGCCGGCGCCCACGCGCTGGGCGACGAGGACGAGGCCACCGACGCCGTCGTGGACCCGCAGGAGACCGCTGTCACCCACGAGGTGGAGAAGGACGCGCAGAGCTCCTCCGGCCCGCTGGGCTCGGTCACCGACAGTGACGCCGAGGTCGAGGCCGGCACCGTGGACGAGGGCGACCTCGGCGCGACCGCCGCCACCGCATCCACCGCCGCCACCGATGAGGCCGACGCGTCCGACGAGGCGACCGGCACCGTGGACGCGGACGAGGTCGACCGCGTCGAGGAGGTCGACACCGCCTCCGACGACCCGAGCGACATCGAGGCCGGCACCAGCACCGACCCGGGTGAGCTGCACAGCATCGAGGCCGAGGACCCCGACGACGTCGCGTTCCCCGGTTACGAGGAGCCGGCAGAGAGCCTCACCACCGCCGAGGAGGACGAGGCGACGCCGGTGCACGACCACGAGCACCTGAGTGACTTCACCGGTCCGGGCTCGGACGGCTCCGACACGCTCCCCGCGGGCACGCCCGAGCAGGAGACCGGCTGGGCGGACGACCAGGAGGTCGTCGACGAGGTGGACGGTGACGAGGACGCCTCCACGGACGACGACGTGCAGCCCGCCACCGGTGCGCCCGTGGTGGACCCCGGCACGGTGGACGCCCCCGAGGCCGACTTCCCCGCGGACGACGAGGTGCCGCACGTGGAGCCGGCCCAGGAGGAGGTGCCGGCCGACGAGGACGCCGACGCACAGGACCTCCCGGCCGAGGACGACGCCGACGAGTACGCCGCGTCCAGCAGCGCGGTGACCGCCACCTCCACGCAGGAGTGGCTGGGTCGCGGTGAGGTCCCGGCCGACATGGACACCGACGACCTGGACCCGTACTCCGCCTGGCAGCAGGGTCGGTGAGCATGGTCGACCTCTCCTCGCTCCAGCCTGCCCAGGCCCTGGGGCCGCTGGACGGGCGGTACCGGCGGCAGGCGGCTCCCCTCATCGACCACCTCAGTGAGGCCGCACTCAACCGGATGCGGCTCCACGTGGAGGTCGAATGGTTGCTGCACCTGACCGACGCGCGGATCTTCGACGGCATCGAGCCGCTGGACGACACCGAGCGGGCCGGGCTGCGCCGCATCGTGACCGACTTCGATGGCGACGACGTTGCGGCGCTGGCGGAGATCGAGCGCGAGACGGTGCACGACGTCAAGGCGGTGGAGTACCACCTGAAGGCGCACCTGGCGCAGGTGCTGGCCGGCCGCGGCGAGGAGCAGGTCGCGCGCACCACGGAGCTGGTGCACTTCGCGTGCACCAGCGAGGACATCAACAACCTGTCCTACGCGCTGATGATCGCCGGTGCGGTGCGCGACGTGTGGCTGTCCGCCGCATCGGGTGTGGTCGACCAGGTGGCCGCGATGGCGCGCGAGCTGCGCGACGTGCCGCTGCTCTCGCGGACGCACGGGCAGACGGCCACGCCGAGCACGATGGGCAAGGAGCTCGCGGTGCTGGCCCACCGGCTGGGGCGGCAGGTGCGCCGCATCGAGGGTGCGGAGTACCTGGGCAAGATCAACGGCGCCACGGGCACCTACGGGGCGCACGTGGTGGCGGTGCCGGGTGCGGACTGGCCGGAGCTCTCGCGGACCTTCGTGGAGCACCTGGGGCTGACGTGGAACCCGCTGACCACGCAGATCGAGAGCCACGACTGGCAGGCCGAGGTGTACGCGGACATCGCGCGCTTCAACCGGGTGCTGCACAACCTCTGCACCGACGTGTGGACGTACATCTCGATGGCGTACTTCGCGCAGGTGCGCGGGCAGGGCACGGTCGGGTCGAGCACGATGCCGCACAAGGTGAACCCGATCCGGTTCGAGAACGCCGAGGCGAACCTCGAGGTGAGCAATGCGCTGCTGGACGTGCTGGCCTCGACGCTGGTGACCTCGCGGCTGCAGCGGGACCTGACCGACTCCTCGATGCAGCGGAACATCGGTGTGGCGCTGGGGCACTCGCTGCTGGCGCTGGACAACGTGCGCAAGGGCCTGGACGGGCTGGATGCCGTGCCCGAGGCGATGGCCGCGGACCTCGATGCGAACTGGGAGGTGCTGGGCGAGCCCGTGCAGTCCACGATGCGGGCGCTGGCCGCGCAGGGCGTGCCCGGCATGGAGCAGCCCTACGAGCGGCTCAAGGAGCTGACCCGCGGGCGCCGCGTGGACGGTGACGCGATGCGGGAGTTCATCCGTGGGCTCGGGCTGCCGGCCGATGCCGAGGAGCGCCTGGTGGCGCTGACCCCGGCGGGGTACACGGGGTTGGCGTCGCAGCTGGTGGACCACCTGGAGACCCCCAGCGAGGCGTCCCGCAGGGGCTGAGTGGCTGTTGCGGGGCGTCGCCCCGCGGGTGTGGCGTTGCGGTCGCCAGGGTGACCACAACGCCACACGTCTGCCGTCAGGCCGCCGGGCTCCCACCGGCCCTTTTCGTTTTTTTCGTTTGAGGCTAGTGTGAGGCCATGCCCGCCACCGATCGCACCCCCCACACGGTCCTTCCGCCCGCCGACCTCGAGGCGATGCTGGACCTGTCGACCTTCCTCGACCACCAGACCGAACCGGCCGCTCTCCTCGGCCCCGACGGTCAGACCGTCCCCCTGCCGATCGAAGCCTTCGAAGTTCTTCGAGATGTGGCCGAGGCGATGCGACAGGGTCGTGGCATCACGGTGGCGCCCGTTGATCAACTGCTGACCACGCAGGAGGCGGCAGACTTTCTCGGCATCAGTCGTCCCACCTTGGTCAAGCTGTTGGAGAGCGGGCGAATCGCCTTCGAGCGACCCGCAGGCGGCCGACACCGACAGGTACGCCTTGCAGATGTCCTCGAGTACCAGCAGAGCCAGCGCTCGCAGCGTCGTGTCGCCTTGCAGGGGATGACTGCCGAAGCCGTCGAGGCAGGCCTCTATGACGATGCGTCCGCGGACTACACGGAGGCGCTGGCAACGGCCCGGCGCGGAAGGACGACCGGCAGGTCGAATCAGTGACGCGCTTCACCGCGCACCTGGACGCCTGCGTCCTCGTCCCCATGGCCCTGGCGGACCTGCTGCTGCGCTTGGCTGAGCGCGAGCTGTACCGGCCCCTGTGGAGCACCGAGATACTGGATGAGGTGGTGCGCGCTGTCCACGTCGTGCACCCCAGCCTGCCGGACGGCCTGGTGGAACGACGGGTGAAGCAGATGGACACCGCGTTCCCGGACGCCTCTGTCACTGGCTGGGAACACATGGTGGGATCGCTCGGACTGCCGGACCCCGATGCCGAGCACGTCGCCGCGGCCGCCATCGTGGGGCGAGCCGACCTGATCGTCACCCACAACGTCAAGGACTTCCCCCCGGCAGTGATGTCCGGGCTCGAGATCGAGGTGCAGACCCCCGACACCTTCCTGCTCAACCAGCTGGACCTCGCCCCCCGGGCTCGTGATGGACGCCTTGGGAGACCAGTCCACATCGAGCCGCCGGCCCTCTCTGACGGTCGAGGAGCTGCTCGAGCGCCTGCATCGGTGCGGCGTTCCCGAATTCGCGGCGGCAGCCCGCCGGCAGCGTTGGCGCCTCCCGTGACGTGTGGCGTTGTGGTCGCCAGGGTGACCGCGACGCCACACGCCAGGGTGGCCACCACCTCGTTGCCTCAGCGCTCCCGACGCCGGGCCCGCCCCTGCGGCTCGTAGCCACGGGCCAGCAGGGCATCACCGAGCAGCTCCGAGGCCCGTACAGCACGCACCACCAGCGGGATCGCAAAGCTCTTCACCGACAGCCCCCGCCCCCGAGCAATGCGAGCCTCGTTGGTCGCCTGCGCCGCCGCCACCATCAGCGGCACCGAGCGCACCGCCATCGAGACCACCAGCCCCCAGTGGTCGGTGTCCACCCCCAGCCGCCGCAGCGGTGACAGCACCGCCTGCAGCACCCGCATCATCGCCGCCACCGGCGTGGTGAGCGAGACCGTCCACGCCAACACGATCGCCGCCCCCACCCGACCCACCGCGCGCAGGGCGTGCTCACCATCGACGAACACCCACTGCACCAACCCCAGCACCACCGCCAGGATCAGCACCATCCGCAGCGGCAGGCGCACCGCCTCCCACGGCAACCGCGCCGAGGCCAGCACCAGCAGCGACACCGCGAACGCCCCCAGCGCCACCCGCCAGTCCCCTAGCAGGTACATGCCCAGCGTCGCAACCGCCAGCCCACCCACCTTCCACCCCGCCGGCAGCCGGTGCAGCCACGAGTCCCCCGGCACCGCCACGCCGATGGCGCTCACGTCATCAGCCGCTCGTAGAAGGGAATCGCTACGTCCGGACGGTCGTCACAGACCACACGCCCCTCATCGAGCACCACCACCCGGTCCACCGTCTCGATGAGGTCCAGGTGGTGCGTCACGAGCACCACCTGCTGCTCGAGGGCCATCAACTCTGCGGCCACCCGGCGGCGGTTGCGCAGGTCCAGCAGGGTCGTCGGCTCGTCGGCCACGAGCACCCGCGGCCCGGACATCAGCACCGCCGCGAGCGCCAACAGCTGCTTCTGCCCCCCGGAGAGCAGGTGGCAGGGGTGGTCCGCGTGCCCCTCGAGCCCGGCGCGCACCAGGGCGGCGTGCACCGCATCGGCCCGCTGTTGCGACGACCACCCCCGGCGCGCGGCGGAGAACTCCAGGTCCTCGGCCACGGTGGGCATGACGATCTGGTGGTCGGGGTCGCTGAACAGGAACCCGACCTCCCGCCGCACCTGCCGCGCGTGGCGGCGCACGTCCCGGCCGCCGACCTCCACCCGCCCGGCGGTCGGCCTGTCCAGGCCGATGATGCAGCGCGCCAGCGTGGACTTGCCCGACCCGTTGGCCCCGATGAGGGCGACGCGCCGCTCGGTGAGTTCGAGACTCACACCGTCCAGGGCGGTGCGGCCCTGACGGGTGAGGGTGACCTCCTCGAAGCGGATCACGGGGCCGCGCGTCAGCGGTCGGCCGGCAGCGTGCCCGGCAGCGCACGGGCCACGGCGGCGATGATGACCGCGGCCAGCGCCGCCTTCAGCAGGTCACCGGGCACGAACACCGCGGCGCCCAGCTGCCAGGCCTTGTCCCACGGCATCCCGGTGGCGAGCTTGAGCCACGGCACACCCACGGCGTAGAACACCGGCAGCCCGGCCAGGCCCGCCACGAACAGCCACAGCCCCACCATCCGGCCACCGCGACGCAGGGCCACCCGCGCCAGGGCGCCGATCACCACGGCACCCAGCACGAAGCCCACGAGGTAGCCACCGGTCGGGCCGGTGAGCACGCCGAGGCCACCGGTGCCGCCAGTGGCAACGGGCAGCCCGATGGCGATGAGCGCCAGGTAGATGAGCACCGCCGCCGCCCCGGCCCACGGCCCCAGCGCCAGGGCCGCCAGCGTGACCCCGAGCGTCTGCAGCGTCACCGGCACCGAACCGCCGAAGACCAGCAGCCCCGGCACCACCGCGAGCGCGGCGATGAGGGCGGCGAACACCGCCACCTGGGCGCCGGTGCGCACGGTGGACTCGGAACGGTCAGCGGCAAGGGCGGCGTCGTGCATGGAGGGTCTCCGTCCGGGGGGCTGGGAGGCTCGCGGTGACCGCCCCCTCGGGTCACCGGCGCGTCATTCAAACACGGGCCCACCACCTGCCCACGCACACCCGGTGCAGGAGGTACCGGGTGTGCGTGGACGGCCCAGCGCCCGGGTGGTGCCGCACGCCATCGGTCACCCCCGGCCCAGTACCGTGGCCCCATCATGGCCGAGTCCTCCCGCCCCGCCCCCGAGACCGATCCCCGCGGCGCCCCCGGGAACTCGTCCACGCCCCGGATGCCCGCCGAGCCGTCCACGGACGCACCCGAGCGCCCGGCCCCCGCGCGACCGTCCACCGACCGGGGCATGTTCGCCGCCGTGGCCACGGTCCTGCTCACCCTCGTGGCGCTCCTGGCCGCACTCCTGGTGGAGGCCGGTCCGGCCCCCGCCGTGCTCACGGCCATCCCGGCCCTGGGTGCGTGGGCGCTGGCCATCCCCCACGCACTGAACGACCTGCGGGCCTCGTGGCGTTCGGCGCTGTGGCTCCCGGTGGCCGCCGGTGTGCTCTCGGCGGTGCACGGCATCGTGGAGGTCGCCACCACGGGCTCCACCACGGCGTTCGTGGGCACCACCGCCGCCGCGGCCGTGCTGGCCGTGGTGCCGTGGGCGATCCGCTGGGCCCGGGGGCTGCTGTTCCTGCGCCTGCTGCGCATGCGGCGCACGCTGGGGGTGACGGCCACCCGCATCGTGGAGTCGGGCGGCACGCGCCGTCGGGTCACCGTGCCGCGCGCGCAGCTGAGGCCGGGCGATGAGGTGCTCGTCCCCGCCGACACGGTGGTGCCCGCCGACCTGCTGGTCACCGACGGGGAGGGCCTGGTCACGCTGCAGCGCCTCACCCACCGGGCGGACGCGCACCCAGTGATCCCCGGCGACGTCGTGGTGGCCGGCGCGGTGCCCCGCAACACCCTGGTGGGCACGGTGGTGCGCGCCGGTGACGACACCGCCATCGCCCGCGTGCTGCTCCCCGCGCAGGCCGCACTGCGCCAGCCGGCCGGGCCCGTGCTGCCGGTCCCCCCGGCGCCCGACGCGCCCGTGCCCACCGGCTCCCCCTCGCGCCACGGGCAGGGTGCCGGGCCCCGCCTGCCCATCCACCGCACCACCGACGTGGCCGGGTGGTGGGCCGTGCCGCTGGTGCTGGGCATCGCGGCCGTGGTGGGCCTGGTGCACGGCCTGCTGACCGATGCGGGCGCCGGCGCCCGGGTGGCCACCGCCGTGCTGCTGGCCGCCTCCCCGGCCGCGGTGCTGGCGGCCGTGCCCACCGCCCTGCGCGCCGCCACCCTGCGCGGGGCGCTGCTGGGCCTGCGCATGAAGGGCGCCCGCCCGCTGCAGTCGGCGCGGGACATCGACCTGGCGCTGGTGGACCCCTCATCGGCCATCGCCACCGGCCATCCGCGGCTGGTGGAGGTGCTGCCCATGCCCGGGCTGGACCCCGATGCGGCGCTGCTCGCCGCGGTGTCCGTGGCGCAGGAGGCCGAGGGCCCCATCGCCCGCGCCCTGTCCAGCGCGGCCCGTGCGCGTTCGATGACGCCGCGCCCCATCGCCGACCGGACCCTGCGGGGGGCGGGGATGACCGCGCGCATCAAGGACATGGAGGTGACGCTGGGCACCGAGGACCTGTTCGAGTCCATCCCGCCCAGCCTGCGCCCGGAGCCGGACGACGACGCGATCGTCACCTACGTGGGGTGGGGCGGGCGCCCCACGGCGATGCTGCGCTTCCGCGACCGGCTGCGCCCCGGTGCCGCCGAGGAGGTGCAGCGCCTGCTGCGGGCCGATGTGGTGCCGCACCTCATGTGCGCCGAGCCGGCCGCCGTGGCACGCCGCATGGCCGACCGGGTGGGTGTGCACGACTCGGAGGTGACCGGCGGGCTGGACGACGCGGGGCGCGTGGCGCTGGTGCAGGAGATGCTCGATGAGGGGCACCGGGTCGCGCTGCTGACGCGCGCCACCCCCGATGAGGCGGCGGTGCACGCCGACCTGGTGATCGCCCCGACCTGGGCCGACGAGGAGAACCGCGTCCACGCGCAGGTTGAGACGGTGCGCCCGGAGATGGCCGCCATCGCGGATGCGGTGAGTCTCACCCGCCACACCGGTGCGGTGGTGGGGCAGAACGTGATGCTGGTGGGCGCCTACCACGTGATCGCGCTGGTGGTGGTGGCTGCGGGCTGGGTGCCGCCGGTGGGTGCTGCGGCGCTCTCGCTGGTGCCGCTGGCCGGGGTGCTGCTGGGCAGCCACCGGGTGAGCGTGGGCACTGGCACCCGGGTCTGAGGGGCCGCCCCGGGGCGGGAACTGGAACGGCCCCCGACGCGATCTGCGTCAGGGGCCGGTCCGAAGAAGTGCGCGTCAGACGGTGACGGGGCCGTTCTGCGTCTGGAAGGTCACCGAGAGCAGACCCGGGGTGCCGTTGGGGGCCACGAAGTCGAAGCCCACCTCGGGCTCCCAGTCCTCCCGGTCCGTACCCGGCTCACCGGACAGGCCCAGCCACTCGCGCACGCGGTCCGGGTCACCGGCCACCTGCAGGCTGGTGAGCGTCGCGCTCGACGGACCCACCTCGGAGGGGTGCTTCTGGCCCTCGTCCCAACGCAGGAAGAAGGGCAGCTGCGGATCGGCAATGAGCCCCTTCACGCCGATCTGGCGCCAGGTCAGCTCCGTGCCGTCGGGGCGGTGGCGGTTGCCCAGCACCGAGTCACGCCCCAGGCGCTCCTCCACCGGCGACAGGTCGTCCATGGAGACCACCCAGCCGAGCCAGCCTCCGCCGGCCTCGCTGCGCGCCTTCACGGCCTGACCGAAGGGCACCTTGTCCGTCACCGGGTGCTGCAGCGGCTCCACGACCTCCACCCAGCGTCCGTCTGCCAGGGGCAGCACCAGGTTGCGGGTGCCGAAACGGGGGTGGTGGCCGCCGTCCACGACCTCGGTGGCCAGGAGCTCACCCAGGCGCGCGGCAGCAGCATCCAGGCCCTCGGGGCCCGCAGCGAAGGAGACGTGGTCAATGCGCATGGCGACATGGTCGCACGGGGCTCCCCGCGTTCTGAATTCGGGTCAGCCGAGGCGCTGACGCACGGCCTCGTAGACCACGATCGCCGCGCTCGTGGCGACGTTCAGCGAGTTCGCACGCCCCACCATCGGGATCCGCACCCGGTGGGTCGCCCCCTCCAGCGCCGATGCGGTGAGCCCCGTCTTCTCCGCCCCCACCGCAATCGCCACGGGCCCGGCCAGGTCCACCTGCGTGTGCAGCTGCTCGGTGTGCGGCGTCGTGGCCACCAGGGCCACCCCCCGCGCCGCCAGGAGGTCCAGTACCTCGCTGGTCGATGCGGAGGCCACCGGCACCGAGAACACCGTCCCCTTGGAGGCCCGCACCACGTTCGGGTTGCCCCAGTCCGTCACCGGGTCCGCCGCGATCACCGCATCGACCCCCGCCGCATCGGCCGTACGCAGGATGGCGCCGAGGTTGCCCGGCTTCTCCAGGTGCTCGGCCACCACGTACAGACCCGCCCCGTCCGGCTGCGGCAGGTCCGCCAGCGCCACCCCGGGGGTGGGCACCACAGCGAGGAAGCCGTCCGGCCCCTCCCGGTAGGCCGCCTTCTCGAACACGGCCCGGCTGAGCGTGACGATGCCGGCACTCCGTTGCGAGGCCAGCTCCACCACGTCCTGCTGGGCCGCGGGGTCGGCCATCAGCTCCTCGCAGAGGTACAGCTCCCGCGGGCGCACGCCACCGGACAGGGCGATCTGCAGCTCCTCGTAGCCCTCCACCAGCGTGGACCCGGTGGCCTCCCGCGCCCGGCGACGGCGCAGGTCGCGCAGCGCCTTGATGCGGGGGTTCGCCGGGCTGGTGATGTGCAGCGGGGCACTCACCGGGCCAGCACCTCCCGGACGCCCTCGAGCCCCCGCAGCACCTGCGCCAGGCCGTGGTCGTCCACGTGGCCGGTCACCTCGTCGGCCGCCGCGATCACCTCGGCCGGCGCCTGCCCCATCGCCACCCCACGGGCCGCCCAGTCGAGCATCTCCAGGTCGTTGCGCTGGTCGCCCACGGCCAGGGTGTCGCCCGGCTCCACGCCCAGCCAGCGGCGTACGCCCTCCAGCGCCGAGGCCTTCGAGACGCCCTCGGGCGCCAGGTCCAGCCACGCGGTGTAGCCCACCGAGTAGTTCACCCCGTGCAGGCCGATGTCGTCGATGGCGTCGAGGAACTCCTGCTCGGTGCCGCCGGGGTCGTGGAAGGTCAGGCGCGTGACCGGCTCGGAGCCCAGCTCCTCCCAGCTGGCCAGGGTGAGCTCGCCCTGCAGCAGGTCCTGCGGGAAGCCCTCACTGATGCGGTGACCCACCCCGATCACCTCGGCCGCCACGAACGCCCCGGGCAGGTGCTCGCGCAGCAGCGCCAACGCCGGCGCGGGGTTGAAGGTCACCTTCTCCACGATCTCGTGGCCGTCCGGCAGGTCCGGGTGCAGCCGCACCACCACCGCGCCGTTGGAGCACACCAGGTAGCCGGTGGTCAGCTCCAGCTCCCGCGCCAGCGGCAGGGTGGCCATGAGCGTGCGCCCGGTCGCGATGACCACCGTGTGGCCCGCCGCGGAGGTGGCCAGCACCGCATCGCGCACCGGCGGATGCAGCACGCTGTCGTAGTCGATGGTGGTGCCGTCCAGGTCGAGGCAGACCATCAGCGAGCGCGTGGCGCCCACCGCATCGGGGCTCATCGGGCGACGGGCGTGATGACCTCGAGGCCACCCAGGTACGGACGCATCGCCTCCGGCACACGGACCGAGCCGTCGGCCTGCTGGTGGTTCTCCAGGATGGCCACCAGCCACCGGGTCGTGGCCAGCGTGCCGTTGAGCGTGGCCACCACCTGCGTGCCCTTGCCCCCGGCCACGCGCTCACGGGTGCGCAGGCGACGGGCCTGGAAGGTGGTGCAGTTGGAGGTGGACGTCAGCTCACGGTGCTTGCCCTGCGTGGGCACCCAGGCCTCGCAGTCGAACTTCCGCGCCGCCGGGCCACCCAGGTCGCCCGCGGCCACGTCAATGACGCGGTAGGGCAGCTCCATGGCACCGAGCATCTCCTTCTCCAGCGCCAGCAGGCGCTCGTGCTCGGACTCTGCCTCCTCGGCGGTGCAGTAGACGAACATCTCCAGCTTGGTGAACTGGTGCACCCGGATGATGCCGCGCGTGTCCTTGCCGTGGCTGCCGGCCTCCCGGCGGTAGCAGGTGGACCAGCCGGCGTAGCGGCGCGCCCCGGCGGACAGGTCCAGGATCTCGTCGGCGTGGTAGCCGGCCAGGGCCACCTCGGAGGTGCCCACGAGGTATTGGTCGTCCTCCTCGAGGTGGTACACCTCATCGGCGTGGTTGTCGAGGAATCCGGCGCCGGCCATCACGTCCGGGTTCACCAGCGAGGGGGTGATCATCGGCGTGAAACCGTGCTTCAGCGCCAGGTCGAGGGCCATGTTCATCATGGCCAGCTCCAGGCGGGCACCGATGCCGGTGAGGAAGTAGAAGCGCGCCCCGGAGACCTTGGCGCCGCGCTCCATGTCGATGGCGCCCAGCAGCTCACCGAGCTCCAGGTGGTCCTTCGGCTCGAAGCCCTCGGCCGCGAAGTCACGAGGCGTGCCGATCTCCTCGAGCACCTCGAAGTTGTCCTCGCCCCCAGCGGGCACCCCGGGCTTCACGATGTTGCCGATGGTGCGCAGCAGCCGCTGGGCCTCCTCGGCCAGCTCGCCGGCCTCGGCCTCCAGCGCCTTCACCCGGGCGGACATCTCCTTGCCCTGGGCGGCCAGCTCGGCCTTCTGCTCCTTCGGCGCCTGCGCGATGGTCCTGCCGAAGGCCTTCTGCTCGGCACGCAGTGCCTCGAACTCCGTCTGCTTGGAGCGGGAACGCTCCTCGATCTCGAGCACGCGGTCCACCACGGACTCGTCCTCACCTCGGGTGCGCTGACTGGCGCGCACGGCGTCGGGGTCGTCACGGAGCTCTCGGATGTCGATCACGCTGCCCAGCGTACGAGACGCGCGCGTACCGTAGGGGCATGCCCTCTTCAGACCACACCACCGGACACGATGGGGTGGGCCGCCAGCGAGCGGGCTTCGTCATCAACCCCATCAAGTTCGACGACGTCGACGACGTGCGCCGCCAGATGGAGCGCATCTGTGCCGACCACGGGTGGGAGGAGCCGCTCTGGCTCGAGACCACCGAGGAGGACCCCGGCGCCGGGCAGGCCCGCGAGGTGCTGGACGCCGGCTGCGACCTGGTGATCCCCATCGGCGGCGACGGCACGGTGCGCACCGTCGCCAGCCAGCTGGTGGGCTCCGACGTCCCCCTGGGCCTGGTGCCCGGCGGCACCGGCAACCTGCTGGCACGCAACCTGGACCTGCCGGTCACCTCCCGCAAGGCCGCCCTCGACCTGGCCCTCACCGGCCGGGACCGCCGCGTGGACGTGGGGCAGGTGCGCTACTGGGACACCGACGGCGAGGTGCACGAGGAGTACTTCCTGGTGATGGCCGGGGTGGGGATGGACGCCGACGTCATGGAGTCCACGGACGACGACGTGAAGAAGCGCATCGGCTGGCTCGCCTACCTGCGCTCCGCCGTGCTGCTGGGTTACGACACCCCGGTGGCCGCCAGCATCCGCACCGACGACGACGAGCCCGTGCGGGAGAAGATCCGCAGCGTGCTGTTCGGCAACGTCGGCAAGCTGCAGGGCGGGGTGGCGGTGCTGCCCGAGGCCCGCATCGACGACGGTCAGCTGGACACCCTGGTGGTCGCCCCGCGCGGCCTCACCGGATGGGCCGGGGTGGCCGCCGGCGTGGTCACCCGCGGGATGGTCGGGGGCGACAACGTCTCGTACCACCAGAGCAGCTCGGTGGACGTCCAGGTGGCCACCCCCACCCGCGCGCAGCTGGACGGCGATGGCGTGGGGTACGTCACCCGCATCGCCGGGCGGATCATCCCCGCGGCACTGACCGTGCGCGTGCGGGCCCAGGGGTCCACCTCGTGGCGGGGCACCCGCGGGGCCACCGGCATGGGGTGGCGCCGCCGCTGAGCGACGGGCGGGCGCGTCAGGTGCGGCGCTGGCGCAGCGGACGGACGGCCTGCTCCGGGGCGTGCTGGACCTCCATGCCCCGGGCGGCGGCGACCGCCTGCTCCTCCTCGGCGGTGAGGCGGGTGGTGCCCCGCCCCTCGGTGACCGACTTGGCATAGGTCTGCGAGTGGGCCCGGCCGTTGAGGCTGGTGATGATGAGGCCGTCCCCCACCGCATCGAGCAGGGCCACCGAGAAGGACATGCGCCCACCCATGTCACCGAACGCGTCGTAGCGGACGAGCGCCACCTCGGTGAGGGCGGACTCGCTGGAGTGCTCCAGCCGCTTGAGGCGACGGTCCAGGTCGTCCCCGGTCTCGGAGAGGCCTCGCAGGGCGTTGTCCAGGCCGGCGGTGCGCTCACCCAGCTGGGTGGCACCGGACTCCAGCTGCTCCACCCGCTGGGCCTGGCTGTCCGCGGTGCCGGAGAGGGTGGTCAGGCGCTCCCCGAGGGAGGCGGTGCGCTCGTCCAGGGAACTGCTGGAGCGGCGCAGCTCGTCCACCAGGCCGGCCACCCCACCCAGGCCGCGGTCGATGGTGTCCAGCAGCTTGCGGTCGGAGGCCGCCTCCTCCACCAGGGCGGCTCGGTGCGCAGTCGCCTCGTCCAGCTCGCGGGAGACCCCCTGGCGCCACTCGGCCAGCTCCTGCTGCGAGGTGCGCAGCTCCTCCACCCCCGAGCCCGTCGCCTGCAGTCGCTCCTCGGCCGCCGCGACCTGCTTCTGCAGGGCCACCAGCCGCTCGTCCAGCCCGGCCACGTCCGAGGTCATGCGCTGCAGGTTCTGCGTGGCGTCGGTGGACACCTGGCGGATGGCCTGCGTGTCACTGGTGGCCTGCTGCTGCACCCGGTCGAAACCCTGCGTGACCTCCTTGACCTGACGGGCGGTGCGCTCGAGCTCCTGCCGCATCTGGGTGCGCGTGTGGTCGATCTCCTGACGCATCCTCGCCAGGGACTTCTCCTGCCGGGTGGCCGCGCGGTCCAGGGCGCGCTTCATGGTCACCGAGTCCACGCCCGTCCGCACGGCCGGGGCGGTGTAGCGGCGCTGCTCCCCCTGCCGGCTCGCCATGGAGCGTCGCTGCGGCCCCTGGCCGTCCTGGGCGCCGGCCCCGGCGAGCACGCGGGCAGAGATGAAGCGCTGCCGCCGCAACGAGATCACGTTGACGGCCAGCCACAGCCCGATCAGCAGGGCCAGCACCGCGCAGACGGCGGCGGTGATCAGCAGGGCGTTCTGGACAGGCTCGGACACCACCACAGGATACGCAGACACCCGCTGGGTGCCGGGTCTCCGCGCCGGAGCAGGCACGATGGGGGCATGCCGACACCCCACTTCCCCGTCACGGAGTTCCTGGCCTCGGGCGAACCGCTGGCCGTGGTGAGCCCCGACCAGGCCGAGATCGCCGCCGCAGGAGCGCGCACCGCCGACTGGACCGTGCTCCTGGCCGAGAGTCCCGACGGCTCCGACGTGCGCTCCCTGCAGGCCGGGCTGGCCGACTCGCTGGACCTGCCCGGCGCCGCCGCGGTGAACCTCGACGCCCTCGTGGACACGTTGCGCGACCTGACCGACCGGACCCCGGACGCAGCCGGCACCCTCCTGGTGTGGACGCCCACGGAAGGCATCGGACTGGAGCACGACGGGCTGGCGACGCTGCTGGAGCTGCTGGGCGACACCGCATCGGAGGGTCGCACGCCGCGGCTCGCGGTCCTGGTCTCCAGCGCCGCCCTGGTGGAGCAGCTCGAGGAGGGCGAGGCATGAGTCCGCAGGTGAACGGCAACGGGCAGCGTGGTGGCCAGCGGCCGGGTGGCCGACGCGGCGGTGGTGCGCGACGGGGCGGCATCTGGACCGCCCGGGCGATCCTGCGCATCCTGTTCGCCTGTGCCCTGGCCGCCATCGTCATCTGGGGCGGTGGGGGCATCTTCAGCGGTCTGCAGGACCGGGAGGAGGACCGTCCCCCGCAGGGCGACGAGGGCGGGAACCACGACAACGGGAGCGATGAGGGGGGCGACGAGAACGGGGGCGTCACCCCATCGAACGGCTCGGCCCCGGCCGACGCGCGCACGGTGGACGACAGCGGCATCCGCGCCTGCGGCGAGGACGAGCTGTCCGACGAGGCGGCGGACGTCATCGACACCATCGCCGAGGGCGGAGAGTTCCAGTACCCCCAGAAGGACGGGAGCACCTTCGGCAACCGCGAGGGACTCCTGCCCGACGAGGAGCACGGGTACTACGCCGAGTACACGGTGCCGACGCCCGGATCGCCCGACCGGGGCGCGCGGCGCATCGTGACCGGCGGCGACAGCACCCCGCGCGACGGCTCGACGGACCCCGAGCACTGGTACTGGACCGCAGACCACTACGAGAGCTTCTGCGAGTTCGCCGCCTGAGGGGCGCGGTCAGCGAATGGTGACCTGCCGGCTCGAGAAGCCCTCGCGGGCACGGCGCTCGTCGTGGGTGAGCGGGGCGTCCTCGCCGAGCCGCTCCTCCAGGCGCGTGGCCAGCTCACCCAGGGCGGCGTTCCACTCCTGGGCGTCGACCTGGGGGTCCACCTCGAACACCGGCACCAGCAGACCCGCCCCGCGGAAGGCGCCCAGCAGGGTGGAGTCCCCGCCGAGGGTGTGCTCGCCGGCGGCCTTGAGGCGCGCGAGCGCGGTGGTGGCCGCGTCCTCGTCGTGGGGCAGCAGCCACCGGATGTAGGCGCGGTCGCCCATGCGGCACCAGAAGGCGGAGTCCACCGCATCGAGGCGCTCGGTGGGCACGATCGCCTCGTTGGCGCGCTCCATGGAGAGCTGGCCGGCCTCGTCCAGCGCGTCACCGTCGCCGGAGACCCAGAAGCCGAAGGTCTCGTGCAGCTCCGCGGTCATCTCGGTGCTCACGAGGATGTCCTGCAGACGCGGGGTGTGTGCCATGGCCTGCGGCAGGCTGACGGTCGGCTGGCCGGGCTCGTTGGCCAGCGAGGTCAGGATCGCCTGGGCGATGTCGCGGCTCGCGTCGCCGGTGGACGAGCCGGTCTGCAGCGCGGTGAGCACGTCACCCTCGCCGCGGTGGAGGCCCGGCCAGGCCAGCGGCAGCACCGTGGCCAGCGTGACCTCGTGCTCACTGCCCGGCTCCAGCTCGGCCCACGCCGGCGCGGGCGCACCCTCGGGCAGGTCGCCCGTGGGCACCTTCACCCGGATCGATGCGGTGGCCGCCGGGATGATCTCCCGCATGGCCACCCACTCGGGCTCGTTCGGCAGCCCCTGGAAGGGCCGCGCCTCGAACGGCGCAGCGAGCAGCTTCGGTCCCTTGGCGTCGCGGTTCTTGCGACGAGATGCCTTACCCATGGGGCCGAAGTCTACGGCGCGGGCTCCGTGTGGGGTTCGGTGCCGTGCAGGGCCTCCTCACCGGGGGCGTCCTCGTGGCGGGCCAACCGCATCCACACCACGAAGCCCCACGCCACGAACGCGCCGTACACCAGGTACAGCACGGCCGAGGGGATGAACCCGGAGTGCCAGAGCAAGGGCACACCCACCAGGTCGACGGCGATCCACAGCAACCAGAACTCCACCCACTGCCGGGCCATGGCGTAGGTGGCCAGGATGGAGCCCACGAAGATCCAGGCGTCGGCCCAGTAGTACCAGTCCGGCGCCGGCCAGCCCGCGCCGATCTGCCGGAACACCCACTGGCACAGCACGATTCCGACCAGCCCGAAGAGTCCCAGCTGCACGCGCTGCGCCGCGGTGGCCCAGCGGGGCGTGAACGGGGCGGTCTGCCCGGCGGCGCGGCGGGTGCGGCGCTGCTGGCTCCACATCCACCACCCGTAGACGCTGGTGATGATGAAGAAGACCTGCCGCGCGGCCTGACCGGCCAGGGTCGTGTCCTGCGGGTTGGCGAACCACACCCCCGCGAAGACGGTGAACAGCAGGGCGTTGCCGATGATGCCGGCGGGCCAGGCCCACACGCGGCGGCGCATGCCGCCCAGTGCCGAGGCGAAGCCGAACAGGTTGCCGATGATCTCTCGCCACAGGATGGTCCACGGGCCGATGGCGAGCTCGGCGGCGAAGAGCTGTTCCAGGAGGTTCACCGGGCGTCGGACCGCCAGGTTCCCTTGGCCCGGCGCAGGGTGGCCGCCGTGTCCACGGCCGCGAGCGCGGCCTCGGCACCCTTGTCCTCCGTGGAGCCCTCGAGGCCCGCCCGGTCCAGCGCCTGCTGCTCGTCGTCGCAGGTCAGCACACCGAACCCGATGGGGGTGCCGGTGCGCACGGAGACGTCGGTCAGCCCGGAGGTGGCCGCGTGGCAGACGTACTCGAAGTGCGGCGTGCCACCGCGGACGACGACCCCCAGGGCCACCACGGCGTCCACGTGCGGCGCGATGCGGGCAGCGGCCACGGGCAGCTCGAAGGAACCGGGCACCCGCACCACCCGCGGGGTGATGCCGAGCTGGCCCAGTGCCCGCTCCGCCCCGGCGAGCAGGCCGTCCATCACGTCGTCGTGCCAGGAGGCGGCGACGACGGCGACGCGCAGCGGCAGGGCCCCGTCCGCGCGGTCGGCGGCGAGCTCGCGCTCGAGGCGCAGGGCGATGGCATCAGAGGGGGAACCGGTGGCACTCATGGGATCTCCTGGGGATGAGGGACGGTGCGGGAGGGGTCTGGTGGGTGTGTGAAGGACATCGCTGGCAGCACCCGCGGGGGGTCCTTTCCACGGTGGCGCGTCCGGGGCCGCGCATCAACCCATGGCGGGTGTGATCTGTCACGTCACACCCAGGTCCGCCGGCAGCGTGTGCCCCATCCGATCCCGTTTGGTGCGCAGGTAGGCGAGGTTGTGCGGGGTGATCCCCACGATGCTGGGGCGCGTCGCCACGACGTCGACCCCCAGGGAACGCAGGGCGGCGATCTTGTCGGGGTTGTTGGTGGTCAGTTCCACGCGCTCCACGCCGAGGTGGGCCAGCATCGCCGCGGCCACGGCGAAGTCGCGGGTGTCCACCGGCAGACCGAGCTCGTGCTGGGCGTCCACCGTGTCGGCCCCCGCGTCCTGCCGGGCGTAGGCGGCGATCTTGGCCGCCAGCCCCACGCCGCGCCCCTCGTGGCCGCGCAGGTACAGCACGATGCCGGAGCGCGCCCGGGCGTCCGCGAGCGCGTCGTCGAGCTGCGCGCCGCAGTCGCACCGCTGTGAGCCCAGCGCGTCACCGGTGAGGCACTCGCTGTGCAGCCGGACGGGCACCGGGGAGGCGGTGGGGTGGGCCCGCGGACCCTCGGCCGTGCTGTTGCCCGGCGCCCCGGGCGCGGCCAGCGCCAGGTGTTCCACCCCGGTGAGCCGGTCGGTCAGGGCGTGCACGGTGAACGGACCGTGGGCGGTGGGCAGCTGGGCGACGGCCACCGCATCGAGCCGGTCGTGGACCGCACGCCACCGCCGCAGCGCCTCGATGGTGAGCACCGGCAGGTCGTGTGCCGCGCCGAGCTCCTGCACGGCGGGCGCCCGCATCATCGAGCCGTCGTCGTGCACCAGCTCGGCGATCACGCCCACCGGCTCCAGCCCCGCGAGCCGGCACAGGTCCACGGCGGCCTCGGTGTGCCCGGCGCGCTCGAGCACCCCGCCGTCGCGGGCACGCAGGGGGACCACGTGCCCGGGGCGGATGAGGTCGGTGGCGAGGCTCCCCGCATCGGCCAGGGTGTGCAGGGTGTGCGTGCGGTCGGCGGCGCTGATGCCGGTGGTCACGCCCTGTGCCGCGTCGACGGTGACGGTGTAGGCGGTGCGGAAGGGGTCGGCGTTGTCGCGGACCATCAGGGGGAGGTCCAGCGCGTCGGCGCGGGCGGCCGTCATGGGGGCGCAGACGTAGCCGGAGGAGTGGCGGATGGTCCACGCCATCCACTCCGGGGTGAGGGTCTGCGCCGCCAGGACGACGTCCCCCTCGTTCTCGCGGTCCTCGTCGTCCAGCACCAGCACCGGGCGACCGGCGCGGAGAGCCTCCAGGGCAGCGGCGAGCGGCGCCGGGTGGGCGGTCATCGCGCGACCCCCAGCAGCTTCTCGGTGTACTTGGCCAGCACGTCAACCTCCAGGTTCACCGGGCTGCCGACCCCTGTGGCGCCCAGGGTGGTGCGGGCGAGGGTCTCGGGGATGAGGCTGACCTCGAGCCAGTCGGTGTCGGTGCCGTCCGGCGCATCGGTGCCCACCCCGCTGACGGTGAGCGACACGCCATCGAGGGTGATCGAGCCCTTGTCCACCACGTAGCGCGCCAGCTCGGCGGGGATGGCCACGCGGACCACCTCCCAGCGGTCGCCGGGCGTGCGCGCGAGGACCGTGCCGACGCCGTCGACGTGCCCCTGCACGATGTGGCCGCCGAGCCGCCCGTCCACCCGCACGGCGCGCTCCAGGTTCACCGGGCTGCCGACGGTCAGGGCGCCGAGCGAGCTGTGGGTGAGCGTCTCCGGCATCACGTCGGCGGTGAAGGTGTCGGCTGCTGCTGGATCGCCCGGAGCGGTGCCCAGGTCGGTGACGGTCAGGCAGACCCCGTTGACGGCGATCGAGTCGCCGCGGGCTGCGTCACTGGTGACCAGGGGGCCGTGCACGGTGAGGCGGATGTCGTCGCCCGCCGGTTCCATGGCCTCGATGCGGCCGAGCTCCTCCACGATTCCGGTGAACATCAGGCGGCTCCTTCGGGGGTCAGCGTCAGGCGCAGGTCGTCGCCCAGGCGGGTCACGTCATCGAGGCGCCAGCGGTCAAGGCCGGCGATGGTCCCGATGCCGAGGTCGCCGGTCAGGGGCGCACCGGAGCCCAGCAGGGCGGGGGCCAGGTGGTGGACGAGGCGGTCGACGAGGCCGGCGCGCAAGAAGGCCGCGGCCAGGGTGGGGCCGCCCTCGAGCCAGGCGTGGTGGATGCCGCGGCCACCCAGGGTGGTGAGCACCTCGGCGGGGTCGTGGGTGGGCAGCAGGAGGGTCTCGGCGACGTCGTCGAGCAGGCGGGCCGATGCGGGGAGCTCGCGCGTGCCGACCACCACCCGCAGCGGCTGGCGGGCGGGCGCCCCCTCGGCGACGTGGAGCAGCGCGAGCGCCGGGTCGCCCTCGGGCAGGCGGACGGTGAGCTGGGGGTCGTCGGCCAGGGCGGTTCCGGTGCCCACGACGACGGCGCCGGCGGTGGCGCGCTGGCGGTGGACGTCGAGGCGCGCCTGCTCGCCGGTGATCCACCGGCTGGTGCCGTCGGCGGCGGCGACGCGGCCGTCGAGCGTGCTGGCGAGCTTCAGCGTGACCACGGGGCGACCGAGCCGGGCCGATGCGGTGAACCACTCGTTCAGGGCGGTCGCCTCGCGCTCCATCACCCCGGTGACGACCTCGACCCCCACGGCACGCAAGTGCTCGGCGCCGCCCGCGGCCAGCGGCGTGGGGTCCGGCTGGGCGATGACGACGCGGGAGACACCCGCATCGAGCAGGGCCTGGGAGCACGGCCCGGTGCGGCCGGTGTGGTTGCACGGCTCGAGGGTGACCACGGCGGTGGTGCCCGGGGGCAGCTCCCCCGCATCGGCCAGGGCGGCGGTGAGGGCGGCGACCTCAGCGTGGGGCGTGCCGGCGCCCCGGTGCCAGCCCTCGCCCAGGGTGCGGCCGTCCGCATCGAGGAGCACGCAGCCGACGCGGGGGTTGGGGTCCACCGCGGGGCCGCGGGCAGCGAGTTCCAGCGCACGCCGCATCGGGGCTTCCCAACGGGGCGGGAGCGGCGGGGTGCCGGCGGGGCTCAACAGCGGTCCTCTCGGTGGTCACGGGCGGACCGTCGGTGGACGGCCCGGTGCACCGGGGGCTTCGCTGGAGCGGGAGCAGGACGACGCCTCGTGGGACCACGAGGCGCGTCGAGACTCTCGCCACGACGACAGGTCACCGCTGAGCGGCGACGCACGTGTGCCTTCCATCCGGACTTTCACCGTCGGTCTCGGAATTTCACCAAGTCAACCGTCCGCTGGCTGCGGACGGGTCGCGGACTCTCACCGCCGGTTCGGACTTGCACCGACCCCGGAACACGTGGGGCCCACAGTACTCCTCGCCGGTGTGGAACGCTGGGCCACGTCCGACCCGTCCCCGCCCCGAGCCCAGGAGCAGCCATGGCCACCGACCTCACCCCCGCCCCGCAGACCGATGAGGTGCTGTTCGGCATGCGTGACGGCATCGCCCGCATCCACCTGAACCGCGCGAAGGCCCTCAACGCGCTGACCACGGACATGTGCGCCGCCATGCTGGACCAGCTCCGCGCCTGGCGTGACGCCAAGGGCGACGAGCAGCCCCGCGCCGTGGTGGTCTCCGGTGAGGGCGAGAAGGGCTTCTGCGCCGGCGGCGACATCAAGGTGCTGCGCGAGTCCGCCACCTCCGGTGACCTCAGCGGCGCCAACGAGTTCTGGACCACCGAGTACACGCTCAACCAGCTGATCGCGGACTACCCGATCCCCTACGTGGCGCTCATGCACGGGGCGGTGATGGGCGGCGGCATCGGCGTGAGCGCGCACGGGTCGCACCGGCTGGTGGCCGCCGACGCGAAGGTGGCCATGCCCGAGACCGGCATCGGCCTGTTCCCCGATGTGGGCGCCCTCCACCTGCTGGCCCGCTCCCCCCACGAGCTGGGCACGCACGTCGCCCTGACCGGGGACCGCTTCACCGGCGCCGATGCGGTGATGCTCGGCCTGGCCGATGCGGTGGCCCCCGCCGAGCTGCTCGACGCGGAGGCCGTGGTGGACCGGCTGGCCGGTGGCGAGTCGCCCGACGACCTGGTGGCTGCCGCCCGCGAGGCCGGTGGGGAGCCCGAGTCGCCGCTGGCCGCGCAGGCCGAGTGGGCCGAGGCGGCCTATGAGGGTGAGGCTGCTGGCGCCATCCTGGAGCGCCTCCGCGGCAACGACTCCGAGGGTGCGCAGAAGGCCGTGAAGCTGCTGGAGACGCGTTCGCCGTTGTCGGTGGCCGTGACCCTGGCCGGCATTCGCGCCGCCGCCGGGGACACGCTGGCCGGTGTGCTGGAGCGCGACGGGAAGATGGCCACCGGCATGGTGCTCAGCGGTGACTTCGCCGAGGGTGTGCGCGCGGTCCTCATCGACCGGACCAACGACGCCGCGTGGCGCCACCCCAGCATCGCCGAGGTGCCCGCCGAGGACGTGAAGACGGTGATGGCGGGCGAGAAGCTGGCCTGAGCCCCGTCAGCCGTCACCGAGGCCCGCACCGGTGCGGAGCTCGCCAGGGCGGGTTCGAGGGGTGGTCGCAACACCGTTGGTGTTGAGGAGTTTGGGATGCCTGGTGGTGTGTCGTTCGAGATGGTGCCGGCGCGTGCTGAGTTGTTCTGGAAGGCTCGGGCGATGGGAGTGCCTATCGCGCAGATCGCTGCGGACTTGTCGTGGTCAGAGGCTGGCTTGAGGAAGTATCTGCGGCGTACCGGTGGGATCGGGCCGGATCCGTGGCGGGATCCGGATCGGGTGCTGACTTTGGAGGAGCGGTACCGGATCAAGGAGATGCTCCTGGAGGGGTGCTCGTTGCGGCACATCGGCCGGGTCCTGGACCGTTCGGCCTCGACGATCTCCCGGGAGGTCCGGCGAGGTGGTGCCACCGCGACCAGGCGCTGGCAGTACAGCCCGGCGATGGCGCAGAGGGCGGCGTGGGTGGCCCGGCGCCGCCCGAAGCCGTTGAAGTTGACGGCCAATCCGGTGCTGGCCCAGGCGGTGCAGGACGGGTTGGACGAACGGTTGTCACCCGAGCAGATCGTGGGACGCTTGCGCCGTGAGCACCCTGATGACCCGGCTTGGCACGTGAGTCACGAAACGATCTACAAGACCTTGTACCTGCAGGCCCGGGGCGGGCTGAAGCGGGAGTTGAAGGCCCTGACGCGCACGGGTCGCACGGTGCGCCACCCGCGCCGTAAACCGGACGAGCGACGGGGTCGGGTGGCCGGGATGGTGTCGATCTGGGACCGGCCCGCCGAGGCACTGGACCGGCAGGTCCCGGGCCACTGGGAAGGCGACTTGATCATCGGCAAGGCCGGCGCCTCAGCGATCGGGACACTGGTCGAGCGGCACTCGAACTACCTGATCCTGGTGCACCTGGACCCTGACCTGCCCCGGGTCGAGGCGACCGTGCAGGGTTTGGTCGCCAAGCTCGGTGAGCTGCCCGAGACGTTGAAGCGTTCCTTGACCTGGGACCAGGGCAACGAGATGGCCCATCACCAGCAGGTGACCGACCTGACCGGGGTGCAGGTGTACTTCGCCGACCCGCACGCCCCGTGGCAGCGAGCCAGCAACGAGAACACCAACGGACTGCTGCGGCAGTACTTCCCCAAGGGCACCGACCTGTCAGTCCACTCCCAACTCGACCTGGACATGGTGGCCGACCAGATGAACCGCCGACCCCGCAAACGCTTGGAGTTCGCCACCCCACAAGAGACACTCGCGGAGTACCTGTTGCCATGACCCCTTGAAACCGCCCAGTCGAGTTGCGCACCGGTGCGGAGTTCAGTGCCGGCGGCAGCGCGAGATCAGCACCGGTGCGGCACGGCCCGGGCGTCATCGGCGGAGCCGCGACCGCAACTCCTCGCTCAACTCCACCTCGATCGGCAGGTCCTCCAACTCGGTGGCCGTCACGGTCAGGCCGCGGTGCGCGGCGCGCCGGGCCAGGTCCGCGAAGTGGAAAGCGGTTGCATCGTCCTGCGTCATGTCGCCCCACGGCTCGTCCGGGCCCGTGACGACGAGGGAATCCTTCACGATGCCCTCCTCGGTCACCTCGCTCCACGCCGCGGTGGTCCCCCACCCGCGGTCGTCCAGCAGCAGCACCCGTCCCCCGGAGACCTCGGCCCAGAGGTGACACGAGCAACCGGCCGTGCCGTCGGGTCCCGGATCGCTGGCGACCGTCACCACGAGACGCTCCAGCACGCGCTTCACTGGCGGCGCAGGGTCAGGCCCTCGCGGATGGACGTCGGGTCGTGGTGGTCCACGTCGCCCTCGGGCAGGTGCTGGAACGGCTCGTCACCCTTGCCGCACGCGATCAGCACGTCGTGCTCGCGCGCCTCGGCCACCGCGGCCAGCAGCGCCTCGCGCCGGTCGATGATGATGCGCGTGTCCGCAGCATCCGCACCGGCCATGACCTCATCGGCGATGGTCACCGGGTCCTCGCCGTACGGGTCGTCCGTGGTGATGATGCCGACGTCCGCGATGCGGGAGACCACCTCGCCCATCAAGGGCCGCTTGGCCGCATCACGCTCGCCGGCCGCGCCGTAGACGCAGAGGAGCCGCCCCCCGGCCATGTCCGCGATGCGGCGGGCCACCGTGAGCACCATCTCCAGCCCCACCTCGGTGTGGGCGTAGTCCACCACCGCCGTGAATCCGTGCTCCGCAGCCTCCGGAATGCGCTGGAAACGCCCCGGCACCTGGCCCAGGCCCCTCACCGCATCGACCACGGCCACCGGGTCGTGCCCGCACTCCAGCGCCACGGCCACGGCACCGGCCACGTTCAGCGCGTTGTAGTCACCCACCAGCGGCGGCTCCAGGCGCAGGTCGCCGTGCCCCGGGGTGCGCAGCGTGAACTGCATGCCCTCCAGGGTGAGGTCCGTACCCGTGATGCGGTAGTCGGCGTCCTCGGAGAAGCCGAAGGTCAGTGCCCCGGGGAACTCCTCGGCCAACCGGCGGCCGTACTCGTCGTCCACATTGGACAGTCGCGGCCCCTCGGTGCGCTCGAAGAGCTGGCGCTTCACCTGGAAGTAGGTCTCCATGTCGCCATGGATGTCCAGGTGGTCGCGCGTGAGATTGGTGAAGATCGCCGAGGCGTAGTCCACCCCCGTGACGCGATGCAGCTCCAGGCCGTGGCTGGAGGTCTCCAGCACCGCGTCGCTCGCCCCCGCATCGGCCATGCGGCGCAGGTTCTCCTGCACCAGCGGCGCCTCGGGCGTGGTGCGCATGGCCGGGCGCGCCACCCCATCGATGATGACCTCCACCGTGGTGGACAGACCCACCTTGCCCGCCCCCAGGATCCCGGCGAGCAGGTTGTACAGCACGTAGCTGGTGGTGGTCTTGCCGTTGGTGCCGGTGATGCCGTGCACCCGCATCGAGCCGCTGGGGTTGCCCTGCACGGCCGCAGCCAGCAGACCCAGCGCCTCGCGCGCGTTGGGCACGACCACCACGGGCAACGGCCCGGCGGCCTCCAGCTCGGCGATCTGCGGGTCGGCGTCGCGGTCGTCCTGCGTGGGCCACGCCCGCTCGGCCACCACCAGCGACGCCCCGCCGGCCAGCGCAGAGGCAGCAAAGCGCAGGCCGTCGCTCTTGAAGCCCGAGACGGCCACGAACGCCGCACCCGCCCCCACTGCCCTCGAGTCGTGCGTCACCGCCGTGATGCCGGGTGACCCGGCAAAGGCCTGGGGCACGTCCTGGACGGGGAGGCGCAGGGCGGTCGCGACGTCGGCTCGGGTCAACACCCGGTCAGAGTAGGCCGATCAGGGCGGTGACGCAGCACCCGCCTCAGGCGAAGGGGTTCGACGGGTCGGCACCACCAGCGGCGCGGGTCCCCGCATCGGCCGGGTTGGAGGAGGTCTCCTGCACCGGGGCCTGACCCTGCTGCTGCTGCGCAGCGGCCTGCTCCTGCGCCACCTGGGCGCGCACCTGGTCCATGTCCAGGCCCTTCACGGCCTCGAGGACCTCGTCCAGCGCGCTGGCAGGCATGGCGCCGGGCTGGGCGAACACGCCGATCTGCTCCCGGAAGGCCATGGTGGTGGGCACCGACTGGATGCCCAGGGCGCCGGCCAGCTGCGGCTGGGCGTCGATGTCGACCTTGCCGAACACGATGTCCTCGTGCTTCTCGGAGGCGGCGTCGTAGACGGGCGCGAACTGGGTGCACGGGCCGCACCAGGTGGCCCAGAAGTCCACGACCACCATCGGGTTGTCCTTGATGGTCTGCTCGAAGTTCTCGGTGGTCAGTTCAACGGTGGCCACGGGTGCCTCCTCGGGGTGCTCGGGTGCCGTCCGATGTGGAGGACGGCCTGGTCTGGGGGCGACAACCGTGCTGCCACGACCGTTGTTCCCGCGCTGTGGCCCGCATCACTCCCGCCGGTTACGGTGCCTGCATGAGTGACCACACCACCGCCGACCGGCCCGGCGTCCGCCGGAGCACCGCCCGCGAGCTGCACCGCATCGCCCTGGAGCGCCAGACCGAGGGGCGCGTCCCCGCCCTCTTCACCGGCGTGCAGCGCGGCGGCGAGCTGGTGTGGAGCGAGGGCATCGGCACCACCGGCGGCGGGCAGGGGCGCGACCGCGCGGCCACCGCCGACGACCAGTACCTGGTGGCCTCCAACACCAAGACCTTCACCGCCGTCATGATCATGCAGGCGCGCGATGAGGGGAAGCTCTCCCTGGACGACCACGTGGGCGACCACCTGCCCGGTGGCACCCCCTCCCCGGCGCACGGCGCCACCATCCGCTCGGCCCTCGCCCACGTCTCGGGCATGCAGCGCGAGCCGCACGGCGACGTGTGGGAGACCCTCGCCTTCCCCGATGCGGAGCAGCTCGTCCAGGACTACGCACAGGCCGAGCGGGTGGGCCCCGCGCACACCCGCTGGCACTACTCCAACCTCATGTACTGCCTCCTGGGTGAGGTGGTGGCCCACCTCGACGGCCGCAGCTGGGCCGAGTCCCTGCAGGCGCGGCTGCTGGACCCGCTGGAGCTGCGGCGCACCACGGTGGGCTTCTCCGGGGCCGGCGTGCAGGGCTACTTCGTGCCGCCCTTCAGCGACGTCCCCCTCATCGAGCCCGTGCCGGACTTCCGCGGCACCGCACCCTGCGGCGGGCTGGCGTCCACCCCATCGGACATGGCGCGCTGGTCGGCCTTCGTGGCCGACCCCGACGAGGCCGTGCTCGCACCGGACACGCTCGAGGAGATGACGCAGCCGCAGGCCGTGGTCGACCCGCGCGGGTGGACCGCCACGATGGGGCTGGGCTTCTTCCTGATGCGGCGCGACAAGCGCATCTGGGTGGGCCACACCGGCGGGATGCCGGGCCACATCACCGGCGTGTTCACCCACCGCGAGTCCGGCACCGGCGGACTGGCGTTCATGAACAACTCGAACTCGCCCGACCCGGCGGCGCTGGCGATCGACCTGGGCGAGGCGCTGGAGTCCGCCGAGCCCGTGGCCGGCGAGCCGTGGGAGCCCGGCGAGGCGGTGCCAGAGGAGCTCACCGGAGTGCTGGGCCACTGGTACACCGAGGGCGCCCACGTGGTCTTCAGCGTGCACAAGGGGACGCTGGAGGCGCGCATGGCCGGGGCGCCCAAGGAGGCCCCGCCGGCGGTGTTCGAGCGGGTGGAGGCCGACCTGTACCGCACCGTGTCCGGCCGCGAGCGGGGCGAGTGGCTCCGCATCCGCCGGGACGATGAGGGGCGCGTGCGGCTGATGAACTGGGCCACCTACCTGGTCACGCGGGAGCCGTTGGCCTTCGGCGAGCAGCCGGGCTGACGGGGCGGGCGGGGCGCCCGCCGGTGGCTGGTGGCTGGTGGCTGATGGCTGGTGATCAGTCCAGCGCGGGCGGAAGCAGCACCCGCGGGCGCCGCTCGGTGAACCACTGGTCGGCCAGCACCACCAGGTGCAGCAGCACGCCACCCAGCAGCAACCCGGCCACCAGGTCGGTGACCCAGTGGAAGCCCAGCCACCAGGCCACCCCCACCGTGAGCAGCACGGTGCCCGCCCACGCGACCAGGAGCGCCCCCCGGGCACCCCGCCCCAGCTGCAGGTGGGTGCACAGCAGATACACCGCGGCACCGTAGATGAGCACGGCCTCGGCAGTGTGCCCCGAGGGGTAGCTGATCCCCTGCCAGCCGGTGCCGTCGAGCCTGCCCACGAAGAAGTGTGGGTCTTCCATGGCCGGGGTCCCGCGGGCCAGCAGCAGCTTGAGAGTTCCTACGCCGCCGAAGAAGGCGGCCTCCACCAGCAGCACCATGCGCAACGGCTCCCACGAGCGGGCACGCCACCCCAGGACCGCGGCCGTGAGGGCCAGCACCGGCACGGCGACGGCCTGCCCGGCGAGGGCGTCCAGCATCAGGAAGAGGTCGGTGGCGTAGGGGGTGTGCTCCTGCGACCAGTACCGGTGGAGCTCGCGGTCCAGGGGGAGGAGCACCCCCATCGAGAGTGCGGTGAGCACCACGAACGCGGCGGAGAGCACCGGCAGGCTGGCGGCACGGCGCAGTAGGGGCACCCGGCGGACGTTAGTAGCGTGGGGCCATGCGCGCCATCGAGGGGGATCTGCCCACTGCCGGGTTCTACGCGGACTTCGCCGAGCACGAGGCGGTGGACTCCCCGGTGTTCCGCGCGTGGGCGCAGGGGGTGGCGCAGGACGGCGAGGTGTTGGCGCTGCTGGGGGAGCTTCCGGAGGCCAAGCGGCAGCCGAACCTGGTGTTCGCGGCGGCGCGCTGGCACGGGGCGGACACCGCGGAACCGCGGTACGAGGCGCTGCGTGAGGTGCTGGCGAGCCGGTGGGCGGCGGTGCGCGCCACCATCGAGTCGCGGTCGACGCAGACGAACGAGGCGGGGCGGTGCGCGACGCTCCTGCCGGAGCTCGCCCGCATCGAGGGGCCCGTGGCGCTGCTGGAGGTGGGGGCGGCGGCGGGGCTGTGTCTGCTGCCCGACCGGTACTCGTACGAGTTCACGGTGTCTGGTCCCGCCGGGCCCGGTGGGCCCCCGGCGACCGATGGGTCGAGCGTGCGCCTCGACCCGGTCGACGGGCCCTCGCCGGTGGTGCTGGAGTGTGCGCTGACCGGCATCGAGCCGCCGACCCGCCTGCCCGATGTGGTGTGGCGCGGTGGGCTGGACCTCAACCCCCTCGACGTGGGTGACGACGACGCGATGGCGTGGCTGGAGACGCTGGTGTGGCCCGGGCACGAGGCCCGGCGGGAGCGGCTGCGGGCGGCGGTGGGGGTGGCGCGGGGCCTTGCCCGGGGCGAGGCGTTGCACCTGCGGCGGGGTGACCTGGCGGAGGACCTCCCGGCGTTGGTGGCCGAGGCGCGAGCTGCGGTGCCGGGGGCGACGGTGGTGGTGCAGCACTCGGCGGTGCTGGCGTACTGCTCGGCGGAGGTGCGGGAGCGGTTCGCCGAGGTGGTCCAGCGCCAGGCCGACGTCTGGCTGGCGAACGAGGGGTCGAGCATCCTGCCGGGCATGCCGGAACCGGAGCGGCGCCCGGCGTTCGTGCTGGCGCGCGACGGGCGGGCCGTGGCCTTCACCCAGCCGCATGGGGCGTGGGCGTGGGCGGTGTGAGCGGGGCGCGTCCCATCCCCCTTCCCCCCCGCATCCCCCGCGATTCTGCCTTCTCCTCGTCCAACCTGACGCGCGCACACGGGTCACGTTGGACGGGGAGAGGGCAGAACTGGGGGAGTGAGGGGTCAGTCGCGCAGGGGTGAGCCGACCACGCTGAACTGGCTGCCACCCATCTCACCGGAGAGCAGGGGCATGGCCTCCGCGATGGCGGCGCGCACCGAGTCGAGCTCCAGGGACGCCTGGTGCGCCTCCGCATCGGTCCACAACTCGGTGACGAACACGGTGTCGGGATGCTCGTCGTGCACGCCCACCTCGTACAGCAGGCAGCCGGCCTCCTCGAGCTCCGGGTTGCGGCGCGTGAGGATGGCCACCACCTCATCGCGCCGGCCGGGCTGGACTCCGAGGGTTCCCACGTTTGCGAAGGTCATACCGACAACGTAGCGCCGGGGGCCGACAACCTGCCCCGCTCGCTCAGCGACGAGCGATGGCGCCCACACCGGCACCGACGACCGCCGGGACGACCGCCAGCAGGCCACCCATGATGCTCAGGCCCTTGACGTCGTCCCACAGGATGGTGCGGTCGATGGGGCCGTCGAAACCCTGGGCCTGCAGGGCGCCGAGCACGCCGATCACCAGCCCCGCGACTGCCCAGATCACCACGGTTCCGAGGAACGAGCGGCCGCCCTTGGCATCCAGGAAGGACCACACCAGCGAAATCACGGCGATGGCGAGGAAGGCCACCAGGCCTGCTCCGAGGCCGGTGTCGCTGTCGGCGGAGGACCCGACGAGGGTCGTGAGCCACCCGGCGCCGGCGGCGAGCAGGACGGTGACCACGGCGCGGACGAGGACTGCGACAAGGGAGTTCATCCCGCCAGCGTGCCCGGTCCGCATCGAAAGGGCGATCCGCCCACGGGCGGGGGCAGGGTGCCGGTCCGGGCACGGCCCCACCGCGCGCCGCGCGAGGCTTACGTGACCGTGTTGTAGCGCGGTGGAGTGAGTCCCGCACGGGGTGGGTGGCCGTCGCGCGGACGAGCCGTCACTGACTGTTGCGCAGGTACCGCCCGAAGTGGGGCACGGTGAACGCGATCATCCCGCGCTCCGGGGCGTAGACCAGGCCCTTCTTCATCAACGCATCCCGCGCCGGCGAGAGGGACTGCGGCTTGCGGCCCAGCACCTCGGCCACCACGGACGTGGGCACCGCCTCGACCTCCTCCGCACGGGTCAGCGGGTCGCTCGATGCGGCCGCGGTACCAGGGGCAGCCGCCCCACCCGATGCGGGCGCGGCACCCGGGGCGACGCTCACCCCATCGGCCTCGCTCGCCACCTCCTGCTCGGCCACGGTGATCGCGGCCTCCGCCATGGCGCGCAGGTACTCCCGCTCGCCCGGCGTCGCCCGCTCGTAGCGCGAGCCGAAGAAGCCCACGGCCAGCTCCGACTCCGCGGTGGGCGCCGCCACGCGCACGTCCTCGGCGGTGATGGGCGACTCCGGCGCCAGGTCCCACACCTCCTTGCCATACGCCTGGATGAAGTACGGGTACCCACCGGTGGCCGCGTACATGGCCGCCAGCGCGTCGTCCTCCCACTCGGCCCCCTCGTCGGCCGCCGGGGCCTGCAGGGCGCGGGCCGCCTCCTCGCGGGCCAGCCGGTCGATGCGGTGATACCTGAACAACCGCTCGCTGTAGGACTTGCTGGCGCTCAGCACCGCCGGCAGGTGCGGCAGACCCGCCCCCACCACCAGCACCGGCAGCGCCTGCTGCCCGATCTCGTGGAACGCAGCGCAGACGGCCGACACGTCATCGGGGCCCAGGTCCTGCATCTCGTCGATGAAGATGCCTACCCCCTTGCCCACGTCGGCCGCCAGCCCGCCCACGTCGGTGAGCAGCTCGACCAGGTCGATCTCGATGTCGCCCGAGTCCGCGCGGCCGGAGACGGCCGGGACGTCGATGCCGGGGCTCCAGCGGTCGCGGAGCTTGGCGTTGGCAGGGGCGTCGCGCTGGGCGAAGGCCTTGACCACGCCGAGCACGTGGTCGACATCCTCCTGCTGCGGGTGGCCCAGCTCGCGCACCGCCGTGTGCAGGGCGCTGGCCAACGGGCGGCGCAGGGACTGGTCCGGGCGGGCCTCCAGCTTGCCGGTGCCCCAGTTGGCGCGGACCGCCTGGCCGCGCAGCGCGTTGAGCAGCACCGTCTTGCCCACGCCGCGCAGCCCGGTGAGCAGCACGCTGCGGTCGGGGCGGCCACGGCGGATGCGCTCGAGCACCACATCGAACTGGCGCAGGTACTCGTCGCGGCCGGCGAGCTCTGGCGGGCGCTGGCCCGCGCCGGGGGCGTACGGGTTGGTGATGGGGTCCACGCCGGCAGCCTATGGCCCCGTCGAGGAGTCTCTAGGGATTTCGGCAGAACCGGTTAGGCGGCGTCAGATGACGTAGGGCTCCCCCGCATCGGAGGTCATCGCCTTGCCCGCGGCGGACCAGGCCTTCATGCCGCCGTCGACGTTCACCACGTCGTAGCCCTGCGCCTGCAGCCACTGCACGGCGCGGCTGGAGCGGCCACCGGAGCGGCAGGTCACCGGCAGCGGGCCGTCGGTGGAGGGGTCCGGCAGCTCGTCGACGCGCTGCGGCACCTCGGCCAGCGGGATGTGGACGGCGTTCGGCGCGTGGCCGGCGGCCCACTCGTCGGGCTCGCGGACGTCCAGCACCACGGCGTCGTCGGGCAGGTCCTGCGGGGTGATCGGGGTGTTCATGCGCCCCAGCATCGCAGAGGTCGGGGCGGGCGGCGGGCGGCGGGCGGCATCGAACTCCGCACCGGTGAGGAGCTCGACCGGGCGGTTTCAAGGGGTCATGGCAACAGGTACTCCGCGAGTGTCTCTTGTGGGGTGGCGAACTCCAAGCGTTTGCGGGGTCGGCGGTTCATCTGGTCGGCCACCATGTCCAGGTCGAGTTGGGAGTGGACTGACAGGTCGGTGCCCTTGGGGAAGTACTGCCGCAGCAGTCCGTTGGTGTTCTCGTTGCTGGCTCGCTGCCACGGGGCGTGCGGGTCGGCGAAGTACACCTGCACCCCGGTCAGGTCGGTCACCTGCTGGTGATGGGCCATCTCGTTGCCCTGGTCCCAGGTCAAGGAACGCTTCAACGTCTCGGGCAGCTCACCGAGCTTGGCGACCAAACCCTGCACGGTCGCCTCGACCCGGGGCAGGTCAGGGTCCAGGTGCACCAGGATCAGGTAGTTCGAGTGCCGCTCGACCAGTGTCCCGATCGCTGAGGCGCCGGCCTTGCCGATGATCAAGTCGCCTTCCCAGTGGCCCGGGACCTGCCGGTCCAGTGCCTCGGCGGGCCGGTCCCAGATCGACACCATCCCGGCCACCCGACCCCGTCGCTCGTCCGGTTTACGGCGCGGGTGGCGCACCGTGCGACCCGTGCGCGTCAGGGCCTTCAACTCCCGCTTCAGCCCGCCCCGGGCCTGCAGGTACAAGGTCTTGTAGATCGTTTCGTGACTCACGTGCCAAGCCGGGTCATCAGGGTGCTCACGGCGCAAGCGTCCCACGATCTGCTCGGGTGACAACCGTTCGTCCAACCCGTCCTGCACCGCCTGGGCCAGCACCGGATTGGCCGTCAACTTCAACGGCTTCGGGCGGCGCCGGGCCACCCACGCCGCCCTCTGCGCCATCGCCGGGCTGTACTGCCAGCGCCTGGTCGCGGTGGCACCACCTCGCCGGACCTCCCGGGAGATCGTCGAGGCCGAACGGTCCAGGACCCGGCCGATGTGCCGCAACGAGCACCCCTCCAGGAGCATCTCCTTGATCCGGTACCGCTCCTCCAAAGTCAGCACCCGATCCGGATCCCGCCACGGATCCGGCCCGATCCCACCGGTACGCCGCAGATACTTCCTCAAGCCAGCCTCTGACCACGACAAGTCCGCAGCGATCTGCGCGATAGGCACTCCCATCGCCCGAGCCTTCCAGAACAACTCAGCACGCGCCGGCACCATCTCGAACGACACACCACCAGGCATCCCAAACTCCTCAACACCAACGGTGTTGCGACCACCCCTCGAACCCGCCCCGTCGACCTCAGCACCGGTGCGGGTCTCGGCACGGGGTGACAGGTGAACTCAGCACCGGTGCGGAACTCAAATGTCGGACAGCCTCCCGGCGCAACCGAACCCAGCACCGGTGCGGAACTGGGCCGCCCAGCTCGCGCCGCGCCGCGCCGCCGGGTCACTTCACGAACTTGGACGTGCTCCGGTCCGCCAGCACCTGGCCCCCGGTCTGGCAGGTCGCGCAGTACTGCAACGAGCTGTCCGCGTAGGTCACCTCGCGCACCACGTCGCCACACACCGGGCACGCCTCCCCGGTCCGCCCGTGCACGGCCATCCCCCCACGCTTGCCGTCCTTCAGGTCCTCCGGCGCCTTCCCCAGTGCCCGCTCCGTGGCCCCCACCAGCACCTCGTGCACCGCCTCGGCCAGCCGCCCCACCTGCTCGGCATCCAGCGACGCCCCCAACGCGAAGGGCGACAGCCGCGCCGTGTGCAGGATCTCGTCCGACCACCCGTTGCCGATCCCGCTCACCAGCGACTGGTCCCGCAGCACCCGCTTCACCTGCGTGCGCCGCCCGTCCAGCAGCCCGGTCCAGAACGCCAACCTCTCCTCGGTCGTCGTCGATGCGGTGACGCCCACCTCCCCCGTGGTCGTGTCCACCCCCACCAGCGGCGGCGACTCCAGCGGTGGGCGCAGGCTCACCGCATCGGGACCGAGGGAGGCGAGCCCCTCCACCGATGCGGGATCGTCCGTCAGGTACATCGCCATGCCCTTGCGTGTGCCCGCCTCGGTGAGGTCCAGCCCCGAGCCGTCGTCCAGGGTCAGGCGCACCGCCACCGGCGACTTCCCGCCGGGGCGCGGCCGGCTGCGCGGCACCTGGTCGTGCCAGGTGATCCACCCGGCGCGCATCAGGTGCACCACCACGTGGGTGCCGTCCACCACCAGGTCCAGGTACTTGCCGTACCGGCGCACGTCGTCCACCGGCCGCCCGTGCAGGGACTGCGGCAGCACGTCCACCGTCTTCAGCACACTGAAGCTCGCCAGCGCCAGGTCGGCCACCACCCGATCCGCCGTGCGCTCCCGCAGCGCGGCGGCCAGGCCCTCCACCTCCGGCAGCTCCGGCACGCCCGCCCCCTCAGCCCCGGCGTCCGAGGGCCGGCAGCAGGGCCCGCATCAGGGCGAAGCCGTCACCCCCGGTGACCACCGGCACGGTGCCCGAGTGCTTGCGCACCAACTCGGCGAGCGCCACCGGCACACCGCGGCTCAGCGTCTGCTCCAGCACGGTCAGCTGGCGGATGGCGATCGCCGCCACGTGCCGCCGGTGCGACTCGGCGAACTCGTCGTAGATGCCCGGGTCGTGCTGGCCGTCGTCGCCCACCAGCACCCAGCGCACCTCCGGGAACTCCTCGGCGAGCCGCTCCAGGTGGCGGGACTTGTGCTCGCGCCCGGACCGGAACCACCCGGTGTTCGTGGGCCCCCAGTCCGTCAGCAGCAGCGCACCGGACGGGAACTGGTGCCGCTGCAGGAAGCGGTGCAGGAAGGGCTGGGTGTTCCACGCCCCGGTGGACAGGTAGAACACCGGCGCGCCGGGGTGCTCGGCCAGAACCGCCCGGTAGGCGTCGGCCATGCCGGGCACCACGTCGCGCGCCTGCTCGGTGAGCACGAAGGTGTTCCACGCCGCGATGAGGGGGCGCGGCAGGTGGGTGCTGATCACCGTGTCGTCGATGTCGCTGACCAGCCCGATGCGGGCGTCCGGCTCGGCGATGTGCACGTCGGCCTCGGCCACCGCTCCCCCGGGGCACTCGAAGGTCACCCGGTGGGTTCCCGGCGCAAGCCCGTGGCCGGTGATCACCTGCTCCACGTACCCGCCCCGGTCGGCGCGGGCCATGATCGCCGCACCGCCGAGGGTCACCTTGACCGGCACCCCCGCATCGGGGGCGCTGATGAAGGCGCGCCAGCCGCGGCGGCTGAGGAACTGCTGCACGTCCTGCACCGGGCTCGGCAGGGGGGAGTCACCCACCGGGCGGCGCAGCTGGATGCGGGCGTACACCCGCGCGAACTCGGTGGTGCCGTAGCCGGTGAAGCCGGCGGGCCGCGGGAGCCACCCGCGAGCCCGCAGCACGTCGGCCACGTGACCGCGCAGGCGGTTCTCCCACCGCGCCGCGTAGTGCGGCTTGGCGGTGGGCAGCGGCTTCTCAGTCACGGAGCTGGGAGTCGCGCTTGCCGTACATCGCCTCGATCTCGTCCTTGAAGTGCTCGGTGACGATGTGGCGACGCACCTTGAGCGAGTTGGTGATCTCCTCGTTCTCCAGCGTGAAGTCGCGCGGCAGGATGGTGAACTTCTTGATGCCCTCGGCCTTGCTCACCGACGCGTTGGCCTTGTCGACCACCTTCTGGATGGCGGCACGCACCTGCTCGTCCTCGGTGAGCTCGGCGGCGGGCACCACGTCGCGGTGGTGGTGCTTGAGCCACTCGGGCAGCTGCTCCTGGTCGAGGGTGATCAGCGCCATCACGGTGGGACGGCCGTCGCCCACCACCATGGCCTCGCTGACGAGCCGGTGGGAGCGCAGGATGTCCTCGAGCGGACCGGGGGCCACGTTCTTGCCCGCCGCCGTGACGAGGATGTCCTTGGCGCGGCCGATGATGCGCAGGAAGCCCTCGTCGTCCATCTCCCCGAGGTCACCGGTGGACAGCCACCCGTCCTCGGAGAGCACCTTGGCGGTCTCCTCGGGGTTGTTCTCGTAGCCGGCGAACACGTGGCCACCGCGCACCTGCACCTCACCCTCGGAGGTGAGCCGGGCCTCGAACCCGGGGAGCGGGACGCCCACGGTGCCGATCTTCTGCATGGAGGGGCGGTTCACGGTGGCCGCAGCGGAGGTCTCGGTGAGGCCCCAGCCCTCCATGATGTTCACGCCCATGCCGCGGAAGTAGTGGCCCAGGCGCTCACCCAGGGCAGCACCACCGGAGATGGCCCACTTGAGCTCGCCACCGAAGGCGGCCTGCACCTTGCCGTAGACCAGCTTGTCGAAGAGCTTGTGCTTGGCGCGCAGCACCAGCGGCACGCGCCCCGCATCGAGCGCCTTGGAGTAGTCGATGGCGGTCTGGGTGGCCGCGGCGAAGATCTTCTCCTTGCCGCCCTTGGTGGCCTTGAGGTGCGCGGACTCGTAGATCTTCTCGAACAGGCGGGGCACCGCGAGCACGAAGGTGGGCTTGAACTCCGGCAGGTCCTTGGCCACACGAGCGATGTCGGTGTGCCCCGTCCGGGCGCCCGCGCCGATGACCGCGTAGTGCACCATGCGGCCGAACACGTGGGCCAGGGGCAGGAAGAGCAGAGTGGAGGACTCGTCCTCGAAGAGCTCCGGCAGCCCCTCGTAGGCGGCGAGCACCTCGTCGAGGAAGGCGCGGTGGGGCAGCATGCAGGCCTTGGGGCGGCCCGTGGTGCCGGAGGTGTAGATGAGGGTGGCGAGCGTCTCGCGCGAGAGACCCTCGCAGCGGCGGTCGATCTCGGCCTGCTCCACCTCGGCGCCGCCGGCGATGAGCTGGTCGATGCCCTCGGTGGTCTTGGCGTCGACGGCCCAGACGCCCTTGAGCTGGGTGCCCACCTGCTCCGCGGCAGCACGGGCGGTGCCGGCCAGGGCGTCGGACTCGGTGAGGGCCCAGGTGACGCGGGAGTTCTCGATGATCCACGCCAGCTGGTCCACCGAGCTGGTCTCGTACACCGGCACCACGACGGCCCCGGTGGAGAGGATGGCCAGGTCCAGCAGGGCCCACTCGTACCGGGTCTTGGCCATGAGCACCACGCGGTCCTCCGGCTCCACGCCGGCAGCGACGAGGCCGCGGGCCACGCTGTTCACGTGGTCGAGGAACTGCTGGGAGGTGAGGTCCACCCACGACTGGCCCTGCCGGCGGCTGATGAGCACACGGTCGGGGAACTCCTCGGCGGTCCCGTGCAGGAGGCCGGGCAGGTGCTGCGGTGGGTTGTCCTTCCACCAGCTGGTCATCATCGACTGGGACATGGTGGCAGCGTACTGGGGTCTGACTCCCCGCCGCCGCCGTGGGACTGCCAGAATGTCGACATGTCATCAACTCGTGACCTGTCCTTCCGTGGCCACGCCGCGTCCGAGCGCCCGCAGGGGGAAGAGGTCACGGGGCCTGCTCGGCTGCTGACCGGCCGCTGGACCGCCCCCCTGGTGGCCCTGCTCATGGTCCTGCTGGCCGGGGCGGCGATGGGTCTGCTCCCCGGGTCGTCCGATGCGGGCGGCCCCACCTCCCTGCCGGAGGGTGCCGACTCCGCGGAGGTCACCCGCATCACCTCCGAGTTCCCCGGTGGGGACGTGGTGCCCGCGGTGGTCGTGGTGGAGTCCGATGAGGGGGAGCTGGGCCGCGAGGCCCTGGGCGCCCTGGGACAGAAGGGGCAGGAGCTCCTCTCTGCCCTCCCGGAGGACGCCGTCTCCCAGGACGCACAGGTGCAGGGACCGATCCCCAGCGAGGACGGCCAGGCCGCCCTGCTGGTGGTCCCCCTGGACGCCGACGCGATGCAGGCCAACGGGCCGGACATCGTGGAGGACCTGCGTGGGGCGAGCGACGGCCTGGCGCCCGGGACGACCTCGTACGTCACCGGCGCGGCCGGCTTCTCGGCCGACGTGGCCGGGTCCTTCGAGGGCGCGGACTTCCGCCTGCTGGCCGCGACGGCCGTGGTGGTGGCGGTGCTGCTGCTGATCACCTACCGGTCCCCGGTGCTCTGGCTGGTGCCGCTGATCGTCATAGGCCTGGCGGACCGGGTGGCGGCCACCGTGTCCGGCACGGTCAACGAGGCCGCCGACCTGGCCTTCGACGGCTCCACCTCCGGCATCACGAGCGTGCTGGTGTTCGGAGCCGGCACCAACTACGCGCTGCTGCTGGTGAGTCGCTACCGCGACGAGCTGCGAGACACCCCCGACCACCGGCTGGCGTTGGCGCGCGCCTGGCGGGCCGCGCTGCCGGCGATCCTGGCCAGCAACATCACGGTGGTGCTCACGGTCGCCCTGCTGCTGCTGGCGGTGCAGCCCTCCAACCGGGCCCTGGGGCTCTCGACCGGCGTGGGCCTGCTGGTGGCCCTGCTGTTCGCCCTGACCCTGCTGCCCGCACTGCTGGCCCTGTTCGGGCGCGGCCTGTTCTGGCCGTTCGTCCCGCGTCCCGGTGACCGGGACCGGACCCGGTCGGGCATCTGGCACCGCATCGCCACCGCCGTCGTGCGGCGTCCCGCCGTGGTGCTGGCTGCCTCGGTGGTGCTGCTGGGCGTGATGGCACTGGGCCTGGTGGGCACCAAGGTGGGGCTGAGCCAGACCGACCAGTTCCGGGTGGAGGCCGAGTCCGTGACCGGCCTGGAGGCCCTGGAGGAGCACTTCCCCTCCGGCGCGGCCACCCCGTTGTCAGTGCTCGTGCCGGTGCCCGAGGGATCCGGCGTGCAGGCCGACCAGGGAGGACCGCCCGCCGGCGAGGGTGGCGAGTCCGGCCCGCCCGCCGGCGAGGGTGGCGAGTCCGGACCGCCCGCCGGCGAGGGCGGAGGCGGCGAGGGCCCGCCCGCCCCGGAGCTCGCCGAGCCGGCGGCCGACGTGGTCGCGGCCCTGGAGGGAGTCGAGGGCGTCACCGGCGTGCAGCCCCAGGCGAGTGCCACCGTGGACGGCACCACCTGGCAGCAGCTGCAGGTCACCAGTGACGCCGCCCCTGCCAGCGCCGAGGCCCGCCGGGTGGTGGAGGACGTGCGCTCCGCCGCCTCCGGCGCCACGGAGGGCACCCTGGTGGGTGGCAGCGAGGCGCAGGCGGTCGACCAGCGCGCCGGTGTGCTGCGGGACATGACCGTGGTCATCCCCCTCATGCTCGTGATGATCCTGGTGGTGCTGGTGATCGTGCTGCGCTCGTTGGTGGCCCCGGTCCTGCTGGTGATCATCAGCGTGGTGGGCTCCCTGGCAGCGATGGGGGCAGGCGCCCTGCTCAGCGAGCACGTCTTCGGCTTCCCCGCCCTGGACATCTCCGTGCCGCTGTACTCCTTCCTCTTCCTGGTGGCCCTGGGCATCGACTACACGATCTTCCTGGTGGTCCGCGCCCGTGAGGAGCTGGTCTCCGGCCGCGAGCGCACCACCGCATCGGCCATGGTGCGGGCGGTCGCCGCCACCGGCGGCGTCATCACCAGTGCCGGCATCGTGCTCGCCGCGGTGTTCGTGGTGCTGGGCGTGCTGCCCCTCATCACGCTCACCCAGGTGGGCATCGTGGTGGGCCTGGGCATCCTGGTGGACACCTTCCTGGTGCGCACCGTGGTGGTGCCGGCGGTGTTCGACCTGGTGGGCGACAAGGTGTGGTGGCCTGCCCGCCCCGGCCAGCAGGCCGGGGCGCGGGCCCAGCAGCAGGCTGCGCAGCCCGAGGCAGAGCCGGTCCACCGCTGACCCTGGCTGGCCGACCGCAGGTAACGGTTTGGTCAGGACGCCGCCCCCGCAATCCCTGTGGTGATTCACTGGCGCGCATGAACGAGCAGCAGCGCGAACGCGCTCTCGGGGCGGGTGTGGTGGGGGGTCTCGCCGTGGCCATCCTCGTGGCCAGCCAGGCGATCGGCACGGGCGAGCCGGCCCTCTTCATCCCGCAGGCCCACGGTGAGAGCTTCTTCCACGCCGGGGTGGCCGAGGAGAACGTGGCACTCCCCGGGGTGGTGTGGATGGCTCTCCCGGCCTGCCACGACGGCGACCTGGGGGGTGACCCACCCGAGGTCACCGACGTGCGGCTCGTAGGCGCCCAGGGGCTCGAGGTGGAGAAGGTGTTCGTCGACGCGCTGCCGGACGTGCAGAGTGAGAAGGCGCGCAGCATCGAGGGTGGGTCGGGCATCGGGTGGCCGCACTCGGACGACGGGGCTTATGCCTTCGGGAGCCACGTCATCCCCTCGTGCGGCGAGTACGGGGGCGGCCAGCTGGAAGCGGCCCAGCGCATCCACGTGGTCATGCAGGCCCAGGACCTGGGCCCCGAGCGCATTCCCCAGTTCGACGCGCTGGAGGTCGACTGGTCCTCCGGCGACAGCGACAGCACGACCCGGGTGTCGGTGTCCATGGCCTACTGCCCCGAGGGCGCCGCGATGAACGACTGCCACGCCATCGTCGAGGCCGGGAAGGAACGGCGCGACGCGCTGGACAAGGCCTGGGCCGAGGGGCAGGACGCGCCGGACTTCCAGTGGACCCACGGTGAGATGGACGACGTCGCGAACCTGCCGGACATCCGTCAGAACAAGTCGTAGTCCTGCACCGCCATGCGGAAACCCCGCCCATCGGACAGGCGCGTGCACCGCACCCCCGAGGGCCGGCTCTCGCACTGGAAGTCGAAGGCCTCGACCTTCTCCCCGTAGGGCAGGACCGTGTGGTCGATGGTGTTGATCTTGACCACCTCACCCCGCGGCACGATCTCCACCCAGGCCCCGTCGTTCTCCGTCTGCGCGTCCACGAACCGTGAGGAGCGCGAGCAGGTCCACTCCGGGCGGTCCCGGTACAGCTCCACGGTGGGCTCCACGCACTTGGCGGCCGGGACCACCGTGTGCTGGTAGTGGGTGTTGCGGATGTCGCAGGAGACGCCCTGCTCCTCGATCAGGCAGGCCACGTTCTGCGAAGGCATCAGGAAGCCGATGCGCTGGTGCTGCTCCAGGGGCGTCAGGTCCGGGTCCGGGCCGGAGCTCGAACCGCCGGACGACGAGGAATCACCCCCCGACGGCTCGCCCCCGGATTCCGAGCCGCCCTCCTGCGATGCGGAGGACTCACCCACCGACGAGGGCTCACTGGGGTCGACCAGCGGGTCGTCCCCAGCGTCCCCCGCATCCGGGGTGCAGGCCCCGAGCAGGAGCAGCGCCGCAAGGGCCAGAGGCACCGCGCGCTGGGGCCGGGCACTGGAGCTCATGGGGCCCTCCGGTGGATCAGGGGCGACGGATGGAGTCCATCACCGACGGGTCGGCCAGCGTGGAGACGTCACCGACCTCCTTGCCCTCGGCGAGGTCTCGCAGCAGCCGTCGCAAGATCTTGCCAGACCGCGTCTTCGGCAGCTCCGGCACCACCGTGATGTCCCGTGGCCGCGCGATGGGGCCGATCTCCCTGCCCACGTGGGCCCGCAGCTCGGCCACCAGGTCGGTGTCGTCCGCATCGTCACCGCGGGCCTCGGCCGCCTCCCCACGCAGGATCACGTAGGCGACCACGGCCTGACCGGTGGAGGGGTCGGTCGCGCCGACGACGGCAGCCTCGGCCACCGCATCGTGGCTGACGAGGGCGGACTCGATCTCCGAGGTGCTCAGGCGGTGTCCGGAGACGTTCATGACGTCGTCCACACGGCCGAGCACCCAGACGTTGCCGTCCTCGTCGCGCTTGGCCCCGTCGCCCGCGAAGTACATGCCCTCGAAGCGCGACCAGTAGGTGTCGCGGAAGCGCTGCGGGTCGCCCCACACGCCGCGGAGCATGGAGGGCCACGGGTCGCGGATCACCAGGTAGCCGCCCTCACCGTTGCCCACCGACTCACCGGACTCGTCCACGACGTCCACGGTGATGCCGGGCACCGGGGTCTGTGCCGACCCGGGCACCAGCTCGGTCACACCCGGGAGGGGAGCCACCATCATCGCGCCCGTCTCGGTCTGCCACCACGTGTCCACGATGGGGGTGCTCCCGCCACCGATGTGCTCGCGGTACCAGGTCCACGCCTCGGGGTTGATCGGCTCGCCCACGCTGCCCAGCAGGCGCAGCGAGGAGAGGTCGAACCTCGCCGGGATGTCGTCGCCCCACTTCATGGACGCACGGATGGCCGTGGGCGCCGTGTACAGCACGGTGACGCCGTAGTCCTGCACAATCTCCCACCAGCGGCCCTTGTGCGGGGTGTCGGGGGTGCCCTCGTACATCACCTGGGTGACGCCCAGCGACATCGGGCCGTAGACCAGGTAGGAGTGACCAGTGACCCAGCCGACGTCGGCGGTGCACCAGTAGACGTCCTGGCCGGGCTTGAGGTCCAGCACCATCTTGGCGGTGTACGCGGTCTGCGTGAGGTACCCACCGGTGGTGTGGAAGATGCCCTTGGGGGTGCCCGTGGTGCCGGAGGTGTAGAGGATGAACAGGGGGTGCTCGGCCGGCATCGGCTGCGCCTCGTGCTCGGGCTCTGCGGACTCCATGGCCTCGTGCCACCACAGGTCGCGGCCGTCGGTCCAGCCGACGTCCTGGCCGGTGCGGCGCACCACCAGCACCTTGCCCACGGTGGTGTCGCCATTGCCCAGGGCCTCGTCCACGTTGGGCTTCAGCGCGCTCGGCTTGCCCTTGCGGTAGCCGCCGTCGGCGGTGATGACCACCTTGGCCTCAGCGTCCTGCACACGGGCCCGGATGGCGTTGGGCGCGAAGCCACCGAAGACCACCGAGTGGGTGGCGCCGATGCGGGCGCACGCCAGCATGGCCACGACCGTCTCGGGGATCATGGGCAGGTAGATGGCCACGCGGTCACCGGCCTGGACACCCAGGTCCTCGAGCACGTTGGCGGCGCGGCAGGTCTGCTCCAGCAGGTCGTTCCACGTGAGGTCGCGTCGGTCGCCCTCGGGCTCCCCCACCCAGTGGATGGCCACCTCATCGCCACGGCCTGCCTCCACGTGCTGGTCGAGGCAGGCGTAGGAGGCGTTGATCTCACCGTCGGCGAACCAGCGGGCGAACGGCGCCTCCGACCAGTCCAGCACCTGGGTGAAGTCCGTGGCCCACGGCAGCAGCTCCCGCGACTGCTCCGCCCAGAAGGCCTCACGGTCGCCCGCGGCGCGCTCGGCCAGCTCGGCCGTGGCGTTGGCCTGGCCGGCGAACTCCGGCGAGGGCGGGTAGGTCCGGGTGTTCGCGGTCTCCGGCTCGGGGGTCATCGTTCCTCCTCGTGGCGACCGGGGTCGCCGATGGTGGGTGACTCTGCTGACAGCGTAGGCAGGACGCAGGGTGCGGTGCACCCCCGGGTGGGGCACACCGGGGTGTGCGGCGGGGTGTGCGGCGGGGCCACCGCGCCGTGTGGCGAAGTGGTTCCCTGGCCGCCCTGCCGTGTGACCAAGGGGTCGCTTCCTCACCGCGCCGTGTGGCGCAGTGGTCGCCTGGGCAACCACTTCGCCACACGGGAGAGGGCTTGGCAGCGAGAACGTCACACGCGCGCACCCTCCCCGGCCCGATGGGGGTCGTGGCCCGGACCAGCGGCATCGAGTCGTCGCTGTTGGGGCGGGGCGATCCACTCGTCGCTGTTGGGCCTGATCCGGCCCGATTCGCCCCAGCAGCGACGAACAGTTGGGGTGCGCCGCAGGAACCCGGGTGGGCGCGCCCCTGGGCGGGGCGCACCACGCCCTGGGCCTCAGTGCTCCGTGGCCTCCTCGGCACCGGCACCGGTGAGCGAACGCACCTCGAACTCGGCGAACTTCTCGCGGCTGGAGGCCTCGCTGCTGGTGATCGTGCCCAGCCAACCGAGGAAGAAGCCCAGCGGAATGGAGATGATCCCCGGGTTGTCCAACGGGAAGATCGAGAAGTCGATGTTCGGGTCGGTGATCATCGACAGGCTCTTGCCGGAGGCGTCGACCTTGCCGGACACCACGGGGCTGAACAGGATCAGCACCAACGCCGAGCCCAGGCCGCCGTACATGCTCCACAGGGCGCCGCGGGTGTTGAACCGCTTCCAGAAGAGCGAGTACAGGATCGTCGGCAGGTTGGCCGAGGCCGCCACCGCAAAGGCCAACGCCACCAGGAAGGCGATGTTCTGACCGTTGGCCAGGATGCCTCCGACGATCGCCACCGCACCGATCGCAAGGGCCGCGATGCGGGCGACGCGCACCTCCTCGGCCTGGCTCACCGACTGCCCGTGCTTGATGACGTTCGTGTAGATGTCGTGCGCGAAGGAGGCCGACGCCGTGATGGTGAGTCCGGCCACCACCGCGAGGATGGTGGCGAACGCGACGCCGGCAATGACCGCCAGGAACACCTCGCCACCCAGCTCGAAGGCCAGCAGCGGTGCCGCGGAGTTGGCGCGACCCGGGGCGGCCAGGATGCGCTCCGGACCCACGATGGCGGCGGCACCGAAACCGATGACCAGCGTCAACAGGTAGAAGCCACCGATGAGCCAGATGGCCCACACCACCGAGCGACGGGCCTCCTTGGAGGTGGGCACCGTGTAGAAGCGCATGAGCACGTGCGGCAGACCCGCGGTGCCCAGCACCAGTGCGAGCGCCAGGGAGACGAAGTCGAGCTGCGTCAGGGTGGACTTGCCGTACTGCAGGCCGGGCGACAGCATCGCGTCCCCGTGCGGACTCTTGGCGGCGGCGGCCTGGAGCACCCCGCCGAAGTCGAATCCGTACAGGGCCAGCACCCACACGGTCATGATGAGCGTGCCTGCAATGAGTAGGACGGCCTTGACCATCTGCACCCAGGTGGTGCCCTTCATGCCGCCCACCAGCACGTAGGCCAGCATCACGACACCCACGACGGCGATCACCAGGCTCTGCGCCACGCGGCCGTCGACGCCTAGCAGCAACGCCACCAGACCACCGGCGCCGGCCATCTGGGCCAGCAGGTAGAAGAAGCTCACCGCCAGCGTGGAGAGGGCCGCAGCCATGCGGACCGGCCGCTGGCGCAGGCGGAAGCTGAGCACGTCGGCCATGGTGAAGCGGCCGGTGTTGCGCAGCAGCTCGGCCACCAGCAGCAGCGCCACCAGCCAGGCCACGAGGAAGCCGATGGAGTACAGGAAGCCGTCGTAGCCGTTGATGGCGATGGCGCCCGCGATGCCCAGGAAGGACGCCGCCGAGAGGTAGTCACCGGCGATGGCCAGGCCGTTCTGGCGGCCGGAGAACGACCGCCCGCCGGCGTAGAAGTCCTCCGCGCTGCGGCCACCGCGGGCCACACGCAGCACGATGCCGAGCGTGCCCACCACGAACAGGACGAAGACCCCGATGTTGATCCACGGGTTGCCGATGTCGGTCATGCCGCACCTCCCTGGGTGAGGCCGGGCTGGTGGGACAGGACGTCGGACGCGAGGCGGTCGGCCTCCGCATCGAACTTCCGGTCGGCCCAGCGGGCGTAGAGCATGGTGATGACGAAGGTGGAGACGAACTGGCCCAACCCCATCAGGAGGCCCACGTTCAGCCACCCGACGACCTCACGCCCCATGAACCCGGGAGCGAACACGGCCAGCAGGACGTACAGGAAGTACCAGACCAGGAACAGGGCCGTGACCGGGAAGACCCAGCCGCGGAAGCTCCGGCGCAGGGCCTCGAACTCAGGCGTCTGCTGGACGGCGAGATAACCCTCGCTCAGGTGGTGCCGGTCGGGGTCGACCGGCGGAGGTGCTGTGGACACGATTCCTCCTCGGGGACGTGGTGCACCCAGAAGAATCCACCCGGCCGCCCCGCGAGTGAACGAGGCGGCCGGAGCTGATGCGGAATCGAGACCTCTTGGCGGTCAGCCCAGCTCGCGCTTCAGGATCTTGCCGGTGGGGCCCTTCGGCAGCTCGGCCAGGAAGTGGACGTGGCGCGGGTACTTGTAGGCGGCCAGCTGGTCCTTCGCGTGGGTGCGCAGCTCGTCGGCGAGCGCCCGCGCGGCGGGCGACTCCGCATCGGACAGGGCGGCCTCGTCGAGCTCCCCGGGCTGGGCGACGACGTAGGCGGTCACCTCCTCGCCGAGCTCCGGGTGCGCCGAGCCCACCACCGCGGCCTCCAGGACCTTCGGGTGCTCGTACAGGACCTCCTCCACCTCCCGCGGGTACACGTTGGTGCCCCCGCGGATGATGAGGTCCTTCACGCGATCGACGATGAAGAAGAAGCCGTCGGTGTCCACCCGGCCCAGGTCGCCGGAGTGGAACCAGCCGTCGCGGATCGCCCGCTCGGTGGCCTCGGGGTTGTCCCAGTAGCCCTTCATGATGTTCTCGCCGCGGATCACGACCTCGCCCACCTCGCCGGGCTCCACCGGCTGGTCGGTCACGGGGTCGAGGATCGCCATCTCCACCCCGCGGATGGGGTGGCCGATGCTGCCGGCGCGGGTGCGGCCCGGGTGGTTGAAGCAGGCCACCGGGGAGGTCTCCGACAGGCCGTAGCCCTCCAGGATGTCGGCGCCGAAGGTCTGCTCGAAGGCGCGGAGGGTCTCCATCGGCAGGGACGACCCGCCCGAGACACAGCGGCGCAGGGTGGAGGTGTCCACCGGCGGCCTGCCCTCGGCCTCGCGGGCCTTCGCGGCGGCGATGAGGCCGCCGTACATGGTGGGCACGCCCTCGAAGACGTTCACCGCATCGCGCTCGATCATCTCCAGCGCCTTGCCGGCCTCGAAGCGCGGCAGCAGCGTGAGCGTGGCCCCGGCGACCACGCTGGTGTTGAGCGCGCAGGTCATACCGAACACGTGGAACAGCGGCAGGCAACCCATCACCACCTCGCCCGGCTCCAGGTGGACCAGCGTCTCCTGCGTGGCGAGCACGTTGGTGCGCAGGTTCTCGTGCGTTAGCTCCGCACCCTTGGGGCTGCCGGTGGTGCCGGAGGTGTAGAGGATCACCGCGGTGTCCCCGGGGGCCTTGTCAGCCACCTCGGTGACCGGCTGGCCCAGGAAGGGGGTCAGGCCCTGGGCGGGGTCGATGAGGTGCGCGGTCACCCCGTGGCGCTCGGCCACCCCGCCCACGTCACCGCCCAGCGCGGCGCCGGCCTCACCCCCCAGGGCCACGATGTGGGTGGCCCCCGAGTCCTTGAGGTAGTGGGTGATCTCGCGGTCGCGGAGCAACGGGTTCATGGGGACCACGACGGCCCCCAGCGACAGGGCGGCGTAGTAGAAGGGCACGAACGGGATGACGTTGGGCAGCATCAAGCAGATCCGGTCGCCCTCCCCCAGGCCCTTGTCCCGCAGGTAGCCGGCTACGGCAGCCGTGGCGCCCCGGAGCTCGGCGTAGGTGAGGCGGGTGTCGTCCTGGATGAGGGCCACCCCCTGCGCGTGCTTCTCGGCGGTGTCGGTGAGAAAGGTGGCGATGTTCATGGGGCCATCCCACCACCGGGGCCCCCCGCGACGCGAGGGGTCGGTGGTCACGATTCGGCAGCGATCCGGCCCGCCACCCCCTGTCAGGGGCGGCGGGCCGGTGCCGTGGGTGGGTGGCTCAGACCGCCTGCAGTCCGCGGCGGCCGTCCTCCAGCGCGAAGCGGGCGTCGGTACGGACGGCGCCACCGCGGGAGCTGACGGTGTCGACGGCGCGGAAGGTCCCCGTCATCGAGTCGGCGGTCAGGTCCAGGCGCAGGTATCCACGAGTGGTCTCGTGGTAGCGGATGTGGGGGTTGTCGGCGTCCCCGGTGAACTGCGAGTCCTTGCCGTCCCCGCCGGAGGTGACCGAGGTGGTGACGAACTCCGAGCCCAACGTCACCCGGCCCGAGTCCGTGGTGCGCCACAGGTCGTTCGCGAAGGACTCGTGTACGTCACCGGTGAGTACCACCGGGTTGCGGGCACCAGAGCGCTCCAGGCTCGTGAGCAGCCGGTCCTTGGCGGCCACGTACCCGTCCCAGGCGTCCTGGTTGGTGAGGAACCCGGGGCCGGCCATCATGTCGTACTGCGCCACCATCACCTGCTGGCCCAGCAGGTCCCAGCGCGCTCCCGAGGTGCGCAGTCCCTCATCAAGCCAGGCCTCCTGGGTGGACCCCAGCATGGTGCGGCGGGAGTCGTAGGTGCCGGGCACCGGGCCGATGAGGCCGGTCTGGTTCGACCGGTACTGGCGCGTGTCCAGCACGTGCAGCGTGGCCATGCGCCCCCAGGTGAGGCGACGGTAGAGCTGGATGCCGTCGGCGCCCGGGACCGAGCTGCGGCGCAGCGGCATGTTCTCCCAGTAGGCGCGGAAACCGGCGGCACGGCGCTCGGCGAAGGCCGGCACCTTGCCCCAGACCTCGTGGTAGAGCCCGGCCCAGTCGTTGTCGACCTCGTGGTCGTCGAAGACCACCACCCAGGGGGCGGCGGCGTGCGCGGCCTGCAGGTCCGCATCGGTCTTGTAGAGGGCGTGACGTCGGCGGTAGTCGGCCAGCGAGTAGATCTCCCCGCCCACCATCTTGCGGGCACGGCCGGAGGAGACGGGGTAGCCCAGCGGGCCGTGCTCGTAGATGTAGTCGCCCAGGTGGAGCACCAGGTCGGGCTGCTCGGCGGCGAGGTGGCGGTAGGCGGTGAAGAACCCGTGCTCCCACTGCGCGCAGGAGGCGACGGCGAGGGTGGCGCGCTCGTCGCTGCCCGGGGCCGGGGCGGTGCGCGTGCGACCCACCGGGGAGAGGTGGCCGTTGGCCCGGAAGCGGTAGGCGAACCGGGCGGAGGAGGGCAGGCCGGCGAGCTCAATGTGGATGCTGTGGCCCACACTGGCGTCGGTGGTCACCGTGCCGCGGCGCACGACGCGGCGGAAGGACTCATCGGTGGCGAGCTCCCACTCGACCGTGGTGGAACGGGTGCCCAGGCCGCCGAGGCCGTCGGGGGCCACGGGGTTGGTCGCCAGGCGTGTCCACAGCACCACGCCGTCGGGGGTGGGGTCACCCGAGGCGACGCCCAGGGTGAACGGGTAGGCATCGCCGGCGGTGGCCTGACCCGTGGCCAGGGCTAGGGCGCCGAGCGTGGCGGCGCCGGTGGCCAGGACCAGGCGGCGGGAGGGCGAGGCGCCGGGTGCGGTGCGCGATGCGGTCGGCTGCTCGGGCCACGAGGAGTCGACGGGCAGGGCGCCGGATGTGGTGTGGGGCAGGGATTTCGTGGGGGTCATGGACGATGAGGGTGGCGCACCCGGGTGGTGCGCCGGTGCTCTTCGGGTGAACGGCGGCTGAACTTTGGCTCAGGACTCACCCACGTGGGGGACTCACCCCATCTGTCCAACGCGGGAGCAGACGCCCCGGTCGGTGCCGGGGCCGGCTCCTCACAGGCCGCCGAGGAGTCAACCACGGTCGCACAACAGTTTTGGCGCACTCGAGCCCCACGGCGCCTACGCTCGGGTCATGCGCACCCCCTTCGCCCCGCTGCTGCAGGAGCTCTCCCGGTTCGGTTCCGCGCAGTTCGTGCGCCAGGTCCCGCGGGATCACCGGGCCGACCCCCGCCAGCTGCGGCGACGGCAGGTCGTGGTGGCCTTGACCCTGCTGGTGGGCACCGTCTTCCTCGCATGGTCGCTGCGCTCCGAGCCGGGATCGGCCTCGTTCTACGGCGCGGCCACCGCGCTGGCCATCACGTGGACGGCGGGCTCGTTCGCCTCCGGCCCGCTGCACCTGGGCTGGGCCCACACCCGCTCCGGCGACCGCTACGTCCGGCCCGTCCTGCAGCCCGTCCTCGTGGCCCTGGGCGTGATCGCCCTGTTCATGGTCGGTGCCCTGGTGGCCGCCCGCATCCCAGTCCTGTCGGCCAGCGTCGATGCGGTACTCGACCACGCGCGCCTGGGCATCCTGCCGCTGGTGGTCGCCCTCGCCCTGGCCAACGGGGTCGCCGAGGAGCTGTTCTTCCGCGGCGCCATGTACTCGGCCACCCCGTGGCGGCCGGTGCTGGTCACCACGGTGGTCTACACGCTGACGACCATCGCCACCGGGTCCTTGGGGCTGGTTCTGGCCGCCGCCGTGCTGGGGTGGGTGGTGGGCCTGCAGCGTCGCGTGACCGGCGGCATCCTGGCGCCGGTGCTCATCCACTGCACCTGGTCGCTGGGCATGCTGTTGGTCCTCCCCGCTGTGATGGACCGGGCAGTCTGAGGGGGGCGCGGGTGGGCCAGCGCGCGCCTACGCTGGGGGCATGACCACCTCCGGGAACCCCACGGGGACCACCACAGGACAGGCCCTCGTCACGGGCGCCACCGGCTACATCGGCTCGCGCTTGGTCCCGGCGCTGCTGGAGGCAGGGTGGCAGGTGCGCGTGCTGGCCCGCTCCCCGGAGAAGCTCGAAGGCCGCCCGTGGGCCGATGACGTGGAGGTCACCGCCGGTGACGCGACCTCCCCCGACGACCTCGAGCAGGCGCTCGATGGGGTGGACGTCGCTTACTACCTGTTGCACTCGATGGACGGCGAGGGCGACTTCGTGGACCGCGAGCGGTCGATGGCGCAGACCTTCGCCGACGCGTGTGACGCCGCCGAGGTGGGCCGCATCGTGTACCTGGGCGGCATGCACCCGCACAACGAGCCGCTGTCCGCCCACCTGTACAGCCGCAAGGCCGTGGGCGACGTCTTCCTGGCCGCCCGGACACCGGCCGCGGTGCTGCAGGCCGCCGTCATCATCGGTGCCGGGTCGGCCAGCTTCGAGATGCTGCGCCACCTCACCGACCGACTGCCGGTGATGCTGGCCCCACGTTGGCTGGACAACAAGATCCAACCCATCGCGGTGGCCGACGTGCTGCACTACCTGGTGGGCGCGGCCTCCCTGCCGGCTGAGCTCAACCGGTCCTTCGACATCGGCGGCGACGAGGTGCTCCGCTTCCGCGACATGCTGGTGCGCTACGGCCAGGTGGCCGGCCTGCGACGCCGCCGCATCGCCCTGGCGCCGGTGATGACCCCCTGGCTCGCCAGCCACTGGGTGGGCCTGGTGACGCCGGTGCCCGCCGGCGTGGCCAAGCCGCTGGTCGGCTCGCTGGTGCACGAGGTGGTGGTCAAGGACGGTCGCGCGCTGGAGGAGTTCACCGGCGCCCCGGCCGGCGGGCACACCCCGTTCGACGACGCCGTGGCACGCGCCCTGGTCCGGGCCGATGCGGTGGACCCCGCGGCCGAGGGCGAGGAGCCCGCCGACGCGCTGCCGGGCGACCCCGCGTGGGTGGGCCGCCAGCAGCGAACCGAGACCTGGCGCAGCATCGTCGACGCGCCGGCGGACGACCTGTGGACTGAGGTGGAGTCCATCGGCTCGAGCGGCTCGCTGGGCCCCCGGGGCGCGCTGGGCCCGTGGGCCCTTGAGTCGACGGATCAGGAGGGTACGACCCGCTCGGTGCGGCTCCGTTCCACCCGCGCCCTGCCCGGGACGGCGCGGCTGACCCTCTCGGTCACCCCCGCCCCCCACGATGCGGGGCAGTCCCTCCTGACCCAGGAGGTCACCTTCGTGCCCCACGGGCTGGCTGGAGAGACCTCCTGGTGGGGCTCCTACCCCGCCCACCACGCCCTGTTCACGCGGGTGCACCAGGGCATCGTGGAGCGCGCCCGGGCCCGCTGAGGCGCCGGCCCGGGGTGGCTGCCCCCCTCGGGTCCACCCACGCATCGCGCCGCCCCACCCGCCGCGTGCGCGCTGCGGCCCGTGGTGCGAGGCTGGGCACCATGCGCAGCATCGTCTTCGAGAAGCACGGCGGGACCGAGGTCCTGCAGGTCCGCGAGTCCGACGACCCCACCCCGGGTGCCGGGGAGGTCGTGGTGGAGGTCGCCCGAGCGGGCGTCAACTTCATCGACACCTACTACCGCGAAGGCCTCTACCCGGCGGAGCTCCCGCTGACCGCGGGCAACGAGGGAGTGGGCGCGGTCAGCGCCGTCGGCGAGGGCGTCACGGACGTGGCCGTGGGCGACCGGGTGGCCTGGTGCCTGGTCAACGGGCAGGGCTACACCACGCACGCGGTGGTGCCGGCCGAGAAGACCGTGCCGGTGCCCGATGCGGTGTCGGACGAGCAGGCCGTCGCGGCGATGGTGCAGGGCATGACCGCGCACTTCCTCGCCCGCGAGGTGTGGCCGCTGCACGCCGGTGACACGGTGCTGGTGCACGCGGTGGCCGGTGGCGTCGGGCTGCTCCTGACGCAGGTGCTCGCGGCGGACGGGGTCGAGGTGATCGGCACCTGCTCCACCGAGGCCAAGGCCGAGGCGGGCCGGGCGGCCGGGGCGAGCCACATCATCCGCTACGACCACGAGGACGTCACCGAGCGGGTCCGCGAGATCACCGACGGCGCCGGGGTCCGGGTGGTGTTCGACGGCGTGGGTGCCAGCACCTTCAACGCGTCGCTGGACTCGTTGTCCCCGCGTGGCCTGCTCTGCCTCTTCGGCGCGGCGAGCGGGCCGGTGCCCCCGGTGGACCCGCAGCGCCTCAACGCCGGTGGGGGGCTGTACCTGACCCGCCCGGGCATGGCCACCTACGTCTCCACCCGCGAGGAGCTGCTGCACCACTCCTCGGCCGTCTTCGCGATGGTGGCCGACGGCTCCCTGGAGCTCACGATCGGCGAGACCTACCCGATGACCGAGGCGGCCCGCGCCCAGGAGGACCTCACGGGGCGCCGCACCAGCGGCAAGCTGCTGCTGGACCCCTCGGCCTGACCGACGCCCGCCGGCACCACGCCCCGCCCGCACCACGCCCCCGCCGGGTCGTGACCCCGGGCCATGACTCCGGTCACGGTGGGGGCGTGATGCCGGTCGTGGGCGCCCGCCTCGCCACCCCGGCACCGTGGGGGGCATGGAACGAACCAGCGACTCCCTGCCCCCCGCCGCCGACGCGGCGCCCGTGCTCGACCTGCGCGGGGTCCACAAGTCCTTCGGCCGCGGCGCCCGCCGGGTCGATGCGGTGCGCGGCGTCGACCTGACCGTGCACCGCGGCGACGTGGTGGCCCTGCTGGGCCACAACGGCGCCGGCAAGTCCGTCACCCTCGACATGGCGCTGGGCCTGCAGGCCCCCTCCTCGGGCGAGGTGCGGGTCTGCGGCGACCGCCCGTCCCGCGCGGTGTCCGCCGGCCGGGTGGGCGCGATGCTGCAGTCCGGCGCGCTGCTCGACGACCTGCGCGTGGCCGAGACCGTCCGCGCGGTCGCCAGCCTGCACCCCGGCGGCCGCCGCCGCGTGGGCTCGGTGATGGACCGCGCCGGCCTGACCCCGTTGGCCACCCGGCGCGTCAGCCGCTGCAGCGGGGGCGAGAAGCAGCGGCTGCGCTTCGCCCTGGCGCTGCTGCCCGACCCCGACCTGATGGTGCTCGACGAGCCCACCGCCGGCATGGACGTCTCCGCCCGGCAGGAGTTCTGGGAGGTGGTCAGCGCCGAGGCGCAGGCGGGACGCACCATCGTCTTCGCCACCCACTACCTCGCGGAGGCCGAGGAGTACGCACCCCGGACCGTGTTGATGGCCGGCGGCCGCGTGATCGCCGACGACACCACCGAGGCCGTCCGCTCGCGGGTCCCCGGCCGGGTGCTCACCTGCACCACCCCCGATGCGGGACGCCTCGCCCAGCAGCTGGCGGGCGAGCCCGACGTGGTCGACGTCCGTACACCCACCCCCGACCGGCTGGAGATGCGGGTGACGGACTCCGACCGCTTCGCCCGGCTGGCCCTCACCGAGTGGCGGGCCACGGGCCTGCAGATCGTGCCGCTGGGCCTGGACGAGGCCTTCGCCGAGCTCACCCGGGAGGCGGCCGACCCGCAGGGCGGCACCGACCCGGACCAGTCCACCTCGCCCGCCCGCCCCGCGCCTGCGGCCACCGCCGCCTGAACCCCAGGAGCCATCATGTCGACCCCCACCGGAATGCTCTTCTCCCCCACCTACCTCCGCATCGACACCGTCCGCATCCTGCGGAACGTCTCCAACGTCATCTTCACCATTGGCCTGCCGGTGTTCATGTACTTGATCTTCTCGGCCGGCAACGCCATCGACGCCGAGATGCCCGGCGGCGACGGCAACTCGATGCTGGCCGTGCGCATGGCGGTCTACGGCGCCTGCACGGCGTGCGCCTCCATCGGCGCCCTGACGGCCTGGGAGCGGCAGCAGGGCTGGACCCGCCAGCTGCTGCTCACCCCGTTGAGCCCGCTCGGGTTCGCCCTGCAGAAGCTCGTCACGGCACTGGTGGTGGCACTGGTGCCCGTGGTCCTGGTGCTGGCCATCGCGGCCGCGACCGGCGCCGAGGCACCGCTGGGCAACTGGCTGCTGTGCGGCCTCATCGGCTGGCTGGGCGCGTCGCTCTTCGCGCTGTACGGCCTGCTGCTGGCGCTGGTGATCCGCTCCGATGCCTCCATCGGCATCGCGTCGGGCGGCATCGTGATCCTGGCCTTCCTGGGCAACGTGTTCATGCCGCTGGACGGCTGGCTGCTCACGCTGGCGCGGTTCACCCCGATGTTCGGCGTGGTCAACGCGGCCGAGCGCCCCATCACCGAGGGGTGGATCAGCGGCGGGGTGAACATCCCCGCCTGGCAGGCATGGGCGAACATGGGGGCATGGTTCCTGGTCCTGGCGGTGGCGTGCACCCTGGTCATGCGGCGCACGGGGCGGCGCGAGTGAGCGCCCCGGCGCCGGAGCGGTCCCCGGCCGCGTCGTCCGGCCCCGCCACACACCCCGCAGCCCCGGGCCCGCGACGGGACGACCCCTACTACCGGTGGTCGCTCGTCATCGCCATCGTCTTCATGGTCTTTCTGGCCTTCCCCCTGCTGGGCGCCGCGCAGGCCGATGCGGCACCGCTGGCCCGAGGGGTCACGGTCGCCGCCATCATCGCGTTCGCCGCGCTCTACCTGTGGGGCTACAGCGAGCGCCGCCCGTGGTGGGTGCTCGCGGGGATGCTCGCACTCATGGTGGTCACGGTCCCCGTGCTGGGCGTCGGGTCCTGCGGCCTCCTGCCGTACGTGGCCACGCACGCCGCGCTCGAGCTGCCCCGCCCGTCGCACTACGCGGCCACCGCCGCGGCGGCGCTGACCCCGCTGGTGGTGGCGCTGGTCGAACCATCGGCTGCAGTGTTCGCCCTCATCGCGGTCCCCGTCGGCGGCGGCATGCTCGCGGTCCGGCAGATGATCGACCGCGGTATCGAGCTGGGTGAGGTGGAGACGGCCCTTGCCATCACCGCCGAGCGCGAGCGGGTGGCCCGGGACGTGCACGACGTGCTGGGGCACTCGCTCACCGCCATCGTGCTGAAGGCCGACCTCGCCGAGCGCCTGGTGGGACGGGACGACGACCGGGCCCGCGACGAGATCTCGCAGGTGGCCGCACTGGCCCGCCGCGCGCTCAGCGAGGCCCGGTCGACCGTGGTCGGCCTGCGCTCCACCGACCTGGCCGATGAGGTGGAGCGTGCCCGGGACCTGGCCTCGAGCGGCGAGGTCTCCCTGACCGTGCACGGTGACCCCCAGGACGTGCCCCCGCGCCACCGTCCCGTCGCCGCCTGGATCCTGCGCGAGGCGGTCACGAACGTCAGCCGGCACGCCCGGGCCTCGAGGGTGGACGTCACCCTGGCGCCCGATCGCCTGGTGGTCAGCGACGACGGGCAGGGCCTGACCGGTGAGCCATCCGGCTCGGGGAGCGACGGAATCCGCGAGCGCGCCGCCGCTGCCGGGGGCGCCGTGGTGTGGGAGGACAACGCCCCGGGCACCCGCCTGGTGGTCACCCTGCCGACGGGAGCAGCAGCATGACCCGGATCCTCGTGGTGGACGACCAGGCGCTCGTGCGCGGGGCGCTGGCTGCCCTGCTCGACCTGGAGGACGACCTGCAAGTGGTCGGGCAGGTGGACAGCGGGCCCGCGGCGGTGGACTTCGTGCGCGACACCTCGGTGGACGTGGTGCTGCTCGACATCGAGATGCCCGGTGGGGGCGGCATCGACGCCCTGCCGGGCCTGCTCACCGCCCCCACGCCGCCGCGCGTGCTGGTGGTCACCACCTTCGGGCGGCCGGGCTACCTGCGCCGCGCGCTGGACGCCGGCGCGAGCGGGTTCGTGGTGAAGGACTGCCCGCCGGCCGAGCTCCTCGAGGCGGTCCGACGCACCGCAGCCGGGCTGCGCACGGTCGATGCCGACCTGGCCGCCGAGTCCGCGCTGGCGGGCCCGAACCCGCTGAGCCCCCGCGAGACGGACGTCCTGCGCCTGGCGGCCGCCGGCCAGGGGGTGGCGGAGATCGCCGGGGCACTGTTCCTCTCCCCGGGCACCGTGCGCAACCACCTCTCCTCGGCCATCGGCAAGACCGGGGCGCGCACCAGCGCCGGGGCCGCCACCACGGCCCGCGACAACGGCTGGTTGTAGCTCAGGGAAGGAAGGGCCGCAGCAGCTCCGGCACGGGGTGGTCCCCCGCGACGATGCCGTAGGGGCGGGCGCCGCTGGCCAGGTCCATCTCCAGACGCACCTGGGCGCGCTCCCACATCCGTCCCAGACGCTGCGGGCGGGGGATGCGAGGCGTCATGGCGCAGACACTAGGCGGTGGGGCGGCCATCCGCCGTCGGCCGACCGTCCGTGTCGTCCACCCCCTCCTCCACGTACTCGTTGGTGGCGTAGTCGAACTCCACCGGCTCACCCTCCTCGTCGGTGCGCTGGTACCAGGCGGTGTACTCCTCGGCGGTGGACTCGAAGTCCTTGCCCACCGACCACCGCTCGGCCTCGCCGTGGGCCGGCTCCACCGCGAGCTTGAAGTCGTCGCCGTACTCGGTCACGCCCTCGCGCACCGCGTTGTCCACCGCACGCTGCTGGAAGGCGCGACGGATCATCATCGGATCGGTCGAGAAGTCCCGCAGCAGGGCCACGCACATACCGATCATGACCACCGCGAAGGGGAGGGCGGAGACGGTCACCAGGTTCTGCAGCCCGGTGAGCGCCTTCTCGCCACCGATGAGCAGCATCACCGCGGCGATGCCGGCCATGCACAGGGCCCAGAAGACCGTCACCAGACGCTTGGGCTCCGGGTTGCCGCCCTGCGAGAGCTGGGAGTTCACCAGCGAGGCCGAGTCGGAGCTGGTGATGAAGAAGATGGCCAGCATGACGATCACCACGGGCGCCACGATGACCGCGCCCGGCAGCTGGTCGAGCACCGTGAAGAAGATGTCCTGCGGCGCCGGGAGGGTCTCCAGGGTGCCGTCGGGGGCGATGGCCTGGCTGTCGCGCTGGTGCCAGATGGCGGTGCCCCCCAGCATCGTGAAGGCCAGGATGATGATGGTGCCGGGGATGAACAGCACGCCCAGGATGAACTGGCGCACCGTGCGCCCCCGGGAGATCTTCGCGGTGAAGACGCCCACGAAGGGCGCCCACGACACCCACCAGGCCCAGTAGAAGGTGGTCCAGCTGCTCAGGAAGGACTGCATCTCCGGGCCGTCGGCCATGCTGGCCGAGAGCATCGCGGGCATCTGGTCGAAGTAGGTGACGAACACCGAGGGCACGATGTTCAGCAGGAAGACCGTCGGCCCCACCACGAAGAAGAAGGTGGCCAGCAACAGGGCCAGCACCAGGTTGATGTTGCTGAGCCAGCGGATGCCCTTGGCCAGGCCGGAGACGGCCGAGGCGATGGTGCCGATGGTCAGCACGACGATGATGATCATGGCCACCGTGTTGCCGCCGGACCCCCAGCCGGTCACGATCTCCACCCCGCTGGCGATCTGCAGGGCACCGATGCCCAGGGAGGCCGCCGTCCCGAACAGGGTGGCGATGATGGCCAGGATGTCGATGGCGCGGCCGGCCGCCGTCTGGTGCGGGTCCTTGCGGAACAGTGGGGCGAAGATCGAGCTCATGAGGGGCACCCGGCCACGCCGGTAGGAGGCGTAGGCCACGGCCAGCCCCACCAGCGCGTAGAAGGCCCACGCGTTGACTCCCCAGTGCAGCGCGGCCTGCGCCATGGCCTTGGGCACGGCGTCCGCACTGCCCGCCTCGGCCGAGCCGGGCCGCGGGGAGAGGAAGTAGCTCATGGGCTCGTACGGCCCGAAGAAGATGATGCCGATGCCGATGCCCGCACCGAACAGCATGGCCGTCCAGCTGGCCGTGGAGAACTCCGGCTCCTCGCCGTCCAGCCCCAGCGGGATGCGGCCGTAGGGGCTCAGGGCGATGCCCAGCAGGAAGAGCAGCAGCACGATGGCCAGCCCGTTGAACAGCCAGCCGAGGTTGGTCATGACCCAGGTGAGCATGGCCGTGGTCACCCGGGTGACCTGTGCGGCGTCCGCGAAGCCCCACGCGATGAAGGCCACGATGGCGGCGCCCGCCACGCCGAACACGATCCTGTCCAGACCGAAGCGCACCTTCTGGTCCTCCACCGAGACACCCGGCACGAGGGCCGGGTGGATGCTGTGGGGGTAGTTCACCTCGTGGATGAACCGGCGCGTGGGGGTGCGGTGGTTGCGGCCGTCGCGGTGCGAGCCGACCACCGCGTCACTGGGGCGGGGGTGCTCGCTGCGGGTGCCCTCGGGGCGGGAACTGGGCATGACGTCCTTCGGTCAGACGGCGGGGGGGAGTGCACCACCACGGTACGTGAGGTGCCACCCATCGACGGGGTGACGGACGCCACCAGCAGCCCCCGGAGCGGCCCCTCGGATTGGTCGGCCCCCTGCCCCCGTGCTAGGCAGTGCTGATGAACACTTCCCTCCAGCACCCCTCCACCCGCCTGAAGCGCGCATTGCACCTCTCGCTCCTGCCGCTGGCAGCCCTGGCGCTGAGCGCCTGCGGCGGTGAGGAGGAGACCCCCGCAGAGACCGAGAGCTCGGTCTCCAGCAGCACGCAGGAGCAGAACGAGGAGACCAGCGCCCCTGCGGAGGAGAGCGAGACCTCCGAGGACGCCAGCGCTCCCGCCGAGGAGACGAGCGCCCCGGCCGAGGAGACGAGCGCACCGGAGGACACCGCATCGGCCGGCGATGAGGAGACCGGCAACGACGCCGGCGAGGAGCCCACCACCGACCCCTCGTTGACCCGTGGCGGCGAGGGCCAGTCCGCCGAGCTGAACATCACCAGCTTCCAGGACCTCGAGGGCATTCACACCAAGGTGGACGAGCTCTCGGCCCAGGACGCCTGCGGATACCTGCAGGGCGCCATGGCCAACCCGGTCTCCCTGGAGACCCCGGCCACCGGCGCCCAGGGTGTGCAGGACCTGGCCAAGGTCGCGCCGCCGGAGGTCCGTGGCGCCATCCACGCACTGTCCACGGCGCTGGCGGGCGCCTCCGGTCCGTCCGACCCGAACCTGGGCACCCAGCTGGGGCAGGTGGAGGAGATCTGCATGTCGGCCGCCGGCTGAGCCACCCGCACCGCACGCGCCGCCTCACACGGAAGGGCCCCGACGAGCAGCTCAGCTCGTCGGGGCCCTCTCGTCTGCGCGCCGCCCGGCGCGGGGGTCAGGCCTGCTTGGGCAGGTAGGGCTTGAGGAGCTCCGGCACCGGGTGGTCACCGGCGAGGATCGCGTAGGGGCGGCCCTTGACGGCGACGTCGATCTGGAAGCGCATCTCGGCCTCCTCCCACATCCTGCCCAGGCGCATGTCCTGCAGGGGGAGCAGGTCGGTGTGGCTCCCCGGCAGGAGGGTGATCTCGCCCATCACGACGCCCTTGGTGGTGCCGTAGAGGTCCACGCGGACGAAGGGCAGGGGCACTGCGGCCGAGAGGGTGCGGGCGTGCTCCAGCATCTGCGGCAGCTGCGGGCTGAGGGCCACCTCCCGGACCGAGCGGATGGTGCGCATCTCCACATCGCGCCCCTCTCCGTCGAAGTACCGGAACTGCTGCGCGTCCTGCCACCCGGCGACGCCGCGGTGCAGGGGGGCACGGCGGGCGAAGCCGAACCCCACCTCACCGTAGAAGGCGAACATCTTGATGTCGCTGGGCAGTCCGGCCGCACCGTCCTCCGGCACCAGGAGCTCCTCGGCGAACCACGGACCGGTCAGCTTCGCGTCGGTCGTGAGGAGGCGGATCACCTCCGCCCCCGTGACGGGGCGACGGGTGTCGTCAGCCACCTCGAACTGGTCGGGCTTGCCGGGGACCCGCCGCAGGGGGTGCACACCACGGGACCCGGCCCCGCCGTTGGACTTCAGGACGAACTCGTCCGGCAGCCCGGAGAGGTCGATCTCCTCCGCCTTGCGCCAGACGGCGAGGATGGTGGGCGGCTGCACCCCGTGGCTCGCCGCCAGGGCGAAGTTCTGGAGCTTCTTGGGGATCTCCCGGCGCGGGTGGTTCTTGAGCCCCTGGTCCCCCAGCCGCTTGCGGTAGCGCCGGGCCTCCAGGAGGTGGGTCGCGAAGCTGCCGTAGCCCCGCGGGTCACCCGGGGTGGTACCGCTGGACACCTCGTGGCCGGCCTTCTTCAGGGCCTTCACGAGGTCGGGGGCGAACTCCACGCGTGGTGTGGTGCCGGCCGCGTCACGGGTGACCGTGCTGTTCTCCCCGAGGAGCGGCTCGCCACAGGGCAGCACCGCAGCGGGGGCCTTCGCGGGGGCAGGCGACTTCTCAGCGGGCGCAGCGGGCGCCGCCGACTTCGTGGCGGACTTCGCCGCCTTCTGGCTCTCGGCACGCAGGCGCGCCAGCTCCGCCTCGGCCGTCCTGGCCCGCTGCTCGGCGGCGCGGAGCGCCTCCTTGTGCTGGCGGGCGATGCCGCGCCACTCCTCGATCTTCTCGTCACGCCACTTGATGGCGGGGAGGTCACGCACGACTCGACGCATCATGGAGCGCATCCTAGGGCCACGAGCCCGGGGATCAGTCGACCCCGTGCACCGCCATCCACGAGGTGACCTGGCTGAGGTACTCGTCCTCGGTCCAGAAGGCCGGCTGCGAGTGGTCGGCGCCCGGGACCATCACCAGCTTCGACTGCACCCCCTGGGCCAGCAGTGCCTCGTGCATCTGCTGTGACTGGCTCGCCGGGGCGACGCAGTCGATGGTGCCGTGCAGCAGGAACATCGGCGGAGCCGCCGAGGTCACCTGGGCGACGGGCGACGCCTGCTCGACCTGGGCCTTGAGGGCGGGGTCCGTGGCGTCCTGCATGTAGATGTGGTCCTCGGCAGCCGTCTTGGGCGGGCAGGACAGGTCCTTGCGCTGGGCCTTGGCCGTCAGCGGGTCGTAGATGCCGTAGTAGCCGACCACCGCATCCACCGTGCCCGGGTGCTTGATGGCCTCGAACGCGGCGAGGTGGCCCCCGGCCGAGTCGCCGAACAGCCCCACACCCTCGCCGGCCCCCTTGCTGCGGGCCTCCGCCACGGCAGCGGTCACGCCGGCGTGCACGTCCTGCGGGGTGGCCGGCCACGGGCTCTCGTCAGCCTTGCGGTACTCCACCGAGGCGACCCACAGCCCCATCGACTCCAGACGCTTGACGAGGTTGTTCTTGCGGTTCTCCTCGTCCGCGAACGCCTCTGCCTTGCCGCCCACCCAGCCGCCGCCGTGGATCAGCACCACGACGTCCTTGCCCGGCTCGCCCGGCAGCATCATGTAGCGCTGTTCGGGTGCGGATCCGAAGGACACCCAGTCGCTCCAGCCCCCGGGCGCCGGGGAGCTCGGCTCGCTCGGCTCACTGGGCTCACTGGGCGAGGGGGTGGGCTCCGTCGCCGTCCCGCTGGGCGTGGGCGAGGGAGCCGGGTCCGATGCGGTGGGCGCCGGCTCCGTGGGGACGGGCGTCGGGTCCGTGGCACCCGGCGCCGGGGTGGTGGTCTCGGGCGCCGGTTCCGTGGGCTCGGGCCCCGGGGGCGCCACGGTGGCCGAGGGCGGTGCGGTGTCGGTGGGGGCCTCCTCGCTCGGCTCCGCGGGCACGGACGTCTCCCCGGCCTCGGGCGCGGACTCCGACGGCGTCCCGTCCGGCGCGGAGCTCGAGGGGTCGGGCGCCGAGCTCTCGGGGTCTTCGGTGCTGGGCGCTGCCGAGGTCTCGTGCGACGGGGTGCTGGGCGCACCGGTCGGCGCCTCCTGCCCCACCGTCGTGCTCTCGCTCGCTCCCCGGGTCTCCCCGGGGTCCTCCTCACCGCCGCAGGCAGCGAGGAACAGGCTGGCGCAGACGGCGAACGCGGTGGTGCTGGCTCGGCGGGGCGAACGGGTCATCGGTACCTCAGCAGGGTGTGGGGTCACGCACGCTCCGGCGCGCGCAGGGCGTCAACGGTAGCCGCCACGAGCGCCAGATCCAGCTGTCCGGGGGCGCTGGCGGCCCCCAGCCGTGCGAATGTGAGGAAGCTCCCACAGGCCGGCCCCACCAGGCGGGTGAGCCGCCCGGCCGGGCCCATGCCCAGCATCGCCACGGGACCTCCCTCGGGGGCGATGCGGGTGAGCACCGTCAGCAGCTCCAGCGCCCGGGCCTCGTCGGCGGGGGTGGTGGCGAGCTTCACCGCATCGGCCCCGGTGGCGCGCATCTCCCCCACCAGGGTGGACAACCCTTCCGGCGCGGGCTGGCCGTCCCAGTCGTGGTGGCTCACCAGGCTTCGGGCCCCGGCGGTGCGCACGGCCTGCAGCGCCGCGTCGCGCTCCGGGTGGTCGAACTCCACGTCCACCAGGTGCACCCCCGGCAGGCCGGCGACCTGCTCCACGAGCGTCAGGTACTCCCCGGGGTCGGCCTCGCCCCGTCCTCCCTGACCGCGGGTCCGGTAGGTCGCCAGCAGGGGCAGCCCACCCAGGGCGTCCACCAGCTGCGCGACCAGGGGGGCGATGCGGGGAGCGTCCCCCCGCGTGGCACCCGCACCGCTGGCGAGGTGGTCCAGCCGCCACTCCACCAGGTCCACCGGCTGACCGCGCAGTCGCGCGGCCTCCTGGAGGAGCTCCTCGGCGGTGGTGCCCACCAGGGGGACGGCCACGGCGGGGTGGCAGGCGCCGAACCTGCGGGAGCCCAGCTCGAGCAGGGCGGCAGGGTGGCCGGCCGGGTCCGGTGCCGAGGTCGGGGAGGTCATGGAGTCATTCTCCCGCCGTGGGCGATGCGGTGGACGGGGATGCCGCGGGCGCGGAGGACGGGGATGACGGCGACGTCGATGGCGCCGGCGAGGCCGGCGTGGACGGACGCTGCTGGGTCGGGGGCAGCACCACCGGGTCGGAGTGGTCGGCCAGGAAGTCCAGCACCTGCGGCAGCGTGCTCTCTGGGTCCACGAATGCCGGGCTGCCGTGACCCTCTCCGGGCAGGGTGATCAGCTCGTTCGGCACCCCGTGGGCGGTCAGGGCCTCCACCAGCTCACCGGCCTGCTCGTAGGGCACCACACAGTCCTCGGTGCCGTGCAGCACCATCATGGGCGGACTGTCGGGGCCCACCCGGTGCGCCGGGGACCAGTGGCGGGCGACGGCCAGCTGCTCCTCGGTGGTGGGCTGGGCACCGAACACGTTGGGCGCCCCCACGTTCATGGAGGGGCAGTTGCGCGCGTCGCGCTGCGCCTGCGAGGTGGTGAAGTCGTGCAGGCCGTAGTACGAGACCACGGCGTCCACCTGGGTGGGGTGGGTGGCTCCCTCCAGCGAGGCGAGGTGCCCGCCCGCGGAGTCACCCAGCATCGCCAGGGTCTCCCCCGCGCCCCGCTCGGTGGACCAGGCCACACCGGCCCGGGTGGCGCTGTGCACGTCGTGCGCCGTGGCGGGCCAGGGCGAGCGGTCGGCGAAGCGGTACTCCACGGCCACCACCCACCAACCCCGCTCATGCAGGCCGCGCGTGAGCGCGTGCATTGTGGCGTTGCTGTCCGTGTAGGTGCCCGCGCTGCCGGCGCGCCAGCTGCCGCCGTGCACCAGCACCGCCACCCCACCGCCTGGGTCGCCGGGGAGCACGCGGACGCGCTGTCGCTCCTCGGGGCCGTAGGGCAGCCACTCGCTCCACTCTGCAACGGCCCCGTCCTCGGCGGTGACCGGCGAGGGCGGCGGGGTCACACCGGGCACGCTCGCCGCCGACGGGCTCTGGCCGGCGCACCCGGCCAGACCCAGCCCCGCGAGCGCGAGGAGGGCGGTCAGGGCACGAGCTCGAATCACCGCGCGAGTGTCCCCCGCACGGACGGCTTCACGCCAACCGGTGAGAAATTCCTCATGCAGAACTCATGGTCACGGGCGAACGGATCCACTACAAAGGAGACATGATCAAGAACACCGGAAACCGTTCCCCCCTGACCCGCCTGATGAGCCTGGCCACCGTGCCGCTGGCCGTCGTGGCCCTCTCCGCGTGCGGTGGTGACGACTCCACCGGTGGCGATGACACCGAGACCTCGGTGACGACCACGGCCGAGGACACCGGCGGCGGCGACGACGCCGACGACCAGTCCGATGACGACAGCGACGACCAGTCCGACGATGACGCCGACGACGCCTCGGATGACGACAGCGACGACGCCGACGACCAGTCCGATGATGCCGACGACGCCTCGGATGACGCGGACGACCAGTCGGACGACGACGCTGACGACCAGTCCGATGACGCTGACGACGACAGCGACGACGACGCCAGCACCAGCTGACCCACGCACCACCTGAACGGCCCGGGGCACCCGCCCCGGGCCGTTCTGCGTCCCGCCACGCCGCCCCCGCAGCGGCAGATCCTCCGGCGCACCCCCGCCCCACGGGAAGACTTCCGGAGTCCGACACGACCTCTGAAATCCGCTCCACTTCAAGGAATCTGGGTGCCTCGCGCACCCTAGGCTCCTCGTATGGACAGCACGCCCCACCCCCTGCAGGCCACCGCGCACGGCCCGGCCATCGGCCTGGTCGGCCACGGCCGCATGGGGCAGGCCGTCCACCGCCTGGCGGCCGATGCCGGGTGCCGCGTCACCTGCATCGTCGCGCCCACCGCCGCCGCGGCCACCCACCGCAGCCTCGATGAGGTGACGCCCGCCCAGGCGCCCGACGTCTGGATCGACTTCTCGCACCCTTCCGCCATCTGGTCGCACCTGGAGGCCTACTCCCGCGGCACGGTGCCCGCCGTCATCGGCACCACCGGCTGGACCGACCGCCTGGACGAGGCGCACGACCTGTTCGCCAGCGCGAGCGCCCCCGCGGTCTGGGCCGGCAACTTCTCCGTGGGCGTCACGCTCCTGCTGCGCCTCGTGGAGCACGCCACCGCCCTGCTGGAGGGGGTGGGCGGCTACGACGTGGGCATCCACGAGGTGCACCACCGCCGCAAGGCCGACAGCCCCAGTGGCACCGCCCTGCACCTGGCCGAGGCCCTCGGCAGGGCCGACGACCTGCAGATCTCCTCCACCCGCATCGGCCACGTCCCCGGCACGCACACCGTCTGGTTCGACAGCCCGCAGGACACCCTCGAGCTCACCCACACCGCCCGCTCCCGCGACGGGTTCGCCGCCGGGGCCCTGCGCGCTGCCCGCTGGCTGACCCAGGAGCCCCCCGCCCCCGGGCTGTGGCGCTTCGACGACCTGCTGGCCGAGCGGTTGGCGACCACCCACCCCGGTGAGGGTCACCGCATCGGGACACCCACCCCGCACCCCACCCAGGAGGACGCATGACCCGCCCCACCCCTGCCCTCGACCTGCGGGGCGTGCACACCGCGCTGGTCACCCCCTTCACCGACGACGGCGCGGTGGACACCGAATCGCTCGGCGCGCTGATCGACGCGCAGGTGGAGGCCGGCATCAACGGCCTGGTGCCGTGCGGGACCACCGGGGAGAGCCCCACCCTCAGCCACCACGAGCACGACGGCGTGATCGCGTTCACCGTGAAGCGCGCCGCCGGACGGGTGCCCGTGATCGCCGGCACCGGGTCGAACTCCACCGAGGAGGCCGTGCAGCTCTCCCGCCACGCCGAGATGGCCGGCGCAGACGCCGTCCTCACGGTGAACCCGTACTACAACAAGCCCACGCAGAAGGGCCTGTACCTGCACTTCAAGGCGGTGGCCGATGCGGTGACGCTCCCCGTGGTGCTCTACAACATCGCCGGGCGCTCCGCGGTGAACCTGGAGACCGCCACCCTCGTGCGACTGGCGCAGGACTGCCCCAACATCGTGGCCGTCAAGGAGGCCAGCGGGTCGCTGGACCAGATGAAGGACGTGCTGGCCCGCGCGCCCCAGGGGTTCACGGTGCTGGCCGGGGACGACAACCTGGCGGTCGACCTCATCGGGCTCGGGGGGCACGGGGTCATCTCCGTGGCGTCCAACCTGCTGCCCGGGGCCATGACGCGGATGGTGCACACGGCCCTGGAGGGCGACCTGGGCACCGCCCGCACGTTGGAGGCCCAGCTCTCGGCGTTCTTCGCCGCCTGCTTCAGCGAGACCAACCCCATCCCCATCAAGACGGCGCTGGCCGAGTACGGGTGGTGCCGCGAGAGCTTCCGGCTGCCGCTGTGCACGCTCGAGGACGAGGGGCACCGCGAGCAGCTGCTCCGCGCCCTGGAGGCCGTCGACTGCCCGCGCGGCGCGCTGCTGCCCGCCTGAGAAGAGAGGACCCCCATGGCCCGCATCAACCCCACCTACCGCACCCTGTCCGCCGGGTACCTGTTCCCGGAGATCGCCCGCCGCGTGCGCGAGTACGAGCAGGCCCACCCCGGTGCGGTGGTGCACCGCCTGGGCATCGGCAACACCACCCAGCCGCTCACCCCCACCGTGGTGGCCGGGCTGCACCAACGGGTGGTGGCGCTGTCCACCGCTGCCGGGTACAGCGGGTACGGCGACGAGCAGGGCGAGGCCGCGCTGCGGGAGGCGATCGTGGCGCACTACGCGCGGCGTGGCGTGGAGCTGGACCCGGCCGAGGTCTTCGTCTCCGACGGTGCCAAGGCCGATGCGGCGAACCTCCAGGGGCTGTTCGCGCCGGACTCCGTGGTGGCCGTGCAGAACCCGGCGTACCCGGTGTACGTGGACTCCACCGTTGTCCACGGACGCACCGGGGCCGCGGACGAGGTGACCGGCGCGTACGAGGGCATCGTGATGCTGGAGGGGTCGTCCGAGAACGGGTGGCTGGCCCAGCCGCCCACGGACGGCACCACGGCCGACGTGGTCTACCTGTGCTCGCCGAACAACCCGACCGGAGCCGTGGCCACGCACGAGCAGCTGGCGGCCTGGGTGGCGTGGGCGCGGGAGCACCAGGCAGTGATCCTGTTCGATGCGGCGTACGCGGACTACATCACCGACGAGTCCCTGCCGCGCAGCATCTACGAGGTGCCCGGCGCCGCCGAGTGCGCCATCGAGCTGACGTCGCTCAGCAAGACCGCTGGGTTCACCGGGGTGCGGCTGGGCTGGTCGGTGGTGCCGCGGGCGCTGACGGTGGCCGACTCCGAGCCGGGTGAACTGCACCGCATGTGGAACCGGCGCCAGTCCACCTTCTTCAACGGGGCCAGCAACATCGCCCAGTCCGGGGCGGTGGCGGCGTTGTCCGATGCGGGGCGCGCCGAGTCCGCGGAGCTGGTGGCCGGGTACATGGCCAACGCGGCCACCATCCGGGAGGCGCTGGTCTCCATGGGGCTGGAGGTCACCGGCGGCGACAACGCCCCGTACCTGTGGGCGCGCTGCCCGGGAGGCCTGGGGTCGTGGGAGTTCTTCGACCGGCTGCTGGAGCAGGCGCAGGTGGTGGTGACCCCGGGCGTCGGGTTCGGTTCGGCGGGCGAGGGGTACGTGCGGTTCAGCGCGTTCGGCCAGTCCGAGGACATCGAGGCCGCGGTGGCCTCCCTGCGCGCGAACGCCGACGCCCTCCTCGCCCCGGCCCTCGCGGCCGCCTCCGCCTGACCAGTCCTCGTTACCCTTCCGTTCCTCCCCACCCCAGGAGTCGCCATGTCCCACCAGGACACCTCTCCCACCCGCCCCGATGCGGGGAGCCTCGCCTCCCGCGTCCACCCGGCCAAGCCGCTGCCCACCAGCCCCGAGCGGATGCTGGAGCTCGCCGCCGAGCTGCCCACCCCCTTCCACCTCTACGACGAGGCCGCGATCCGCGCCAACGCGCGTGCCTTCACCGAGGCGTTCGCGTGGGCGCCGGGCTTCACCAACCACTTCGCGGTGAAGGCCACGCCCACCCCGGCCATCGTCCGCGTGCTGTCCGAGGAGGGATTCGGCGCCGACTGCTCCTCCCTGCCGGAGCTCGAGCTGTGCGACCGCTTGGGCATCCGCGGCGAGCGCATCATGTTCACCTCCAACGACACCCCGGCGGAGGAGTTCGCCCGCGCCGTGGAGCTGGGCGCGGTGGTGAACCTCGACGACATCACCCACCTGGACGCGCTCGAGCAGGCCGCGGGCCGCCTGCCGGAGCTGGTCTGCTTCCGCTACAACCCGGGCGCCGAGCGCACCGGCAACGCGATCATCGGCGACCCGGTGCAGGCCAAGTACGGCGTGACCTCCGACCAGCTCATCGACGCCTACCGCCAGGCCCAGCGGCGCGGCGCCACCCGCTTCGCCCTGCACACGATGGTGGCCAGCAACGAGCTGGACGGCGACTACATCGTGCAGACCGCCCGCATGCTCTTCACGCTCGCTGCCCGCCTCAAGGACGAGCTCGACATCGCGCCGGAGTTCGCGAACCTCGGCGGCGGCATCGGCATCCCCTACGGCCTCGACGACCGGCCGATGGACCTGCAGCAGGTGAGCGACGGCATCCGCGCTGCCTACGACGAGATCGTGGTGCCCGCCGGGCTGGACGGTCTGGGCATCCGCTTCGAGTGCGGCCGCGTGATCACCGGACCGTACGGGTACCTCGTCTCCCGCGTGCGCCAGGTGACGCAGAAGTACAAGTCCTACGTGGGCCTCGATGCGTCCATGCACAACCTCATGCGCCCGGCCATGTACGGCTCGTACCACCACATCACCGTCCTCCCCGGGCCCGATGGGGACAGCGGGTCCGATGCGGTGAGCGTCACCCCGGGTGCCACGCACACCTACGACGTGACCGGCTCGCTCTGCGAGAACAACGACAAGTTCGCCATCGACCGTGAGCTACCCCAGGTGCACGCGGGCGACGTGGTCGTCCTGCACGACGCCGGCGCGCACGGCCACTCGATGGGCTTCAACTACAACGGCAAGCTGCGCTCCGCGGAGTACCTGCTGGGTGAGGACGGCCAGGCCCGGCAGATCCGCCGCGCGGAGACCATGGCCGACCTGTTCGCGACGGTGGACTGGGACGCCTGAGGGCCTGAGTTGGGCCCCGGAGCGACCGACCCCCCCAGATCACGAATCCCCCAAGACTTGGTCAAGATTCTGTATGGATCTGCTCCAGGTATTGCCAGACCCCACCGCCGGGCTGATGCTCATCCCAACGGCGGGGGTCATCAGGACACCAGCAAGAGTCGCGAGGAGCGGCGATGCGTTCAAGCAAGCACTTGATGTTCGCAGTACCAGCAGTCATTGCCATGGCTGGCGCACCCTTCCTGAACGGGGTGGGGAACTTCGGGGTCGACACGACCGGTAAGGACCCCTTCGTCAAGGGGACCGTCATCGGAATCGACGGCGAAGTACCCCAGCACTGAAGCGTCCTGGGTTTCGTTCCGACCTACTTCCTCAAGGAGAATCGGATCATGCCCCAGAAGTACAGCCCCGAGTTCAAGGCTCGTGCCCTGAAGCTCATCGAGGAACGCGTCCGTGCCGAGCAGTGCTCTGGCTGGGTTGCCTGCACCGCCGTCGGCGAAGCTCTCGGCGGGATCTCACCCCACACGCTGCGGAACTGGTGGAAGCAGGACCGCATCGACCAGGGTGAGGCTCCAGGGTTGAGCACCGCTGAGGCCGAGGAGATCACCAAGCTGCGCAGGGAGAACCTCGAGCTGCGACGGGCGAACGAGATCTTGCGCAAGGCCTCGGCTTTTTTCGCAGCGGAGCTCGACCGCCCCACGACGAGATGATCAGGTTCGTCGACGAGCACCGCGACCAGTTCGGGGTCGAGGCCATCTGCCGCACCCTCGGCGCGACAAAGTGTGGGTTCATCACCTCTCGTGGCTACCGGGCCGCGAAGACCCGGCCCGCGTCCGCGCGGGCGCTGCGAGATGATCTCCTACTCAAGGAGATCCGGCGGGTCCACGCGCAGAACTACAGCGTGTACGGGGTGCGCAAGATGCACCACGCGATGGTCCGGGCGGGCTGGGACATCGGCCGGGACCAGACAGCCCGGCTCATGAAAACCGCTGGGCTCGAAGGCGTCCGCCGTGGCCGTAAGCCGATCACCACCCGGCCAGCAGCCGCGTCGGATGCCCGCCCCGACCTCGTGGAACGTCGCTTCGCCGCACAGAGGCCGAACCAGCTCTGGGTCGCTGACATTACCTACGTGCGGATCCCGACCGGGTTCTGCTACGTCGCGTTCATCACCGACGTGCACTCCCGAAAGATCGTGGGGTGGGCGGTCTCGTCCAGCCTCCACACCGCAGGGTTGCCATTGCTGGCCCTGGAGCACGCGCTGATGAGCACCGGCGCAAGCCGGGGCCACAAGGGCTTGATCCACCACAGCGACAGGGGCTCTCAATACGTCAGTCTGGCCTACTCCGACGCGCTCATCACAGCCGGGGTGAGCGCCTCGGTGGGCACCGTGGGCGACTCCTATGACAACGCCCTCGCCGAGACCGTGAACGGCCTCTACAAGGCTGAACTCATCCACTCCAAGCGGCTCTGGGAGTCGACCGAGGCGGTCGAGCTGGCCACCATGGGGTGGGTCCACTGGTGGAACACGCAGCGTCTCCACGAGGCCCTCGGCTACGCCACCCCGACCGAGGTCGAGGCGGCCTACACTCGTGGCCACGACGTAGCGCCCGTTGCGTCCTGACCTCGGAACGAAACCCAGGGCGCTTCAGTCAGCCGACAGCTCACCAGCACCTTCAAGAAGTCGGACATGCAGGGCAACAAGCGCCAGTTGTTGAAGACCTACTGGAAGTACGGCAAGTACAACTACTGGAGCTGCAAGGACGGATACATCACCTCCAGCAAGGTCAAGGCCATCCACCGCCAGGGCGGTGCTTGGCACACCTACGGGTCCATCCCGGCGGCTTGGAAGTGTTACCCCTACAAGGCGGGTGATTCCGAGAAGATCGACCGCAACCACGCCACCCGATGGACCAACGGTGTGGACACCTCAGGCGCGATCGGCATCGATCTCGCCATCCGTAGTGGTCACTCCGCCACACAAACGCTCGAGACCCGCGTCAAGACCACCGACACCGACGGCCTACGGTTGTGTGGGCTGAACACGGGGCCGGCCGCCGACCCCCGTACATGGGTCATCCGTGGCTAAGCGACTTGTGGCCGCAGCGGCCGTCGTGGGGGCACTGCTCCTCACGGCGGCCGCCGTGTGGTGGATCTGGCTCCGCCCCTCTACCGCGCTGACCGCGCCCGAGGGCGGCGCTCGGACTTGTGGACCAGCCGGCGCTCCCCCCGAGAGCCTGAAGATGTTCGCCACACAAATCATCACCAACAGCGGAGACGACAGTGTGGAAATCACGGCGGTCACGTTTCCGACTACGTCCGGGGCCGAAGTGAAGGACTGGTTCCTGGTGGGACTGGATGAGTACATGTACGCCACGGGAGCCTCGCCCGACATTCCACCTGCCCCGGCAGGATCCGAACCCACCCTTCAACCCGGCGAAACCAAGCGCGTCGCAGTCGTCCTCAAGGTCACTGCTGACCACACCACCGAGGACCACCTGACCATCGACTACCTCGAGGGGTCCGGCCGCGAAGGCACTCTTACACCCGCCCGGACCCTCTGGCCCCGCCCCCACGGCCAAGCATGCTGAGGAACGAGCTGGTCGAACACAGATCCACACGACTTGTGGCCGCTGCGGCCGTCGTGGGGGCACTGCTCCTCACGGCGGCCGCCGTGTGGTGGATCTGGCTCCGTCCATCGACCGCGCTCGCTGCACTGAAGGGGGGTCGATGACGTGTGGCTCAGCAGGTGCATCGCCAGAGAGCCTCAGGATGTTTGCGACTCAGGTCATCACCAACGACGGAGAAGACAATGTGGAAATAACGTCGGTCACCTTCCCGGCTACGTCCGGAGCCGAAGTGACCGACTGGTTCCTGGTGGGACTGGACGAGTACATGTACGCGGCCGCGGCGTCGCCCAACATCCCACCCGCACCCGCCGGATCCACACCCACCCTTCAACCCGGTGAGACCAAGAGTGTCGCCGTCATCCTCAGGGTCACCAGTGACCACACCACCGAGGACCACCTCACCATCGACTACCGCGAGGAGGGTGGCCGCAAGGGCTCACTGACCCCCGCCCGCCGGTTGCACGCCATCCCCCATGGCCAGGAGTGCCCCTGATGCGCCGGGGCGGGCCACACTCCGCCCGCCCCGGCGCGTGCGGCCCTCAGGCCTGCGGCAGGTAGGGCCGCAGGTTCTCCGGCACCGGGTGCTCGCCAGCGATGTTCCGGAACGGCCGGCCGTTGCGGGCGAGGTCGATCTGCAGCCGCATCTCGGCCTCCTCCCACAGCCGGCCCATCCGCACGTCCTGCAGCGGCACGTAGTGCTGGTTGCCGCCGGGCACCAGGGTGAGCTCCCCCATCACGATGCCCTTGGTGGTGCCGTAGAGGTCCACGCGCACGAAGGGCAGCGGCACCGCGGCGGAGAGCACCTTGGCGGCCTCCAGCATCTGCGGCAGGTGGGGCGACACGGGGATGTCCAGGCGCGACCTCTCACTCTCCCCACCGCGCATCTCGATGTCCTGGCCGTTCTCGTCGAAGTACCGGAAGCCCAGTCGCGTGTGCCACCCGGCGGACCCTCGGTGCAACGGTGCCTGGCGGGCGAAGCCGTAGCCGATCTGACCGTAGAACGCGTAGATCTTGACGTCGCTGGGCAGAGCGGAGTCCCCCACGTCCGGCACCAGGAGCTCCTCGGCGAACCACGGCCCGGTGAGCATCTTGTCCGTCGTGAGGTTCGTGACCACCTCCACACCGGTGATGCGGCGGCGGGACTCGTCGGCGACCTCGTACAGGTCGGTCTCCCCGGGAACGCGCCGCAGCGGGTACACCCCGCGGCTGCCAGCGCCACCGTTGGACTTGATGACGAACGACTCCGGCAGAACGGAGAGGTCGATCTGGGCCGCCTGGGTCCAGATGGCGTGGATGACCGGTGCCTGCACCCCGTGACTGGCGGCCAGGGCGTGGTTCTGCAGCTTCAGGGGAATCTGGCTGCGGGGGTGGTTCTTCAGCTGCTGATCGGCCAGACGCCATCGGTAGCGACGGGCCTGGTAGAGCTGGCTGATGAAGCTGGGGTAGGCGCGCGGATCGGTCGGGGCGGCACCCACGGTGGGAGCGTGGCCCGCCTGCTGGATCGCCTTCACCTGGGCGTCCGTGAGCTCCACCCGCGGCATGCTGCCCTCGGCGTCCAGCGCCACGGTGGCGCCATCACCCGTGAGGGGGCCGGAGGGTTGCGCGGCAGCCTCACGCGGAGTGGCGGTCTTGGCGCCCTGCGCGTCGAGCTGGCCGCGGACGGTGGCGAGCTCCTTGCGGAGCCTGGTCACCTCATCGCGGCTCTCGCGGGCCTGTTCGCGCCATTGCAGGATCTTCTCGTCCCTCCACTTGAGGGGCGGCAGTTCTCGGACGACTCTGCGCAGCATCCCCCCAGCGTAGATGCGGACCCCCCAGCCCGCACCGGAAGCACGACGAGCGGGAGGGGGCGCGCCCCGCCCCGTCAGCCCAGTCGCCGCACCTGCAGCGTTTCCTCCACGGCGCCACCCGCACCGTCGGCCGCCACGCGGAAGGCACGCCCGCCGTCCACCTCGCTGACGGCCTCCACCAGCTCACCGTCACGCCACACCAGCGCCACCCCGTCGTCGGCGGCGTAGCCCTCGGGCAGTTCCCCGGAGCCGATGGCACCCCGGAACTGCTCCGGCCGGCCCGGCTCCCCGTCGTAGTGGGGACACGCGCTGCCCCGCAGGAAGCCCAGACCGTCCGGCAGCGCCGCCAGCGGACCGTAGGAGTCGGTGGACGACCCCTCGAACCAGCAGTTCATCCCCGCACTGATGCCGGCCAGCACCGTGCCGCGCCGGCCCGCCTCCGCCAGCACCTCCGGCAGCCCGTGCAGCCGCCACAGCGCCAACAGGTTGGCCGTGGACCCACCACCCACGAACACCAGGTCCTGCTCCAGCAGCACCGACGGGTCGCGGTAGCCCCAGGGGTCGGCGTTGAACAGCGTCAGTACCGACGTCTCGGCCACGCCGCCATAGGCACGCTCGAACTTCTGGCAGTAGGCCGCCCCATCGCCGCTGGCGGTGGGGATGAAGCACACGGCCGGACGTGCCCCGCGGCCACGCTCCCCCGCATCGATGCGCCGCCCGGCCAGGTCGAGGAGGAAGTGGTCCAGCGCGGTGAGCTCGCCCTCGGTCTCGGAGAACCCGCCGCCGCCCAGGGTCACGATCGTCGTCATGCACCGAGTGTGGCACCGGGCCACCCCCGCCGCGCCACCTACGATGCGCACCGTGCAGCCCGACGACCCGACCCCCACCCCGGAGACCCCCGAGGACCCCACCACCCCCGATGCGGGCGACCAGCCCGGCATCGACCCCGCCGACCTCGAGGCCACCCTCCGCGTGCTGGGCCAGCTGCACGAGCTGCCCAAGGGCCACCCGCACATCGAGACCGTCAAGCGCGCCACGGGGCGCATGTACAAGGCCGTCCGCAAGGCGCGCCGCGCGGAGGCCCGTCGCGCCGAACGCCAACCCCTGCTCGATGCGGATCAGCGCCTCATGGAGCGCACCGCCACCGGCAGCCCCCAGCGCATCGACGACGAGACGGCCGGCATCCTGCTGGAGACCCCCACCGGCCTCGCGGGCGCGGGGCACGTCATCGGGCAGCTGAACATCCCCCGCGGCTGCTACATCTGCCACGAGAAGTTCACGGCCGTGGACAGCTTCTACCACTGGCTGTGCCCCCGCTGCGCCGGCGAGAGCCACGCCCGCCGCGACCAGCACACCGACCTTCGGGGCAAACGCGCCCTGCTCACCGGGGGGCGGGCGAAGATCGGCATGTACATCGCGCTCATGTTGCTGCGCGATGGCGCCGAGCTCACCATCACCACCCGCTTCCCCCGCGATGCGGCGCGCCGTTTCGCCGCGCAGGAGGACTCGGCCGACTGGATCGACCGCCTGTCCATCGTGGGCATCGACCTGCGCGACCCCACCCAGGTGATCGCCCTGGCCGATGAGGTGGCCGCCGGCGGGCCGCTGGACATCCTCATCAACAACGCCTGTCAGACGGTGCGGCGCACGCCCGGCTCGTACTCCCACCTCACCGAGGGTGAGCAGGCGCCGCTGGTCGGTGACGAGCTGCGCCCGTCCATGCTGGCGTTCGACCGCATCAGCGAGGCGCACCCCGCAGCGCTGGTCGGGTCACTGTCCGAGCACGCGGTGGCGCACACCGACGCAGGGGGTGGACTCACCGCATCGGACATGACGCGGCTGGCGCTGCGCGCGGGCTCGGCGAGCCTGGAGGCGCACCAGAGCGGCACCGCGCTCGATGCGGGCGGGCTGCTCCCCGACGTGCAGCAGGTGAACTCGTGGACGCAGAAGGTGCAGGAGGTGGACCCGATGGAACTGCTGGAGGTGCAGCTGTGCAACTCGGTGGCGCCCTTCCTGCTGGTCTCGCGGCTGCGGCCGAGCCTGGCCGAGGCGGTGCGGCGTGGGGCGCGGCGGTCGTACGTGGTGAACGTGTCGGCCATGGAGGGGCAGTTCTCGCGGCGGTACAAGGGCTCCGGGCACCCGCACACGAACATGGCCAAGGCCGCCCTGAACATGCTGACGCGGACCAGTGCCTCGGAGATGCTGGAGACCGACGGCATCCTGATGACGGCCGTGGACACGGGGTGGATCACCGACGAGCGGCCGCACCACGAGAAGCTGCGGATCGCGGCCGAGGGGTGGCACGCGCCGCTGGACCTGGTGGACGGTGCGGCGCGGGTGTACGACCCGATCGTGCGCGGTGAGGCCGGTGAGGACCTGCACGGGGTGTTCCTCAAGGACTTCGAGCCGCACCCCTGGTGAGCTGCAGCGGGGCATTGCCGAACGATGGGTGCCTATCGCAATTCGATAGGTTTGCACTACGCTGCGATGCATGGACAACCCTCGCACCGACCCGATCCTGCGACTGTTCCTGATCCTCGGAGCCCTGTTCATCCTGGTGCTGCAGGTCTTTCTCCTGCCCATCCTGGCCGCGGACATGGCCGCTCTCGACCCCGCCCTGGGCTACCTCCGCTGGCCCGTGTTGGCCCTGAGCATCGGGGCGCTCGCGTGCCTCCAGTTCGTGATGGTGTGCATCTGGCTGCTGCTCGATGCCGTGATGGTCGACCGCATCTTCGACCCGGGGAGCCTGGTGTGGGCGTCCCGCATCGAGAAGGCCCTGATGCTCGGGGGCGCCATGACCCTGGTGATCGCCTTCCTCGTCTTCGGGGCTCCCGAAGGGCACCTGCTGGTGACCCTCACCGTCACGGCGGGCGTGCTGGCCTACTTCGGCGCGGCCCTGCTGATGCGGATCATGCGCGGGCTGCTGGAGCGCGCCACCTCCCTCCAGGGTGAGATGGCGGGGGTCATCTGATGCCGATCGTGGTGCGCATCGATGTGGAGCTGGCACGTCGCAAGATGTCCGTCGGGGAGTTCGCCGAGCGGGTCGGCATCACGCCGGCCAACGTCTCGGTGCTGAAGAACGGCCGCGCCAAGGCGGTGCGGCTGAGCACGCTCGAGGCGATGTGCGAGGTCCTCGAGTGCCAGCCGGGTGACCTGCTGGAGTACGTCCCGGACGAGGAGTGAGGGAGCTGGCACGGCAAAGGTGAACCCGGCACGCCGAGAACAGCGTGCCGGGTTCACCTTTGCCGTGCCGGGTTGCGGGGACCACCGGCACGAGGGCCGGGCGGTCAGCCCGCGGGGCTCACCGCATCAGGCGCCGGTCTTGGCCAGCTCGCCCACGAAGGCGAGCCCGAACTTCGCGAACTTCACCGAGTGGTCGGCCGTGCCACCCGTGGCGTCCAGGGTGTCGTTCGGGGTGTGCAGGTGCGGGAACAGCTCGGACTCCGAGACCATCGAGGCCGGGTAGCCCGCCGAGGTCCACGAGGCGTGGTCCGAGCAGCCGTAGCCACAGGTCATGGTGTTCATGGTCATGCCCTGCGGGGCCAGGTAGGCGTCGAACACCTCCCGGGAGAACGTGTTCAGGTCGGCGTTCGTGTTGTCCTGCATGAGGGACATGTCGTACGCGCCACCGTCGTAGTTGGTCATGTCGAGGTTGAGCACGCCCACCACGTCCTTGCCCTGCGAGGCGTAGGAGTTCGCCATGGCGGCCGAGCCACGCAGACCCACCTCCTCCGCGGCATAGGCGGCGAACACCACGGTGCGCTGCGGCTTCCAGCCGTTCGCCAGCGCCACCTGCGCCACCTCGGTGACGGTCGCGGTGGCCGAGGCGTTGTCATCGGCACCCGGGGCGTCCATCGAGTCACCGGAGCCGGAGTTGGAGATGGAGTCGAAGTGCGCACCCACCACCACGACCTCGTCGGGGTTCTCGGTGCCCTGCACGGTCATGGTGACGTTCGGCTGCACACCACAGCTGCTCCCGCAGGACTCGTCGTAGGCCACGGTCACGTCGCTGCGGCCGGCCGCGATGCCGCTCCACTGGTCGTGCACGTGGGCTGCGGCGGCCTTGCCGTGGCTGGAGGCGTAGTAGCGGTTGGGCCAGTTGGTGGACAGGTCCGAGATGGTCTGGCGGATGCGGGACTCCTGCACCTGGTCCAGCCACGGCTCGACGGTGGCCTGGTTGTCGATGCCGGGCAGCGCCAGCGCCTGCGTGGTCGCCTCGGCGGACCGGTCGGAGGCGATGAACTCCTCAGCGGCCGCCCACGTGGGGAAGGTGCGGAAGCCCGCGCCCCGCTCACCGGCCGGCGCCTCGTGCAGCTCGGCCACCTTGTCGGCGGTGGTGCGCGAGATGACGACCTCCTGGCCGCTGGCGTCGCGCAGGGTGTCCACCCGTGCGGCCACCTCGCCCAGCTGGGGCTGGTCGTCGGCTGCGGCCACGACGAACACCGGCGAGTCGTCCACCCCACCGTTGGGCGCCTGGAAGTCCACCGCGGCGGTGGCCTCGGGCCCCAGGTCCGGGTTCGAGGCGCCCACCGTGGGCGACAGGGCGATGCCCGCCATGGACAGGGCGAGGGCAGGGGTGGCGATGAAGGCGCTCAGCGTGCTGCGACGCATGGTCATGCTCCTGGGTAGGGGAACCGCGAAAAGCGGTGGCCGACACGGACAGACGTGTGCCGACCTCCCGATCGTGCGCCCCGTCCGAACCCCTGCCAAGCCGATGGGGCAAACCCTCACGGAGCCTTGACCAACTCCTGACCAGCCCCCGGGCAACCCCTTGGCCCGGGGGCTGGTCGATGCGGGTCAGGCCCCCTGGCGGGCCTCGGCGATCTGCGCGGCGACCTTCTCCTCGGCGCCGGACTCGGGGTCCTGCGCCCACAGGTCCGGCCCGAACACCTCGTAGGAGATGTTGCGGGCATCCACACCCTTGTCCATCAACGAGCGGCGCACGGTCCGCATGAACGGCAGCGGGCCGCACATGAAGACCTTCGCGTTGGCAGGCACATCCACCTGGGCGAGGTCCATCAGGCCGAGGTGGGCGCCCCGGGCCTCACCGGTCTCGTCCATCTCCTCGTACCAGGTGTGGGACGCGAGGTCCGCCAGCTGGCTGGTGGAGGCCTGCATCGTCTCCAGCAGCGGGTGGGCAGCGGACGTGCGGTCGGCGTGCATCAGGATGACGGGCCGCTGGGGCTGGCTCTGGCCGAGCTCCTCGACGATGGCGGCCATCGGCGTGATGCCGATGCCGGCGCTCGCGAGCACCAGGGGCGCGTCGCTCGCGTCGAGCACCACGTCTCCCGACGGGGTGGACACGTCGAGCACGGTGCCGGGCCGGGCGTTCTCGTGGAGCCACGACGACACCTGCCCGTCGGGGTGGCCGTCCACCCCCACGACCTTGCGGATGGTGACGCGGAAGGCACCCTCGGGCGCGCCGGAGATCGTGTACTGGCGCGGCTGGCGCTCGCCGGTGGGCAGGTCGACCGCGATCGCGACGTACTGGCCGGTCGTGTGGTCTGGCAGCTCGCCCTCCACGGGCTTGATCGTCAGCGAGAACACCTCCTCGGTCTCCTCCGTGCGCTCGGTCACCTCGTACTTGCGCCACGGGTTCTCGGGGTCCACGCCGGCCAGCGCGTAGAGCTTGGCCTCCTCCGCGATCAGCTGCGTGCCGAACAGCCAGTACACCTCGTCCCAGGCGGCGGCCACCTCGGGCGTCACCGCATCGCCCAGCACCTGACCCACGGCCTCCAGCAGGTAGTGACCCACGATGGTGTAGTCGGTGGCCGTGATGCCCAGCGAGACGTGCTTGTGGGCGATCCGCTCCATGACCGGGGTGAAGTCCGGCGCGTCGGGGTCGATGAGGTGCACCGCGTAGGCCACGACGGAACTGGCCAGCGCCACCGGCTGCTCGCCGATGGCCTGGTTGGCCTTGTTGAAGACCCGCATCAGCTCCGGGTGGGCCGCGAACATGTTCGGGTAGAACGTGCTCGTGATCTGCACAGCGTGCTCGGCGACCACGCCGGCAGTGGCGGCGACGATCTCGGCGGACTGGGGCGACAGGGTGGGTGTCTTCATACGATTCACAGTAGTACTGCTCCCCCTTCGCGCAACCGCTCGAGCCACACCCGGTACACGCCGCACCGGCTGCCCCCGTGGGTGGTGGATGGGGCTACGTTGGCTCCATGCCCCGTCAGTTCCAGTTCCGCAACGAAGACGGCCACGAGACCGTCCAGATCGCCGTCCGCGGCCGCCAGGTGCTGGCCCGC